>NZ_BLAY01000057.1 GCF_020521235.1 Microseira wollei NIES-4236 | reverse complement strand
TCTAATCAATCCGGAAATTAAATGGCAAACGGGCATAAACACCCATCGGATCGTTGATTGATTTCAGGGCACGGCATCAGAGATATTTCGGTTCTTAATCCAAGATTTAATCATGCCGTGCCCCTACCATCACGATCTAATCAATCCGGAAATTAAACCAAATAAACAAACCCTAATCAATCAGATCGCCAAGTAGGGGCACGGCATCAGAGATATTTCGGTTCTTAATCCAAGATTTAATCATGCCGTGCCCCTAGGAGCGCGATCTAATCAATCCGGAAATTAAATGGCAAACGGGCATAAACACCCATCGGATCGTTCATTGATTTCAGCATGGTTAGCTCTTTTTGCAGTTGTTGATAAGCAACTGTAAGCGGATCGGATTGAGTCGCTTTCGGCGTAAAATCATCCCCATCGACGCTAGCAGAATCGCCGCCTAAATTCTTAAACAGCCGTTCTTCTAAACTACGGCTTCGGGGATATTCTTGCAACTCCCAATCATCTTCCAACTTAGCTTCTTTGGCAGCAAATTCAACGGCTTTATCCAATCCGCCAATTTCATCCACCAAACCGATTTGCTTCGCCGCCAAACCCGACCAAACTCGTCCTTGGGCAATTTCTTGCACTTTGTTTGTTGATAGCTTGCGCGAGTTAGCAACTTTACCTAAAAATTGATAGTAAATCCGGTTGACAGATTGCTGGTAAATTGCCAATTCTTGGTCAGTTTTAGGACGAGAAATTGTTTGGGCATCGGCATAGCGACCTGTTTTTACCCCATCCCAAGTAATGCCGTTGTTGTTGGCTAATTTTTGCACATCTAGCAGCAATCCAAACACGCCTATAGAACCTGTAATCGTATTTGGTTCTGCAAAAATGCGGTTGGCATAAGTCGAGATCCAGTAACCGCCAGAAGCCGCTACATCGCCCATTGAAACGATTATCGGTTTTTTCTCGCGAATTAGCCTGACTTCGCGCTGGATTACTTCAGATGCCGTAGCGCTACCGCCGGGACTGTTGACGCGGAGGACAACAGCTTTGACATCATCATCCAGACGCAGGCGGCGTAATTGACCCGCTAAGCGATCGCCTCCCACTTGTCTCACGCCTCCTTGTCCGTTGACAATCTCTCCCTCGGCGTAAATCACGGCTATTTTATGGCGAGATTGACGTTTAATGCCGACAGTTCTTGGGGAAACTCGCCCATAGGTGGGTAAGCTGATTTGTTTGAACGTGCGATCGTCTTCTTTACTGTCGGTTAGTTGCTTGAGATCGGCGACAACTTGATCGAAATAGGCGACTTTATCGACGAGGCGACCTTTCTGTGCTTCCTCTGGATTTAGCACACCTTTATTGTCTGCGATCGCTTGCACTTGCTGCGGACTTAATTCCCGACTCTTTCCTACCGTAGTGCGAAATTCCCCCCAAATATCGTTTAACAATCTTTGGGTTTGTGCGCGATTTTCCTCACTCAACTTTTCCAGAATAAATGGTTCAACGGCTGACTTATATTTCCCTACTCGAATTACCTGAACGCCAATGCCGTATTTTTCCAAAGCGCCTGCCAAAAACATTTGTTCTGCGCGTAACCCGTTCATTTCCATCGCGCCCAACGGGTTCACCACAACCGTATCCGCTACCGAACCTAAATAATAGCTTCGTTCATCCCAATTAGCATCGTAGGCAATAATCTTTTTCCCAGATGCTTTAAACTTTTCCAACGCTTGCCTTACTTCTTTTAGCGTTGCATACCCAGCGCCAACACTGCCAGATTCTCCATTACCATCTAAATAAATACCAACAATCCGCCGATCTTTAGTCGCTTTTTCGATAGCGTCCAGAACAGTACGGAGGGTAATCGAGTTATCTTCCTCACCCGATACAGCTTGTTGAATTAGTTCTCCCGTCCCCGAAGCGCGGCTTGAATCAGTAATATTGAGGGATAGATCGAAAACTAATACCGACTTATTCCTAACTTGTGGTTCAGTATCTCTAGTTGCAGCTGCAATCAGCAGAAAAATCAGTCCGCTGGCGGCAAGCATACAGAAAACCAATTGCCCAACCAGACTAGCGAAGGTGTATTTGAGAAAGTCACGCATATTTTTTATTTTTCTGCTTTCAGTTATGTCGGGGCGAGTATAACAAGCAATATCTCAACCTGCCCCGATCGATCGACCCAACGCCGACCAATATCAACTATGCTAGCTTCTGCAAGGCAAGAGAATGTTTTAAGTCTGATAAAGTCCCGTTGCCGGTGCAGAACAGTACTGTGGTGATTTCTGCTACTAGCACCTCGGCTAAAGTGTCTAGCGCCGCTTCTGATTCAGCTGCTGCTTGTAAAAAAGGCAACGCTAAACCGGCGATATCCGCACCTAAAGCGATCGCTTTCCCCACCTCTAACCCATTCCGCAGTCCTCCAGAGGCAATTAGGGGGATGTTGGGTGCGATTGCTCTCACATTCGTAATACACTCTGCCGTGGGAATTCCCCAATCGGCAAATGTCGCCCCCAAACGCCGCTGCATCGCATCTTTTGCCCTTTCGCTTTCCACCTTCGCCCACGAAGTTCCCCCAGCACCCGCCACGTCGATAGCAGCCACTCCAGCATCGATTAATTTTTGTGCCATCGTCGCCCAAATCCCATTCCCAACTTCTTTGGCTATTACCGGCACGGGCAATTTTTTGCATAAAACAGCAATTTTGTCAAGCAAGCCGCGAAAGTTTTTATCGCCTTTAGTTTGAACGGATTCTTGCAGGGGATTGAGATGTAAAATTAGGGCATCGGCTTGTAATAAATCGATAGCGCGGAGACATTGATCTAGACCATATTGGTAATTGAGTTGTACCGCGCCCAAATTAGCGAAGAGGAGGATATCTGGGGCGAGCGATCGCACCGCAAAAGTCCCCCCCACTTCGGGATTTTCCACCGCTACCCTTTGAGAACCCACACCCATCGCCAGCTTATACTTTTGTGCAACTTTAGCCAAGCGCTGATTGATAATTCCGGCGAATTCCGTTCCGCCTGTCATCGAAGAAATGAGCAGGGGCGCGCCCAATTGTTTCCCTAAAAAAGTTGTGGATATATCAATTTCATTCCAATCTAATTCTGGTAAACAACAGTGGGTAAAGCGATAGCGTTCTAGACCTGTAGTTTGTTGAAATTGTACCGATTCTTCCAGACAGACGCGCAAATGATCTGCCTTGCGATTTTGAGTTTCTGTTGGTGAGGTTATTTTTGAATTCACGGCGATCTATTTAGTTACGTTTTTTCCAGGTTAGTTACGAACCTTGGGAGTTGCTAATGGCTAATTGCTAATTGCTAATTGTTAATTGCTAATTGCTATCAGATCGTAATATAGCATTTCCCCTGGTATTAGCCATTAGCCATTAGCCATGAGCCATGAGCCATGAGCCATTAGCCATGAGCCATGAGCCATTAGCCATGAGCCATTAGCCATTAGCCATGAGCCATTAGCCATGAGCCATTAGCCATTAGCCATGAGCCATTAGCCATTAGCCATTAGCTTCTATTCATGAGATAATCGGCTACTGCATTATGGCTTGATTAACTCTACTGCATCTCGTCCATCCATATCTTGAAGGTAAACTTTAACTTGTTCTTCCTTAGCCGTGGGCAAATTTTTACCGATAAAATCTGCTTGAATTGGCAATTCTCGATGACCCCGGTCAACTAGGACGGCTAACCAAATTGCTTCGGGTCTACCATATTCGTGGACTGCATTCAACGCCGCTCGCACCGTGCGACCTTTATAAATTACATCATCGACCAGCACTATAGTTTTACCAGAAATATCAAATGGAATATCTGTTTTTTCTGGAGTCCGCACCCCAATTTGATCGAGATCGTCTCGGTAGAAAGTAATATCCAACGCGCCTACGGGGACTTGGACTTGTTCTAGCAATTCAATCTGACGCGCCATCATTTTAGCTAGGGGAACGCCCCTGGTATGAATTCCCAGCATCACCAGTTTAGACAAGTCGCGGGACTTTTCCACCAACTGGGAAGTCATGCGGTTAACCGTGCGGCGTACTTCTTCTGCTGATAAAATTTCGACAACTTGGGAAGGCATAGGGATTGAGTGGGTAATGGGTAATTGGTAATGGGTAATTGGTAATTGGTTTTTTACCCTCGTGACCACGGCGCCTGGGAACGCTATTACCTATTACCAAATTCCTAAGACCGAATTTGTACTGGCATAATGATGTGGGTTGCTTTCGCACCTCCCAGAGGCTTCAGCACCACAGGACTCAGTGCATTACCTAGTTCCATTTCGACTTCTGGAGTGGTTAAATTCTTGAGACTGTCCATCAAGTATTTGACGTTAAATCCAATCTCAATATCGTCTCCAGAAAGCTGAATGGGAACCGACTCCCGTCCGCTGCCAATATCTTGAGCTTCTACAGCTAAAGCTAGTGTTTGCTTGTCGCTATCGAGTTTCGCCTTAACGATATTATTTTTCTGGTCTGTTAAAACGGAAACTCGCTCTAATGCACTCAAAAGTTGCTTGCGTTCGATGATTGCAGACCTGGTAAATTGACGGGGAATCAGTTGACTATAAGCTGGGTACTGTCCTTCTAACAAGCGGGTAGTTAAGCGCTGGTCGCCGATTTCAAAGACTACCAGAGAGCGATCGCAATGCAAAACAACCGATGGGGTAGATTGGCGCGTCCCCAGCATCCGCTCTACTTCCCGCAACGCTCTTGCCGGAACGGTAACGTTCAATTCGGTCATCGGTTCGGGAGCAGTTTCTTCCTCACCACCGGGTGCAACTTCAGTTTGAACCACCGCGAGTCTATGACCATCCGTCGCGGCAAATTCTATACCATCTTCTTGGCTAGTAAAATGAACTCCTGTGAGTACCTGCTTGGTTTCGTCAGAACTCGTCGCAAATAAAGACCCGTGCAATCCTGCAATTAAAGCCTCAGATGGAATATAGATAGTTTGACCATCTTCTACCGTCGGTAGTTCTGGGAATTCTTCGGTTCCCATTCCCCGGATTTGGTAGCGTCCACCAGATACTGTTATGGTTACTAAGTATTCTCCCGCTTCATCGTCGATAGTAATTTCCGCTTCTGGTAAACGGGAAACAATATCGTTGAGCAGCTTTGCCGGTAGGGTGAAAGTCCCGCCAGCTTGCACAGTTGCAGCAAAGCTGGTTCGGATACCCAAACTCAGGTCAAAAGCTGTTAAGCTTACCCGTTGTTGTTCTTCATCTGCGGTTAGCAGCACGTTGGCTAACACGGGATGGGTAGGTTTTGAGGGAACTGCACGACTAACTAGCGACAGGTTGGCATTCAGGTCGTTCTGGGTACAAACCAGCTTCATGGGATGTGTGTCTGTCTTCAGTGACTTGACCGATCGTACTACCTGTATTGCCCATCGGGAAAACAAAAACAGGACTCATATCATGTCCGCTTGCAGAGGTAGCGTTAGGCTAGCAGGTGAGCAGGTGAGCAGGTGAGCAGGTGAGCAGGTGGGAGGGAAAAAACAGTGTTTCGCACAATTAACTATATCAGGACTTACGCCAGGGCGTTGCCAGAAACCCGGTTTCTACGTTGATCTCTGGTTGCCAAACCCACGATTTTTCGCAGAAACCGGGTTTCTCTGAAAAAGAAACAAAGGTGATAGGAACGCCCAAGCGTAAGTCCTGAAAAAGACTTTGCGCCCTCGTTACTTGGTTGAACGAGTGTAATTTTTAATATCGGCAGTAGTAATGACTGTGGAAAATGTGGAAAAAGTCGGCTAATTCTTTCCGTATTGCGGTTTCCGGAACCGATAGCCTGTGGAAAACTTGTGGAAAAATCGGCTGGGTTTTCCACAGAGTATTTATACCAGGACTTATGCACGACGAGGGCAGAAACCTTTTTCAGAGAAACAAAGGTGATTGGCGTAAGTCCTGTCTACTCTATGACTGTTTCCGCTCAAACTATGGATTTTTCCACAAAATTTCCACAGTTGCTGACATTCTTTGCAATCCTTTACATTTAAGCATTATCCACGACGAAGCCAAAAACCGGGTTTCGACCTATATCTCTACAGGACTGAGGCAAAGAAACCGGGTTTCTCAGTTCGGAAACCCAGATCGGTGAGCGTACTTGGTTTCTTCTGCCCACCTGCCCACCTGCCCACCTGCCCCTATTAGGATCGATTGGGGGATTTGCTGGCGAGGTTAATCCGATCGCTCAGCTGGCGCAGGGTATTCGCCATATTGGAATCGGTCTTTTGCAACTGGGAAATTTTATCGCAACTGTACATCACCGTGGTATGGTCCTTGCCGCCAAACTCCTCGCCAATTCTCGGCAAACTCAAATCCGTATGTTGGCGCATCAAGTACATGGCGATTTGGCGTGCCATACTAATTTCCCGTCGTCGCGAGTTACCCTTCAAATCTTCAATCGACACCTCAAACGCATCCGCCACCACCATGATCACCGCATCCGGCGTCGCCGCGACTTTTTCCGTTGGCGGGTTTAAAACCGGAGCAATATTTTCCACCGTCATCGGCAACCCGGAAATCGAAATATACGCCACAGCGCGAATTAAAGCACCCTCCAGTTCCCGAATATTCGAGGTGTAATTCGTCGCGATGTATTCAATTACATCGCGAGATAAGCGCATATTTTCGTACTCCGCCTTCTTTTGTAAAATCGCCATCCGCGTTTCCAAATCCGGCGGTTGGATATCAGCAATCAACCCCATGGAAAACCGGGAACAAAGGCGGTCTTGCAATCGGGAAATCTGCTTCGGAGGTCGATCTGCCGCCAAAACCACTTGTTTTCCGGCTTCGTGCAGCGTATTGAACGTGTGGAAAAACTCTTCTTGGGTATATTCTGTCCCTTCAATAAATTGGATATCGTCCACCAACAATACATCGGCGGCGCGATAATGCTCGCGGAAGCTTTGCATACTATCTTTGCGAATCGCCGCAATCAAATCATTGGTAAATTGCTCGGTGGAAACGTAAAAAATTTTGGCATCCGAACTAATATCGAGGCGATAGTGACCGATAGCTTGCATCAGGTGAGTTTTTCCCAAACCAACACCCCCGCAGAGAAACAGGGGATTAAACTCGCGCCCTGGAGATTCGGCGACTGCTAAAGCAGCAGCGTGAGCCATGCGATTGTTAGACCCTACCACAAACCGCGAGAAAACATGCTTGGAATTTAACGTCGTCGGTCTGGGTCGCTGACCGGACGTAACTTCTGGCGGATTGGGATTGACTGGGAGAGGCCAAGAAATTTCCATATCGCTGGTAATATTTTCATCCCCTTGGACGACGCTAATGTAAATTTCCACCGACTGACCCAAAATATCTTGCACTACCTCTGCGATGGTTTTGATGTAGTACTTCTGTAGCCAACTGCGAGCAAATGGATTCGGCGTGCGAATCACCAGACAGTTATTTTCCAGTTGTTCCGCAGTGGCGGTTTTGATCCAAGTTTCAAAGGTAGGGCGGCTCAACTGTAGCTGCAATCGCTCCAGAACCTGGCTCCATAAATTTTCGAGGGAGACTTCCACAGGTTTTCCTCCGCCCCTATCCGGCAATAAATACTGTATGAATCAGCTTAGCAAGTCTGGTCAGCACCATCGAAAGGGTTTTGACCTACCATTAAAGGCAAGCCGTGTCAATTCCCATTGGTTGAGGACTTACCCAAGGGCGTTCCTATCACCTTTGTTTCCAGCTGCTATCTCTAGTTGCCAAACCAACGATTTTTCATAGAAACTTTGGTGTTTGCGTCAGGGTGGATGGGATTCGCTTTTGTACCATTGCTTGCTAATCCCCCTAATCCCTCCAGGAAAAAAAAGAGCCATTATTTACACTGAAGATAGAGGAATTTCGTAGCCAGCTATGAGCTACTGTATCAATCCCAACTGTCCCAAGCCTAACGACGCCGCCAACGCCAATAGTCCCATTTGTCGTCACTGCGGTTCGGAGTTGTTACTAAAAGGGCGCTACCTAGTAATGCGCCTTTTAAGCGACAAAAGCGGCTTTGGCAAGATTTATGAAGCATTTGACGGGTCAACCCCCAAAATCCTCAAAGTTTTAAAAGAAGATCACAACACCAATCCCAAAGCCGTCGAACTATTCCAACAAGAAGCGGTAGTATTGAGTCAGTTAAACCATCCAGGAATTCCTAGAATCGAGCCAGATGGATACTTTCAATTTTTTCCTAGAGGTGCAAAGGAGCCGCTGCATTGCATCGTCATGGAAAAAATTGAAGGGCCAAATTTAAAACAATGGATGCAGCAACAAGGCAATCACCCCATCAGCGCAGACCAAGCGCTAAATTGGTTAAAACAACTAGCAGAAATTTTGCATCTCGTCCATGAAAAAAACTACTTTCATCGCGATATAAAACCAGAAAATATCATGCTCCGCCCCAACGGTCAATTGGTATTAATTGACTTTGGCACTGCTAGAGAAATGACCTATACTTACCTGGCAGCAGTGAGCGGAACGGGCAGCATTACAAAGGTAAGTTCCGCTGGCTACACGGCTCCAGAACAAGAACAAGGTCACGCCGTACCCCAATCTGATTTCTATTCTTTGGGACGGACTTTTGTTTATTTACTCACGGGCAAGAACCTGACCAATCAGGCAATTTATGATGCAATTAGAAATGAATTAAACTGGCGCAATTTTGCTCCCGACCTAGCGTTACCACTTGCCAATTTTATTGATGATCTAATTGCTCCAAAAGCAGCAGATAGACCTAAAAATACCCAAGAAATTATAGACTGTTTAGCTAAAATTTCCCAGGAGATGTATTATGCTAAATTTCCGGCGTCTGGTAGCAGCAATATATTGATGCAATCTTCAGCCAAAGTTTCCCTAATTCCAAGTAAAGTTATAAGGCAGAATAAAAAATGGCTATTATTAGGATACGTGGCTTTAGCTGTAGCATTGGGAGGATATGGAGGTTGGGAATTTTACTGCAATTCCCAAATTAACCCGATTGAAAATATCTCGCCAGTCAAAATTTTTACCGGACATTCCAGCTTTATTAATTCCCTGGTTTTTAGTCCCGATGGTCAAATATTAATTAGCGGCAGTGCTGACAAAACTATCAAAATTTGGCATCTGGCCACCGGCAAGGAAATTCGCACAATTAAAGACCATAATAGCTTTATTAATTATCTCGCGATCGCACCCGATGGGCAAACCTTATTCAGCGCCAGTGCCGACAAAACTATCAAACTTTGGAATCTGGCCACCGGCAAGGAAATTCTTACCCTCAAAGGCCATTATGGGTATGTGAATTATCTCGCCATTACCCCCGATGGGCAAACATTAGTCAGCGCCAGTGCCGACAAAACTATTAAACTTTGGAACTTATCCAATGGGCAAGCAATTCGCACGCTTAAAGGGCATTTAACCTCGGTAAATTCTCTGGCAATCAGCCAGGATGGAAAAACATTATTTAGCGCGGGTGCGGACAAAAATATTAAAATCTGGGACCTGGCAACGGGAAAACAAATTCGCACCCTAACTGGACATACCAGCTTTGTTAATTACCTAGCCATTAGTCTAGATGGGAAAAAATTATTGAGCGCCAGTGCTGACAAAACTATCAAAATTTGGGATATTGCTAGCGGAAAAGAAATTAATACCCTAAAAGGCCATACCAGTTTTGTAAGTTACCTAGCAATGGCACAGGATGGGCAAACGCTTATCAGTGGAAGTGCTGACAAAACTATCAAAATGTGGAATCTATACACCGGAAAAGAAATTCGCACGCTTAAAGGGGATTTTAACTATGGGAATAATTTGCCGATTAGCCCGCTGGCGATTAGTCCCGATGGGCATACTGTTGCCACGGGTAGCGGTGACAAAAGTATTAAAATTTGGCAAATACCGCTAAAATAAAAGTTCCCGCATCGATAAACTTGTTGCCATGTGGAAACCAGAACTGCTAGTCCCGGCTAAAAATTTGGAACGGTTAAAAGTCGCCATTGCCTATGGTGCAGATGCCGTTTATCTAGGAGGGCAAAAGTATGGTTTGCGGGCGCGGGCGGACAATTTTACCGACTCTGAGTTAGCCTTGGGTGTAGCATTTGCTCATCAGCACAACGCTAAAGTCTACATCACGCTCAACGCTTTTCTCCACGATGCCGATTTTGAGGGATTGGCAGACTATTGTCAGTTTCTCTCTGCCATCGGCGTCGATGGCGCAATTGTCTCCGATCTCGGCGTGATTCGCGTCATTAAAAATAGTTCCAATCTCAACATCCACCTATCGACTCAAGCTTCTTGCCTCAACTCTTATGCGGGGCGTTTGTGGAAGCAGATCGGAGTCAAGCGCCTGATTGTCGGTCGAGAACTTAGTATAGCCGAGGCTGGTGCAATTCGAGAGCATTCGGGCATCGATGTGGAAATGTTTACCCACGGGGCGATGTGCATGGCGTATTCCGGTCATTGCACTATTTCTAACTTTACAGCAGGGCGAGATTCTAATCGAGGCGGATGCATTCAATCCTGTCGATTGCCCTATCAGTTAGAAAGTGATGCTCAGAAACAGGAAGATTTAGTAACGTTCATGTCTTCTAGAGATTTATGGGGAATATATCAGATTGGAGAGTTTTTTAAACATCAGATTTGTTCTTTAAAAATCGAAGGAAGGATGAAATCTTCCTTCTACGTCGCCCTGACTTGCAAGGTTTATAGAAAACTAATTGATGCCTATGCCGACGGGAAATTGAATGCAGAAATGCTTCAATTTGCAGCAGCAGAACTGCAATCCGTTCCCCATCGAGACTACTTTTCTGGTTCGTTGGAAACGCCAGCAGGAAGGGATTCGGTGTTCGGACAGCTATCGGGAATTAATACGGGAACGCATCAATATTTAGGTATTGTCGTCGAGTCAACGCCCCAAGAAATTGTTTTGCAATTGGTTGAACCTTTGGCAATTGGAGATAAAATTGAAATTATTCCATTTGAGGGGGAAGCGATACGCTGGAAGGTCGATCGGTTATTTTCGGTGACGGGCGGTCGCATAAATTCCATGCGACAAGATAGCGTTGTTCGCATTCCCAAAATTGATGCACCCATAAACCTAGATGTCGCCAAACTAAATGTAGTTCGATTTGCCCAAGAAGTTAAAACAGTCACGATCCCCCCTGCCCCCCTTGCCAAGGGGGGTTAAATTATATGCAATTTAATACTTTTGTTTCTTCTATTGCCGATATTGAGCGATGCGCTAAAGCTCCCAATTTGCATGAGGTATTGTTGGAACCTGCGTTATTAGCTCGACAGGGGAAACTTTCAGAAGACAAGGTACTTTTGTTAGCGGCAGAAGCTAGGAATCGAGGACTGCGCCCGGTTTTGGTTTGGGATATATTGATGCCTGAACGGGCGATGAAAAGTGTATGCGATCGCATCCAGAATTGGGACCTCACCCGCTTTGCAGCAATCCGCGTTTGCGATCCTGGTGTCGCTTATTGGCTGTTAATTCATTTCCCAGAAATCCCGCTTCAGTTAATTGTTGAAACAGGCAATCATAATCTGGAATCCCTCTTAGGGTGGTGCGAAATTTTTTCTGGATCTTTGGAACGTCTCGTGCTATCCATCGAACTACCTGAAGAAAAACTAATTGAATATTGCCAAGCGCTTCCCGTCGCCTGCGAATTGCTGGGTGTAGGACAAATTTTACTGTTTTACTCGCCGCGAAGTCTGCTAGCAGAACATTTAGCAGAGGAGAATTTTAATCCAGACTCTCCTCTCTATTTGGAAGCTACTGCTGCTTTTGCAGACAATCCCAATCGGCATTTCCCTACTTTGGAAACAGCGCATGGAACCTTCATGTTCCTCGACAAAGACCAGTTTATTCTTGACAAATTAGATGCATTACAAGCGGCAGGTTTGCATACGGTACGCTTAGACTTGCGACATCTGGAACAGGAGGGTGATGTAGCCGTAGATATTGAGAGAATTTGTGGCAAAATTTTGTCAGATCCTGCTTCCCTGCGCGTCAACTGGTCGCGAGAAACACGCGCTCCCTTTTTCAAAGCCAATCGCACAACCGCCCTATTTCCACGCATGAAATCGAAAGTAACCGATTATCGAAATGATGGTTGTTTAGCTGAGGTTTTAGCTGGAGAAGGTGGGAAATATGTTGTGTTTTATACCAGGCGTCGTTTTGAGGTTTCGCAGATTAAAAGCATGATAATGCCAACGGGTGAAGAGATTAAGCTTCCCCAAGAAGTTACTTTTCGCAACTTAAACGGGGAACAGATTGATACTTTTGAGTCTGAACAAATTCTAGTTACGGACTGGATTAAGAAGGCGGTACCAGGCTCCCTGCTGCTGGGCGGTTGATACCGGAATAGGCCACAAACTGGTATGATTCCTTCTGACTGGAGGGAGCGATATGCCTCCCTTCGCTATGGGAACGCACGCAATTAACCTATGAACGCCAATATCCTATTTCCCTGGCAACAAGAGGAACTGATTCTTCACACCCAACGCATACTAAACAGCTTTAAGCATTGGGCAGGACATTCTCTAATCGAAATTAGTGGCTCACCTATCCAAATAGCACAGGCATTATTTGAAGCGCCTTTTCCGGTATATTCTCACAAGAGCGAGCCAGACCCGATTTTCAACTACGGAAACCGCAAAGCTTTGGAACTGATGCAACTCAATTGGGAACAATTGACCCAGATGCCTTCAAGGTATTCAGCCGAACCAATAGAACAGGAGGAACGCTCGCGTCTGCTCAACCAAGTGACAACCAAGGGTTATGTTACCAATGGTCGGGGAGTCCGCATTTCTCGCACTGGTAAACGGTAAATGGTTTCAGACTTTACCGTTTGGAACCTGCTCGATGAAAATCATCAGTATTGCGGTCAAGCGGCTAGGTTTACTCAGTGGATGCCGCTGCCAGAAAACAGAGAAAGCTAACCGGGAAGTACGTTATATTTTGAAGCGATCGCCAATCATGGAAACAACAAACCTATTGGACTTAGTAACAGGCGGATTAGCCCTGGCTATATTAATCGGCGGCTTGCTGATGCTATTTTTTGGGGTATCTGCATTTGGGGATAAGGATAAGTAGCTTGACTCTCTCCCGTTTACAGCGGATTGCTTTTCGAGTTCTCTCCTCAAGCAATACATCATCGTAGGGGCACGGCATCAGTAACTTTTGTCGCATTACTCAAAGCTTTTAGGATGCCGTGCCCCTACCTCCCATTGACTTTAACCGTCAGCATTAATCTGAGCGATCAATTCTTTTAATACCTCATCTGCCTTATCGTTATCAATTTGACAAGTGCCGGCATTCGCATGACCACCGCCGCCATACTTCAGCATCAATTCACCAATATTGGTTTTGGCGGTGCGATTGAAAATTGACTTACCCACGGCAAAGACTGTATTTTGCTGTTGCAGACCCCACATTTGGTGAATTGAAATATTGCATTCCGGGAAAAGAGCATAAATTACAAATCGGTTGCCTGCATAGATAGTCTCTTCATTTCTTAAATCGAGAATCACCAGGTTATTATAAATGGTGGCACACCGCTGAATCTGTTCCTTAAATTTTTGTTCCTGAGCGAAGTAAACATCAATTCTTTCTTTGACATCAGGCAGTTCCAAGATTTCTTCGATTGTGTGTTCTTTGCAGTAGTCAATCAGATGCATCATCAAATTATAGTTAGAGATGCGGAAGTCCTTAAAGCGTCCCAGACCCGTGCGGGCATCCATGAGAAAATTCAGGAGTACCCACCCTTGTGGATAGAGGACTTCTTCAATTGTGAATTGAGCAGAATCTCCCTTATCTACAGCCTCCAGCATTTCCGGAGAAATATTGGCAAACTTATTTTGCCCACCCAAGTAGTTGTAGACGACTCTGGCGGCTGAGGGGGAATCAGGATCGATAATATGATTGGCCTTAATTGTTTCATGGCGAATCGTTTCGCTGAAGTGGTGGTCAAAAGCTAGACCGACGCCTTCTACATAGGGTAAGTTAGTGGTGATGTCTCGGCTGGTCACCTCTATTTTGCCATCCTGCATATCTTTGGGATGGACGAACTTTATATCATCAATAAGGTCAAGTTCCTTCAGTAAAATCGCGCAGGCGAGTCCATCAAAATCGCTTCTAGTTACCAGACGGTACTTTTTCCCTTGTTCCAGCATATAATCTCCGAAAACCGATCTGTGCTTAGGATATAGACGCTCCCTAGTAGTTTACCCAAGTGTGTGGCTAGAATTCCCAATCCGTACTTTCACTTTAAAAAGTTCACTATTTTTCAGGATCGGTGCGCCATGAAGGTGGGTACTGATGGTGTCCTACTGGGGGCGTGGACGGATACCACAGGCGCACAACACATCCTCGATATCGGCACGGGGACGGGTTTACTGGCACTGATGTTGGCGCAGCGATCGCTCGCGAATATCGATGCGGTAGAAATAGATGCAGATGCTTGTATTCAGGCGAGGGAGAATGTTACGCGATCGCCCTTCTGGGATCGTATCGGCGTATACCAGTGTTCTATCCAAGATTATGCAACGACTTGCTCGCAGCGGTACGATCTCCTGGTTTCTAATCCACCTTTTTTTGAGAATGCGTATAAAACACCACATCAGGCAAGAACCTTGGCAAGGCATAGCGATCGCCTCGAGCAAGTCGATCTATTGCAAGCAGCAGAACAACTTCTATCTGAAAACGGTCGGTTGGCTGTAATTTATCCATCAGAATCAGCTAAAATTTTCCCAGAAAAAGCCGAAGCATTCGGTTTTTTTTGCCACCGTAAACTGTACGTTAAGCCAACATTAAATAGTCCAATCAAGCGCGTTCTAATCGAACTGGGCAAAAATCAATCGGAATATCAAGAAACCACGCTTACCATAGAAGCAGACAGACATATTTACACTGCTGAATTTATTGCCTTGATTAAAGACTTTTATCTGAAGTATTGAGATTCAATTATCAAAGTAGGGACACGGCATCTGAAATATTCTCTATAATATAATATTTTATGATTGCCCTGTCCCTACTCTGAAACGGGGAATAAGCTTTGTCGTGACTCAGTCCTGTATAGAACTGGCTCCTTGTTAAGAAATATTAAAAAAATTAATCAGTCAGATTACTCCCTTCGCGGTAGAAGACTATCTACATCTTTCTTCTTCCTTCTTCGTGTTCTTCGTGTCTATGCGCTGGCGCGCACGCTACGCGAACGCGGTTTATTAAATAGTTATTCTTACCTAGCGAAGCGAGTAATGATTGACTGCCAGAAAGCTTTGCGTGCAGGCATTAATGCTGCCGCTCCCCTTCCGCGTACCTCTGCTGCCAACCGCTATCAACGGCATCTCCAAGGGTTACAGCTACGAACCGAGGGACATTTCTGAGACTTATATGAAGATTTATTGACAAGTTGTAAAGTTTTGTGATAATTTAACGATGGGCAGGTAAGGTTTCATTCTCTGGAAGCTCTCGGTTTGACCTTTGTGCCAGTTGCAAATCTAGTCAATAAGGTGGATCTGTACTATGCCATTTACTATCGACTCAGCTCGCGGTATTTTCCCTAACACTCTTGCTGCTGATGCTGTGCCAGCCACAATTGCCAGGTTTAGTCAGTTGAGTGCGGAAGATCAACTCGCATTGATTTGGTTTGCATACCTTGAAATGGGTAAATCAATCACAATTGCTGCTCCAGGAGCAGCGAATATGCAGTTTGCCGAAGCCACGATGAATCAAATTCGGCAAATGTCATTTCGCGAGCAATCCCAAGTCATGTGCGACTTGGCAAACCGCGCTGATACACCGATTGGTCGAACCTATGCTACTTGGTCTGCCAACATCAAATTAGGTTTTTGGTATCAGCTTGGACAATGGATGGAGCAGGGAATTGTTGCTCCAATTCCAGAGGGTTATAAACTTTCTGCTAATGCCGCAGCCGTACTGCAAGCAATCAGAAACCTAGAATCAGGTCAGCAGATTACGGTATTACGTAATTCTGTGGTTGACATGGGTTTTGATACCAGCAAATTGGGTAGTTATAACCGAGTTGCCGAACCTGTTGTTGTTCCCAAAGAAATTTCACAGCGCAGTAAAGTCACGATTGAAGGCATTAATAATCCAACCGTATTAAGCTACATGGATAACCTGAATGCCAACGATTTTGATGCGCTGATCGAGTTATTTACTGCTGATGGTGCTTTGCAACCTCCCTTCCAAAAACCGATTGTGGGCAAAGATGCCGTGCTGCGGTTTTTCCGGGAAGATTGCCAGAACCTCAAGTTAATGCCAGAACGAGGCGTTGCTGAACCCGCAGAAGATGGTTACACCCAAATCAAAGTCACTGGTAAAGTGCAAACTCCCTGGTTTGGTGCTGGCGTGGGCATGAATATGGCTTGGCGGTTCTTGCTCAATCCTGAAAACAAAATTTTCTTTGTAGCAATTGACTTGCTAGCATCTCCCAAAGAGCTATTAAATCTGGTTCGCTAAACGCGAGCTAAGCGCGAGTAAACCTTAGATAATGGTGGATGAGCGCTCTTTTCTAAAGGGCGCTCTTTTGCTTGGGAGTTAGTGGTGCAATCGGATAAATTTAAATAATGACAGTTTAGTTTGGATGATGCAAGTGAGTGAAATTGAGTGGTCTAAGACAGAGCAGAAAGTGGCTAAAGAAGCCTTCGAAAAAGCCTATGAGCGAGAAATTGCGGCTTTGATACAGGAAGTTCGCGCGCAAGCAAGTGCGATCGCAGAACTTGATGATATGTGGCGTTTGCACGATTTCTTAAGTGCCAGAAGACACGATATCGATGGCAAGTACGACTACAGTTATTCAGTTCTCCTCTTTATTTTTGCCAGATTGGTGAAAGAGGGATGGTTGCATCTGGATGAATTGAAGGGACTCCAAACAGATAAGCTTTCTAAGGTAGCTGCGCTCTCCCGCATGTGAGTAGTAGGGGCTAAGGCTAAAGTAAGTTTTGTCCCTAAGGTCAAAGTTTTTCTTTAGCCTTAGCCCCTACAATGTTGTGTTGCACCCACGCAAAAAACTGGGTTTCTCGGTTCGTCGCCAAAAATATTTCCTGGGTATTAATTTTGAATTATTAACTCAAGTTGCTAGTTATCTCATAAATAGAAGCTAATGGCTAATGCAAAGACAAATCTTTTATTAGCAATTAGCAATTAGCAATATGTATCTCTCACCCCATTGCACTTATGCAGTTTAAGTTTTAGTGGACGCTGGCGGCTTCAGAACTTACGCAAAAAAACTCAGGTGATCCGACCTATAGTACTACCATCAGTAAGGAAGAAGGCGGTTCACCTACCAAAGTTCCTGGATCAATCATCTATATTTACCCCCAAATCCACTCCCAAGACACCTTCAATTTTCCTTAAGGTTTCTAGCGGCAAAAACTTGGTTTCTTCCTTTTCAATTTTGTACCAGTTGGCGGGAGTCATATCAATTTCGCCGCAAATCTGAATTAGAGAGCGCGAATCCGCCTCTCTTGCCCGTTTGATTCTTGCTCCCAATCCTGGGAACTCACGTTCGACAACCTTTCTGACCTTCATTTAGACAGTCGCTTTGTACACCTCAATTCTCAATTATCGGTTGACTTGTTATATTTACTATAAACTATAAACTAATGATTTAGTACTAACAATTGTGAGTTTAGAAAAAAATCACAAGAGAAGGCGGTGAACTTTGGTCGGTGAGAGGATCGCTCATCCTTTTACTCTCACCAATAAATCCTGAATCTCGCAATTTAGAGCTTCACAAAGTTTTTCTAAGGTATCTAGTTGAATCCCTTTGGCTCTACCTTGCTCCAGCTTCTGAATATTCTGAGGAGACATCTCAGTCAGTTTAGCTAGTTCGTACTGACTCAGCTCACGGGATTCTCTCACCTGCTTCAGCCTGATTTCCACCGGCATAATCCAAACTCTACTTTTATCAGCTTCGATAGTACTACTTTGATTAGCGCTACATTTAATAATATAAGTAGCTTATATGCGTAATATAATACTATTACAAAAAATAATACTATTGTAAGTTGCCTTAAACTATTTTTAGTACTAATATTAGTAATAGAGAACGCGGTTGACCGACCAAAGTACACCGCCTTCTCAGTTAAACCCTCTAAACAAGGATTTTTTTAATCGGATCGCCAGCTTTGGATCAAAGCATTACTCAGCTACTATCGCGCATCAGCAATTACCATGATGGTGATTTTGATGCTGCCCGGATGAGTTTGCCACAACAAGAAGTTGAGGGCATTGCCACGTTGCTGATCGAGCAGCTAAGTGCCAACCTCAAAGGCGCTGTGCTTGCTAACTATCTTTTCGCGATCAGAAATCGGGCAACACTTCAACGTCCTTGGATGATTGTGCGTATTATACCAGGTGCAAAGACTCATATCATCGCTCGTTTTGTCAACCGCCAAGACGCCGACGATCGTTTAAGAGCTTTGCAGCGGTATGTGCCGAATGCAGTGTTTGAGGTTGTCTTCGATCCTGGTGAAAGCTAATAATTTTTTTAGGCGTTCGCGCAGCGGAAGGGAGGCATATCGCTTGTTGCTAATATCGGTACAGAACGCAAACTTGCGCTCGCAGGTACTTGGAAGGTAGCCCAAGGGATAAATCCAATGTCTGACCAATTTGATCCAGAACTATTCCAAACAAAACTTTATCTCAGTCCTGAAAAAGACCAACTGTTTGAAACCGGGCCTTGGCCTAAACCATTTGTATTTAATGAGGATGTAGTGCGAGTTTTTGATGATATGATATCGCGCTCAGTTCCCCTGTATCGAGAAGTCCTAGCCTGTGCAGCTCATTGGGCTAGAGATTACTATCAACCGGGAACTCGAATTATTGATATCGGCTGTTCAACTGGAACATTTCTAGAATTATTAGGGCGATTTTTAAAGCAACCAGCGACCCTAGTCGGGATTGATAATTCTCAACCGATGCTAGAAAAAGCCCGGCAGAAATTGGAGCGAATTCAACAAATTCACCAAGTTGAATTAATCTGTGAAACTGCTGAAAATTGCTCATTTGAAAACAGTAGCGTTGTTGTAATTAATTACACGTTACAGTTTTTACCGTTGCAGGTGCGGCAAAAGTTGCTCAGGTCTATCTACGAGGGTTTGAATCCGGGCGGCTTGTTATTCTTGAGCGAAAAAGTTAAATCGGCTTGTCCGCAATTTCAAGAGACAATTAATCGGCATTACGAAGCTTTTAAAGCGCATAATGGATATGCCAAAACTGAAATAGAACGCAAAAAAGAAGCATTAGAAAATGTTTTAGTACCTTTAACTGAAGCACAACAAATTTCAATGCTACAAGAAAGCGGTTTTAGTCACATCGATTCGCCAATCAAACTGCATAATTTTATCTCATTGGTGGCTCTCAAGTGAATCAAAATAAATTTAACTATAATTTACCCAGAAAGTCATCCTTTAAAAAGTGCTAGGATGGTTAATGTACTCTTAAAAACAAAGGATCGTTATAGTGGCTGAAAATACTGTTAAAGTCGGAATCTCGTTTGAGTCATTGCTGGAAGCAATTTCATTGCTGGCAGTTCCTGAGAAACGCAAGTTGTGGGAATTCCTTGAGGCTGAACTGTTCCAGGATCGAGATGAGGAAGATGAAGATAGTCCCGAAACAATAGCAGAAATTCAGGCTGCGCGCACGGACTATCAGGCAGGTAATTATCTTACCTTAGACCAATATTTGGCACAGCAGTAAAACTTATAAATATTTAATAATTAACAT
Source organism: Microseira wollei NIES-4236 (assembly GCF_020521235.1). GTDB lineage: Bacteria > Cyanobacteriota > Cyanobacteriia > Cyanobacteriales > Aerosakkonemataceae > Microseira > Microseira wollei. Next base: position 33,097 of record NZ_BLAY01000057.1, on the reverse strand, counting down.
TACCGATTCATGGTAAACATGTTAGCATAGCGCCTAGTAATTTCTGACAAAGATCCTATTTGCGATCGCATAGTCTTGATACTGGGTTACCTTGACTGTATGAATAAAAAATTATCCTTCCTTCACTCCGTTCTGACTGTGGCAATTGTCGGACTTGTGCTTGGTATAAATGGCAATATCGATGCCATTAGCATCGACGATGATCGCAGACAAAAAGACAATTCTGCTGCTGTGGCTCAGAATTTAAACTGCCCTAACTTGGACGAATCTTTAGTTCCTGTTAGACATCCCGTGCGTGCCAGCTTAAATAGAAAATTTCGTGCTGAAGGGAGAGCAGGAGAAATTAACAATGTTGTCAGATTAGGAAATTACGGTGCAGCCTATTGGTGGACTAGAAGTTCAGCTACTCCGGTAGCGATACAATTTAAGGGTAATGGTTTAGGTCAAGCAGTAACAACATCATCTGTAGTTAATGTCTTGCAGTCATGGGGGGCTTCTCGTAATACTGCTCAGTGCATCCACCTACTGCTTAACGAATCAGGAATTTAATTAACTATTAACGCAAGTTGCTAGTTATATTTTAATGGCTGCTAATAGCTAATGGCTAATTGCTAATTGCTGATGGCAAAACCGAAAAATATGTCCATGAGCAATCAGCAATTAGCGGTTAGCAATGGCAGCAACTCATGATAGTTATAACTATGATGTAGAACCAAATAGTAATATGTTTGATGAGATGGTTGGATATTTAGCTCCTGATTATTGCGCTCGCTACCCCACCCTCTTACAACGCGACGCAATTTTAGCAGTACGTCAAGAGCGACAATCCAAGTTATTCGCACCCCAAGTCAGTCTGTACCGCGATGCCGTTCAATCTGTTCAAGACATCCAAAGCAATTGGTTCGACTTCTCCGATGCCGTCGTCAAAGTCGGTCGATCTGATGAACTATCAACTGAACAACAGCAACGATTTTATCAAGCCCTACAAGCCTTTTGTCCTTGGAAAAAAGGGCCTTTTGAACTATTTGGCACGACTATCGATGCTGAATGGCGTTCTGACTGGAAATGGGCGCGCATTTTACCCCATATCCAACCCCTGAAAAATCGCCGCGTGGCGGATATTGGCTGTCACAACGGCTATTTTATGTTTCGGATGGCACACCAAAAACCTGAGTGCGTCATCGGGTTTGAACCTGTTGCGAAACACTTTTGGAACTTTCAGCTAATTCAAAATATCGTCCGGCAAGAAATGCTGGCATTTGAATTACTGGGTGTGGAGCATATCGACTATTATCCCAATTTTTTTGACACCATCTTTTGCTTAGGGATTCTCTACCATCATCCAGATCCGATTGGTTTGTTGGGTAAAATGCGGCAAGCTTTAGCACCCAAGGGAGAAATTATTATAGACTGTCAGGGAATTCCGGGAGATCTACCTGTTTCCCTGACTCCGCGCCAGCGTTACGCACAAGCGCGAGGTATCTGGTTTTTACCTACCCAATCTTGTCTGGAAAATTGGATGATCCGCGCTGGTTTTACCCAAGTTCGCTGTTTCTTTGCTCAACCCCTCTCAATTGAAGAACAGCGTAGCACCGCTTGGGCAAACGTGGATAGCCTGCGAGAATTCCTCAATTCTGACGATTTTTCCCTAACTGTAGAAGGTTATCCTGCTCCCTGGCGTTATTATGCCCTCGCGCGCCAAGATTAAAGGACGCACCAGACGCGGCGACGCGGCGACGCGGGGACTACCTTCAGACGAGGAATGAAGAAAATTGAACATTTAACCCCAGAAAAAAAGTTAAACTTACCCATTTGTGAATGGCGGTTCTGGGAATTTTTAGCAAGAATCAAGGTAGGAGCGATCGCTAAGGGTGCCGGAGGCATATCGCTTAGTCTATAAGGATAACAATATGGATCGCAAGACTGCTACAACCTATCTGTTAATCCTGTTCTTGTTATTTGTCACTTTGGGGGACAGGATTCTTCCCAAACCATTGAGTACTGCTAGCGTTCAAACGCGAACTTCACTCAACAACTTTTTTATCGGGTTGTTTCCTCAAAAGGGACCTAAGCTAAACCCCAACGAGCGAACGGAAAAGGCAGTAGAACAGGAGGAAAAGGCAACGGGAAATTAGCATTTGGCTAATGGCTAATGGCTAATGGCTAATGGCTAATGGTTAATGGCTAATGGCTAATGGTTAATAGTAAAAAGGGCTTTTTGCCAGATATCAAGCAATTACCAATTAGCAATTAGCCATTAGCCATTACCAATGCTTAGTCCTTTTTCAACCAGCTAAACATTGCGCGTAAATCCTTGCCGACTTCCTCAATGTGGTGTTCGGCTTCCTGACGCCGCATGGAAGTAAATCCTGGTTTGCCAGCTTGGTTTTCCAGGACGAATTCCCGTGCAAATTGACCGCTTTGAATTTCTTGCAGAATTTTCCGCATTTCGGCCTTAGTTTGGTCGTTGACAATCCTGGGCCCGCGCGTATAATCGCCGTATTCGGCTGTATTGGAAATGCTATCGCGCATTTTAGCTAAGCCGCCTTCCACAACTAAGTCAACAATTAATTTGACTTCGTGGAGGCATTCAAAATAAGCTAATTCGGGTTGATATCCGGCTTCGACTAAGGTTTCAAAACCAGCTTTGATCAGGGCGCTTAAACCGCCGCACAAAACTGCTTGTTCGCCAAACAAGTCGGTTTCGGTTTCTTCGCGGAAGGTGGTTTCTAAGATACCGGCGCGGGTACCGCCGATGCCTTTCGCGTATGCCATCGCGCGATCTCGTGCTTGTCCGGAACCATTCTGATACACTGCAAACAAAGCGGGAACGCCTTGTCCTTGTTCGTAGGTTCTCCGCACCAAATGCCCCGGCCCTTTGGGTGCTACCATCACCACATCGACTTCTGCTGGCGGTACAACCTGACCAAAGTGAATGTTAAACCCGTGGGCAAAAGATAGCACCTTGCCAGGGGTTAAATGGGGTTCGATTTCATTTTTATAGACTGTTTTTTGCACTTCATCCGGCAGCAAAATCATAATCCAGTCTGCCGTCTTGGCTGCATCCGCCACCGCATGAACGGTTAAACCAGCTTCCTTGGCTTTTTCCGCCGACTTACTGCCCGGATACAGACCCACAATGACCTTAATGCCGCTATCTTTAAGATTGAGGGCGTGGGCGTGACCTTGAGAACCATAGCCGATGATGGCAACGGTTTTATTCGCCAAAAGGTCTAAATTGGCATCAGCGTCATAGTACATGCGAGCCATAAGGGCAACTCCTTCGGTGGAAGCGTCTCGATCAACACAGGACTTGTTATTCTACCAAAATGGGTGCATGTCGTATAGGCTGCGATCGCATTTGAGAAAACGACGGCTATATAATTAGCACATCTTTATTTAAAGAAATTAACTTCAGTCAGGGCTGTCAAGCTGCTTTTTATATATGTTGGACAAAAAATATACAAGGCTAGTCACTTTGGCGTTACTGTGCTACCTCGCGGCTGCTGAACAACCCGCAGCAGCATCTACCTTCGCTGCCGTTTTGGCTCAAACTCCCGCTCCTACTGCCCTACCAAGTCGTACAGCCGTTCCTGGGGTGACAAAGCTGCGGATTGCCAGTTCTTCCAGCATGGAGAAATTTAACGAAGCGCTCAAACAGCGCTTTGAGCAACAGTTCGCCGGACAAGAAGTCATCATCGGGTACGGGGACGCAAATGCCGCGCTGCGAGCAGTGCGGCAAGAACAAGCCGATCTGGCTGCTATTGGGCGTCCCTTGACTAGGCGGGAGAAAGCCAGAGGTTTGGTTGAGGTTCCGGTAACTCGCCATAAAATTGCCATTGTGGTCGGGGCAAATAATCCCTTCACGGGCAGTTTAACCGACCAGCAATTTGCCAAGATATTCCGGGGCGAGATTCAAGATTGGTCTGAGGTAGGTGGCGCACCCGGTGGAATTCGAGTCATCGACCGCCCCGCAACGAGCGATATCCGCCAAAGTTTGCGGCAATATCCGGTTTTTCAGGCAGCAAGGTTTGACACGGGTGCAAACGCGGTCAAGCTATCGGAAGATACCACGCAAGCCGTCATTCGCGAGTTGGGAACCGATGGGATCGGCATCGCTATTGCCGATCAAGTACTCAACCAACCAGGTGTTCGCGTCCTGCCGATGCATAAAACCACCCCAGATGACCCCAGGTATCCTTTCTCGCAAGGTTTGTTTTACGTCTATAAGAAAACGAATACCAGCGCTGCATTAAAGAATTTTCTGGGCTATGCAACCGCACCCCAGGGTCAGAGCGCGATCGCCGCAGCTAGAACAGCAATTGCAGCAACACCCGCAGCAACTCCTACTTTGGGAACGACAGCAACACCTGGTGCCACGGCTTTATCCACCCCAGCAGCAACACCCGCAGCAACTCCTACTTTGGGAACGACAACTACACCTGGTGCAACTTCTACTTTGGGAACGACAGCAACACCGGATGCCACGGCTTTACCCACCCCAGCAGCAACACCCGCTGCAATGACTGCCCCCCAGACAACAGCGTTAACCACACCCACCGCTAATGCCATTGCTGGTACTTCTATTTCAGATGGAGGTGTACAGGGGATCTGGTGGCTGTGGCTCTCAGGTTTGCTACTATTTCTGCTTTGGCGAGCCTTGAAAAATCAGCGAAAGCAACCTCAATCAAATCAACACCTGTCTCTGTCAAGCCTCGATCCGATCGAACCTAGCGATTCTCCTACGGTACGCGAACGTTATCGATTCCCAGTATCATCTGATACCCCAACAACTGCTAACGAGACAAAAGATATAGCGCTCGCAACATCTGGGCTGGTTACTGGGTCAGAAATTGCCCCATCACAACCGATAACAGAACAGGTGTCTTCCCCTGTAGCATCGGCTCTGACCCAGAAAACTCCAGAACCCGTATCCGACATCCCAGAAGCAGCTTCTGGGTTAGTTGCTGGCTCAGAAATTCCAGACTCAAGCGATTATTCCCCCTCACCACCCGTCGCCTTTGATCGATCCACCCCAACAGCATCGCAGCCAATCGAGTCAACTCCAGAAGACATTTCCCACACCGTGGCGGAAACCCCAATAGCTATACCTTCGGTGACACACTGGACTGCGATTGCAACTGCTGGGTTAGTTTCTGGTTCAGACATTGGAGACACAAGCGATACTCAACCCGTCCCACATGACTCTTCCCCCATCCCGTCTACAAATACATCAGTATCAAATGTTACAGATAAAACCCCCGCCGGGGAAGCGCTCGCAACATCTGGAAAACACACCAGAGACACAAGCAATACAAAACCCGTTTTAGATGATGACTCGGTGTCTATCGGGGAAACTGTTGTAGCAGAAGGGGCAGCGGTATCGCTGACCTCAAGTGCTTCGCCAAACGCGATCGCCACAAATGCAGCAAAGCTATCAGACCAACCTGCTATGGCAACTCAGGCGAATCGCCAGGGAGTACAAGCAGTAAAATCCGATACCGAAGCAACTGAGAACGCGGATAGCTCAACAGCAGCCGATGAAAGTACTATTGTCCTGTTATCGAGCGAATCAGAATGGGCCTACGCTTACTGGAATATCCCCAAGGAGGAAAAAGAGAAATTGCGGCAGGAGGGTGGTACTAAGTTAGCGTTGCGTCTTTACGATGTCACCGATATTGACTTAAATAACCAACAGCCCCAAAGCATTCAACAAAATGATTGCAACGAAGACTCGCGGGATGGATACTTGATGGTTCCCTGGCGCGATCGCGATTATATGGTGGAAATTGGCTATGTTACACAGAACGATCGCTGGCTAATGTTAGCTAGATCGGCAGTTGTCCGCATACCCCCCGCCTCAGATCAAGATCGACAACTAGCCAATGTCGAATTGGAAGCCATGGGGCTACTATCTGTGCCGCCTGTTAGTCCATCCATCCTTTCTTCTAGCGGCGGTAGGTTGGGTGTTACCAATTTATTAGATACCTCTGAGAATCCCTCGTCTGCCTCTACTGAAAAAACTCGTCACAGCAAGTTTCGCCTGGTTGCAGATGCTGAGTTAAGCGTTTACGGTGAAACCGAACCCGATGCCAAGGTTACCATCGACGGTCGTCAGATCGAACTCAATCCTACTGGGACATTCTGCTGCCAAATGCTTTGTCCGGATGGCGAGAGCGAGTTTACCATCACAGCAGTTGCCGCTGATGGCGAGACTGACTCGATCCAGATCAAGCTTACCCGCCAAACCCTCAAGCCCAATCCCACTCACTCAACGTAAAAAAAGAGACAACGGTAAATTCCTCCCACCCATCACTTGCCTTGATATCCATCGGGAAAAGTGGTTGTGCGATCGCACACCGCCTTTGACAGATCCGCATTCTGGGCGCGAAACAAATTGCTACCCACTAGCACCGCTGACTCCAGATTCGCTCCCTCTAAATTCGCGGCTCTCAAATCAGCATCGCTTAAATCCGCCTCGCTTATATCCGCATGATATAAGTCTGCCCCGTATAAATTCGCACCCCTAAGCTTTGCTCCCCGCAAATTGGCATAACGCAGATTGGCTCTTGACAAATTCGCGCCTTTCAGGTTAGAAGAAGACAAATCAACTTGGTAAAGTTGGGTATCCGCCAATTGAGCATGTTGTAAATTAGCTTTCTGCAAATTCCCTTGACTGAGATTGGCATAAGGTAAGTGAGCTGCCCTTAAATTGCTATTTTTAAGATTGATTTGCCTTAAATCCACTTCAAACAAGTAAGCCTCGCTTAAGTCAACTTGCTCAAAGTCTCGTTTGCCGCCAGCGTATTGAGCTAGCAATTCCTCTGTGCTTAACTTCTGCATGTACATCTTGATGCTGAAAACACCTGTCTTCCACTTCCCACCAAAAAAATTGAGTATTTATGCTTACTCAACCTTTAGAATGCTATATTTGTAAACTGAGATACATTTATTTAAAGTTTTTTTAATATTTGTAAATAAAATAGAAAAAGAAAAATTTATGTGTATAGGCAAAAAAAAAAAAATTTTAGAGAAGTCGGGCAAAAAATACTTGACAACTCTGGGAAATATAGTAATAATGGAAATTGCGCTCGAAAGTTGGGACTGTAGTTCAATCGGTTAGAGCACCGCCCTGTCACGGCGGAAGTTGCGGGTTCGAGCCCCGTCAGTCCCGTAAACTCTAGCTCCCAGGCTCCGGCCTGGGAAAGCCTAGCTCCCAGGCTCCGGCCTGGGAAAGCCTAGCTCCCAGGCTCCGGCCTGGGAAAGCCTAGCTCCCAGGCTTCTGCCTGGGAACGCGGATTTAAGATAAACTCTAAAATCTACAGTAGTCGTGCCTTGCCGGAGATAGTTAGTTGTGACAGTTAGAGTTCGGATTGCGCCTAGTCCCACGGGAAATTTACACATTGGCACGGCGAGAACGGCTGTGTTTAACTGGCTGTTCGCCCGTCATCAGGGTGGTCAGTTTATCTTGCGGATTGAAGATACCGACTTAGAACGCTCAAAACCGGAATACACCCAAAACATCCTCGAGGGCCTCACCTGGCTGGGATTAACTTGGGATGAAGGGCCAATTTTCCAAACCAAACGCCTAGATTTGTATCGGCAGAAAGTTCAAGATCTGTTGGATAAAGGCTTAGCCTATCGCTGCTACACCAGTGCAGAAGAACTAGAAGCGATGCGGGAAGCGCAAAAAGCCAAAGGACTTGCTCCCCGCTACGATAACCGACATCGGAACTTGACGCCAGAACAACAAGCAGCGTTTGAAGCGGAAGGTCGCAAACCCGTGATTCGGTTCAAAATAGATGACGACCGGGAAATTGTCTGGAATGACATGGTACGGGGAAAGGTCGCCTGGAAAGGTAGCGACTTGGGTGGCGATATGGTAATTTCCCGGACTGCGGATGGGGATGGCGGGCAAGATGCCCACCCCACAATTGGCATACCCTTGTACAATTTTGCTGTAGTGGTCGATGACATGGATATGAGCATCACCCACGTCATCCGGGGAGAAGACCACATTGCCAATACAGCTAAGCAGATTTTGCTTTACGAAGCCTTTGGCGTCTCACTACCGGAATTTGCCCATACGCCGTTAATTTTGAACAAAGAAGGGCGCAAGCTTTCCAAACGGGATGGGGTAACCTCGATCTGGGACTTCAAAGACATGGGTTACACCGCCGAAGCAATGGTCAATTATATGACCTTGTTGGGGTGGTCGCCGCCAGATTCGACTCAGGAAATTTTTACCCTAGAAGAAGCAGCGAAGCAGTTTAGCTTCGATCGCGTCAACAAAGCGGGGGCAAAGTTTGACTGGGATAAGCTCAACTGGATTAACGGTCAATATCTCCACAAAATGCCGGTAGAAAAGCTGACAGATGAATTAATTCCCTATTGGCAAGCAGCGGGATATCAGTTTGATAAGGCTGGCGATCGCTCATGGTTACAACAAATAGCTGCTTTGATCGGCCCATCGCTTACCCGCTTGCAGGAAGCTGTTGCTATGAGTCGAGTTTTCTTTGCTGCGACGGTGGATTTTACTGAAGAAGCTCAAGCTCATTTCCAACAAGAAGGAGCAACAGCCGCCCTTGAGGCAATTTTAACCGCCTTAGATAGCATTGAATCGCTAACAGAAGCAAATGCCGGAGAAATTCTCAAGCAAGTCACCAAACAACTGAACGTCAAAAAAGGATTGGTAATGCGAAGTCTGCGCGCAGGTTTATCCGGCGAAGTGCATGGCCCCGACCTGATTCAATCTTGGCTGATCTTGCATCAAAAGGCACTCGACCGACCCCGGTTGCAACAGGCGCTAGAACGCTTGTCTGAACTTAGCTAGGAACTTTGTTGCCAGTACGATCGTCCCTGAAGGTGCAAAACATTTGATACACGATTGCTTATCCGCAATCTACCGTTAAAATGCAAAACAAATTGCAGAATCAAGGGTCAAGATTAAGAATAAAAGCGTTCTCAGGTTCTGCCTGGGAACGAATAATACCAAATCCGCTTCGAGGTTGGCTTTTATCCCCCACCCTGAAGGGTGGGGCTACACAAACTTTGACCGCCTGCGCGGTCTTTGAAAATAAATCCGGATTTGGTATAAAACCAGCAAAAAAAATAAAACAGGTTTCTTTTGTTTGTTTCTTTTTACTTTCTGTTGTTTACTGTTTACTAACCCAAAGCGGAGTTGAGGCGCAGAGATCCCAAAATATACAAAATATTACCGTCAGCCCTGGCTTTTCTCCAACTCCGATTAGAGTTCAAGGTGTTGGTGGCGGGTCAGTTTCCATCAGTCAAATTGCCGGTCGCCAGGAAACAGCCAATGGCCCCTGCGTTGGTTTTACCGATGCTAAACCTAACCATAATTTAGTTTTAACTTCGTCGTTTAACTACCTCAGCATTCAAGTTGAAAGTCGAGAAGATACAACGCTGCTTGTACGGGGGCCTGGGGGAATTTGGTGCAATGATGATTTTAGAGGGAAAAATCCCGGCCTCGCGGGTGAGTGGTTACCTGGAACTTACGAAATTTGGGTAGGTGCCTATGGAAAAGAAAAACAAGCACCCTACACGCTTCGGATCTCAGAACAGCGTTAGAAAAGCATAACGCGACCATCGTTGAGGATGTAGATCGTGCGATCGCCCGGTATGCGTCCCCCAGATATTAACACGACTCGCAGGGTGTCCGGATTCGGTTTAGAAAGTCTCGCGGTCAGTACTCGCGATATCGTACTCCAAAACACCAGCGAGAAATTTGGTTCCGTCGCGGGCCACCGTCGAAATCTCAACGCCTGTCCAGGTCTAATCCCAATTGCGTCAGTCCCCGCCACCTTTTCCGCCAAAAGCACCGTAACGCCAGTTTGATTCACCACCTCCACATCGATGCGTTGTCCGGGTACGAACCCCAAGGGCGGCGGCGGACAGCTAGCACCTGCACAAGTTGCGGCGATTGCGAGATTTTGGTTTTCTGCGTGACCCAAAATTAGGGCAGTTGCAACTAAGAATACTGGCAAAAGTTTAGACATGCCAGACACCCGATGAAGTTTTTACTTTTGAAGTTTATCTTAATTTTTTCTGCGTTAGTTTGTAATTGCAAATATTTTTATCTTGATTCAATAAATATTTGCAATTACAGCGGATTGCACTCGTATGAGGTACACCGCAAGTTTGTCAAGCGCGCAGCCATTTTTGCTGCGCGCTTGACAAACAAAGCCTGAAGGCTGTACCTCACTAAGAAAGCAATCCGCTATAATACAGGACTTACGCACGACGATCAAAGAAACCGGGTTTCTGGGTAGAGAAACCCGGTTTCTTTGCGTAATTCCTGTAATAGTTTCTTTGCAAGCGTCAACTTTGCTCGTATGCGTTCATGAATTCATCCCGTGAGATGCCTGACTGGGTGCAGATAGTTCTGAGTGTGGCTCCTTTGATCTGAGAATGGTTTGGCAGTGTCAGAGGCGTGCGTACCGTCCTCATTATCTCGCACCATCGAGATATGCTCCCGCTCCCTAACAATTTGAAACCCCAAAAGTTGAAGTGCTTTGATAACTTTTGCTTTGGCAGCATCGACCGGAAATTTAGGCATCAGATACTTGCCTCCGCAACGAATGCTTCCAACACAGGTGATTCCGGTTCGAGTACCTCTTCACCAAAAGTTTCAATATGAAACTTGATGGCTGATTTGACATCGGCTAAAGCTTCCTCATAGGTGTCACCTTCTCCAACAACGACACCTTTAACTCCAAGGGGATAAGCAACATAACCATCCGGATGTTTTTCAACAATTATTTTAATGTTTTTCATCGTCTTTCCTCTGCTGATACTTTTTAATTTCTTCGATTGGCAACAACAACGTTTCTTCAATCTCCTGCCGCACTTCCCGACTGACGTAACAATCGCTATTCAAACAATCTATTAGCAGCTTATTGGCATTGTAATACTGCTTCAGGAGTGACTTTTGCTCTGGTTTAAACTCAAATAGCGGCTCGAAAAAATATTGCTGGATCCTCTCAATTTGTTCAATTTTGTTCTTCCCATGATTCTGCCACCATCGTTGAAAATGTTCTCTATTTTTTCCAGATTATTCAGGCATTTTAGCTTGTAAATTGCGCCATTCATGCTGTATTTTTATAGCAGAAGCAAAACCATATTTCAAGACAAGTACCAGATCTGTATGGCTATCCATAGCAGCTTTGATTAAGTCGTCAATTCTGGAATCGATAGCATGATAAAAGTCAACAATAGGCTCTGAACTCTGAAGCCAACGGGCGAAGAAAAAGGCTCTAATGGCTGATGGTTTTACTTCACAAAATAAAGATTGCTGATGCACCAATTTAAGAAACTGATATGTAGTTTCCTCATTTTCAACTTTTTTGAGAAGTGCATAAGCCTTCTGTTTCATCAACCGTAACAAAGTATCGGCACTATCCAACATCCCAACTGTCAGCAAAAACACTTCCCGCCAGCGCTTCTCCGTCAAATGACTCACCAACCCTTGTAAAATCGGATCGTCTACATCATATTGATTGCAACTTGTCACAATCTTGCGTGCCGTAAAATATTCGTGAAACGTCAAATGTGAAAATGAATAAATGCCCCTCGCCCGTTCCACAAATAACCCATGCTGTGCCTCAATCGACTTCAACACCGCTGCGCTATCCAATTCTAATACTTCTGGATCTGTACTAGCATCTGGTAAGTTTTGAATGTACTGGGTGATGTAGCGCTCTACTTCCTTTTGTTTAAAGAAATAATTCCCAGCTTCAAACGTAGTGCGGGCAATCTGACTAAGCAAATCTTCCTTTCTTTTGGGCGACAATCGTTTGTAGACTTGCTCTCGCTCAATGTTGCGTTTCACATCCCATTTTTTCAGCAACACATCCACGCCAGTCTGATACAATTCGGCGCGGTTAGTGGGAAAGCTGCCGGAGTCTTCAAACACCAAACACAACAGGGTCAGCAGTAATGGATTGGTTGCTAGTTCCCGGATGGGTTCATCTTCTTTCAGCTTTTGCACAAACCGATCTGCTTTGATTGGGTCGTTTTTAGTGCGGAACCATTTCCCGGAAAAATCGGCGATTTGTTCATCGTTAAAATCGGCAATTTCCACATCGGTGAATTTTTCAAATGTATATTCTCGCGCCGCAAGGCGACAGGTGATGACAAATTGATTTTGGGGAAATTGCTGCGAAAATTCCTGGATTTGGCGCAATACCCGAGGACTATCGGCATCTCTGACTTCATCCAATCCATCTAATAAAATCAATGCCCTGCCATGTCGGATAATTTCCTGTGGGGGCACGGCATCATCCACCTTTCTATTTAAACCGAAAGATCCCGGATGCCTTGCCCCTACGGCATCATCCACCTTTCTGCTTAAACCGAAAGATCCCGGATGCCGTGCCCCTACGTCATGGGGTGTTTCTCTGGAAAACATGGGAATTAATCGATTGAGGGGCACGGCATTATCCACCTTTGTATTTAAACCGAAAGATCCCGGATGCCGTGCCCCTACGGCATTATCCACCTTTCTGCTTAAACCCAAAGATCCCGGATGCCGTGCCCCTACGGCATGGGGTGTTTCTAGGGAAAACATGGGAATTAATCGATTGAGGGGCACGGCATTATCCACCTTTGTATTTAAACCGAAAGATCCCGGATGCCGTGCCCCTACGGCATCATCCACCTTTGTATTTAAACCGAAAGATCCCGGATGCCGTGCCCCTACGTCATGGGGTGTTTCTATCGAGAACATGGGAATTAATCGATTGATGTATTCCAACAAATCGGGTTGACCAGGTGCTTCGGCAAAATCTTTTAGCGTCACGAATATCGGCAATCTTTCTGGTTGAAATTTGCCGCCGATGCAATGAATTGCTAAATGCTTCAGAAATGTTGTCTTCCCCGATCCTGGTTTTCCCAAAATCATCAATTTCGAGAATTTCTCAACCGCTTCCAACCCCGGAATTCGCTTTTCTCGCACATCTCCAAGGCAAAACCGCTCATAATTTTCTGGGGAAACGTCCTGCATTAATTCTGTTAGTTCCAGCCCTCTGCGTCCCGCGATTTTCTCTAAGATATTGACACTGGTGTAGATTTCGCCCAGTTCAATTGGTTGGTTCATGTCCAGCACCCGCATTGTGCCGCATTTTTCCTGGATGTAAGGTTGTATCTGCTGTCGCACCTGCTGTACCAGCGCATCAATATCAGCATTACTTTCCTGTCTATCCTGAGATGATTCTGCTTTAGCTTGCTTAGATCGACCAGAAACCTCTTGCCAATCTAACTCCAGCGCTTTACATATTTCCTTGAACTGCTGGTATTGAACGGGTTCGCCTTTGAAGAATTTATTGATGGTTGTACGCGATATTCCAACCGTGGTTTTGGGTGATGCACCCTTGACCTTGCCGCGCGATACACTAATGCGGGTTGCCAGATCGGATTTGGTAATGGCAAGTTTGTCAAGTGCCTTGTTCGCCGCTTTAATTCCTGCTTCTGTAAGTTGTAGCGATCGCTCTATCTGCCCTGCCATATCTAATCTTGCTGCCTTTTGACCATCCTAGCGACAAAGACAGTAATTGAACAAGGTTGAACACCCCTTGCACAGTTGGAGATAATTCGCTGAACCACTCTCCCAGCTTGCATTTGACAGACTTTAGGAAGTTCATTACCAAAAATGTTCTATGACAACTTCCACCCCCAATCAACCCGCACAACAGCAACCATTACCCAATCGGAAGTATAGCGCGAGCGCGAAATCTAACAAAAAGCAACCTTGGCTAAAAGCGATCAAATTTGCTGTCGTCGGTTTTGCCACCTGGTTAAATCCTCAAGCTGGTTTGCTTATCTTTTTACTCAAACTTTGCTTTCAAATTCTGCAAGCACTTCAGGAGGATCGTTAGCAGATATCCCCACAAACCCAGAAACCCGGTTTCTTGAAGAAACCGGGTTTCTCAATCCGATCGTTTCAACCCTTTTTAACGGGTTTCAGCTTTCAGCTCGAAATTTATTTTCAGGCAACTGTCATTGTTGCATACCCATCCAATTTATGTGCCAGCCCAAACTATTAGCTTGTGCTGGAGTGAGGGGCGAAAAGTCTACCCACCTGACATATACGCGAAAACCTGTGGCGGTTGCCAAGTAGACAGAAGTAGCTCCGATTGTTCCCCAATGACTGCTGTTGCCACCAATTGATGTTATATACACCGGAGTGTCGGTGAACCCAGCAGCACTCGTGTCAACATCAAGATAGATACCTTTAGCTGTGTATACCTGCCAAGCTGTTGCACCTGGAGTTGTTCTTCCGGAAGCAATTGTCACGACGCTCATTTTTAATACCTCCTTGGAGGCTGTTATTTCCCAGCCGTGCAAAAACAATGCCGCAGTTTTTATCCTATTTTTGATTCAGAAAAAGCGAAGTTGTTTTTGTCTGGGTTCTTAACTATATTTAAGTGTGCTTGGAAATCTCCTACCAGTCGCTTTTTATGGGTAACTCAGTTGAGTGTCACTCAATTGCTCTACAAGGCGATTGAGTCACGAGATTGTGCGATTAAATTTTTCCAAAACTTCTAAAGCAAACGCAACTGACCAACTGCTTTTTCTCCCTCAACTTCAGGTGCATCTAACCACACCTCTTTATCTCCTTCTAACAAACTTTCCGCTGCCTCTAGCATCTCAGATGCAAGACTTTTAAGGTCTGCTCGACTCTCCAAATAAGTCTTTAATGCTGCCATCGGGTCAATGCTGTTACCCGCACCCAATTCTGGCACGCGAGGGCGCGCTAATTGACTGACTAATTCTGCTTGAATTGTGTAAGTGTGAGCATCTTTTAAAGCTTGGTGCAGAGATGGGTTATCAATTTGATCCAGCTGTTCGGAACGCAGTTTATAAATCAACCGCACAACCGCATCTTTAATATCTTTTTTCCCAATCGCTTTGATTAAAACTGCTTGCGGGTCTTCTGCTTTAGATAAATCGACTTCAATCGTGCAAAATACTCTAACTGATAGTTGACAAAATTCCCATTTAGCGCTACCTTTTTCTAATTCAATTAATACAAAGCCTTTGTCTTCTTTTTCTTCGCTGAAATCTACCCGTTCGATGCTACCGGGATAAATAACTGGAGGGTCGTTCGATTGATTCAGATTTTGGTGTTTGTGGACGTGACCTAAAGCAACGTAATCAAAACAAGGTCGCGTCAGCATAGAAAGGGGAATAGTAAACCCTTTTCCTACTGCTAAAAAGCGTTCTGCTCCCAGATTAGCGCGGTCTGCCATTAAATGAGCCAGCAAAACCGTTGGTACATTTGGATCTAAGCGTCTAATTTCGCCTTCTAGTGCTGGTTCTAGGCGCTTAATTAATAGATCGTTAACGTCAGCGAGAGATAAACCTTCGGTTTCTTTCCGAGTTAGTAAGGTAGAACGAGTTAACCAAGGTAAAGTAATAACTTGGACAGGGCCATTGCGGGTTTGGATGGCGTGGGTTTCCAAGCGATCGCCCACAACAAACCCAGGCACTCCCAAGGTACGATAAATGCATAAACTTGCCCCACCCTGTCCTTGGGCGTGTTGGTCGTGGTTCCCTACCAACAATACTGTAGGAATTTCAGCATCTACCAAGCGACGAAACTGACTGGCAAACTTTTCCTGCACGTTGGGTGCTGGCGTCGCATCGGGAAACGCATCCCCGCCGAATAATACCAAATCGACAGGTTCTTCAATTGCCCGGTCAATACAGCGAGATAAAGTCTTGACAAAATCCTCCAACCGTGTATTTAACCCCGTTTGAGAGTTAATTTTACCGTGGGAAAAGCCACTTCCCATGTGGATATCGGAGAGGTGGAGGATTTTAATCATATTGGCTAATTGCTAATGGCTAATTGCTAATTGTACGAGGTTATTCACAATTAGCCATTAGCCATTAGCTATTAGCAATTAGTTAAATATGAATTCCACATTCAGTTTTGCCAGTTCCCCGCCAGCGTCCGGCGCGTTCGTCTTCGCCTTCTGCGACTTTGGTGGTAATTGGTTCGTCGCCGATGCTGGGATAACCTTGGTCGTGGAGAGGATTATAAATTACCCCATGCTCGAATGCGTATGCCCAGGTTTCCTTGCGCGTCCAATAGGCGACGGGGTTGACTTTGAGTCGGTTTTGATTATCTATTTCCAAAACTGGCATTTCGGCGCGAGTGGGAGCTTGGTCGCGACGGCGTCCGGTAATCCAAGCTACGGTGTTTAATTCTGCCAAACCTCTGTTGAGTGGTTCAATTTTGGTGATTTGGTGGAATTGGAGGATATCTTTATCCCACAGCGCTTCACCGTACTTGGCGGCAAATTCTTCGCGGGTGTTAACGTCTGGAGATTTGTAAGTTCTCAAGTCTAGGTTATAGACTTCCTGGGCTTGTTTAACTAATTCCAGGGTTTGGGGGAAATGGTATAACGTGTCTAAAAAGATGACTGGTACTGGCGTCGCGGGTTTGAGGTCGCGGTAGAGAATATCTGTAATGACCAGATCATCCACGTTGAAGGCGCTGGTTTGCACAAAACCCGTGGGAATATTCTCAATGCACCAAGCTAAAATCTCTCTGGGATGGGCGGATGCAAATCTCTCGTTAAGTTCGTCGAGGTTCAGTTTGTCGAGAGCGATCGGGGTTTTGAGGGAAGATACCATCGTCGGGTTTTATGATTGTTCTTACACGGTAATTATACCTTAAAACGCACATACTCCGATAGAGAAAAGGGGTTTATTCTGGGAAGGGAGGCGATCGCTTGTTCTAGGCTGCTATCTAACCCAACTCCTCTGCTGACGAGGGAACCACTCGCCTCGCCCTGGAGATCGCGTCTGACCATATACCATACAACAACAGGTAATGATATAAATAGGCGCGATTGTCCTGCGGAGACGCTGCGCGAGCGCATAACTAAGTAAATGTCCGACACTCCCAGTAAAATTAAACACTTCGTAAACTATGCCCTTACTCTCAAAGGCTATGAGAAAGGCGAAGCACAGGTATTTTGTGACCGACTGTTTCAAGCTTTTGGACACAGGGGATGCGTTGAGGCAGGGGCACAGCTGGAGTATCGCCTAAAGTCACAAGGAAAGCACACCAAATTTCCCGATTTAGTTTGGCGTCCACGACTGCTGCTGGAAATGAAAAGTCGCGGCGAAAATCTGGAGAATCACATTCAACAAGCGAGGGAATATTGGCATGAACTGAAACCCCATCCTCGATATATTGTTCTGTGTAACTTTGATGACTTCTGGATTTACGACACCGCGCTTCAAATAGAAGAACCAGTAAGTCGGGTGAAGCTGGAAGAATTACCCCAAAGATATAATATTTTAAACTTTCTATTTCCCGGCAATAGCGCCGTCGATTTGTATCAGAAGGCGGCTAATTATTGCGAGAATATTCCCCTCAGTGGTGCGGCACAATTTGTTGGGCGATCGCAGGAAATCCAAAAGCTGAAGGAGTTGTTGCAGCAAGAGGATGGGCAAGCGATCGCAGTCATTGTAGGCATGGGGGGCGTGGGTAAAACCGAACTCGCCAATCAATATGCTTGGCAACATTTAGAAACTTTAGGAGATAGAGCGGGTGGGGTTTGTTGGATAGATGCCAGAGAAATCGATATAGGAATTCAATTCGTTAATTTTGCTCGGAGTTTCTTCAACCTGAAACCGCCAGAAGATTGGGATATAAAAACTCAATTGAACTACTGCTGGCGAAACTGGCAATCCGGCAATTGGCTGATAGTTATCGATGATGTCACAGACTACAGAAAGCAGGTAAAGCCATATTTGCCACCACAAACATCCCCGTTTAAAATATTGCTCACAACGCGAGAAAACTTGGGTTCATCTTTAGCGCACTTATCGCTTGATGAACTCAAAGCAGGAGCAGCACTGGATTTATTAATATCCCTGGTTGGTGCGGAGCGAATTCAACCAGAATTAGAAATAGCCCAACAAATCTGTAATTGGCTTGGCAATTTGCCCTTGGGTTTGGAACTGGTAGGGCGATATCTATATCGTGACCCAGATTTATCGCTCAAAGCAATGCTTTCTCTACTGGAGAAAAAGCGACTCAGACACAGATCCGTCGTTGAAACTGATGCGACAATGACAGCCAAACTGGGGGTAGCTGATGCCTTTGATTTAAGTTGGGAGCGATTAGATGAAAATGCCCAACAATTGGGCTGTATGCTGAGTTTGTTTGCTTTGGCTGATATTCCTTGGGATTTAGTAAAACAGGCATACAGTAATCTGCCGTTCTCGAAAGATGGCGAGATTGATATGGATTTTTTGGAAGAAGCTAGAGTAGATTTAGTTCGTTGCAATTTGCTACAGCGCACAGGTAAAGAAATCTACAGCCTGCATCAGTTGATTCGAGAGTATTTACGTGAGAAACGAGAACAGTCAGAGCAGGTGAATGATTTTAACCAAGCGTTTGTAGACGCTATTGTGGCAGTAGCAAAACAAGTTCCTGAACCTGGTAAATTAAGTTGTCAGTTAATTGATTCAATTTTCTATAAAATTCCTCATCTTGCAGAAACTGCCACAACATTGATGGATTGGCTAAGTGGTGAGGATATATTCTGGCCTTCGTTGGCATTAGGCAGATTTTACAAAGCTCAATATTTATATGAGCAAGCAGAACATTTTTATCAGCAGTGTTTAAATCTCACTCAAACTCGATTGGGTGTTGAGCATCCTTATCTGGCAATTAGCCTAAGTAATCTGGCAGAACTTTACCGCGAGCAGGGGCGATACAAAGAAGCTGAACCTTTATTCCTTGAAGCTTTAGAAATTTGGCAAAAGTTGCCAGACAAGGATGAGAATGAACCCACAATGATTTTGAACAATTTGGCGTTACTATACGAAGAGCAAGGTCGTTACAGTGAAGCTGAACGGCTATTCTTACAAGCATTGGAACTAAATCGATCTTCATATGGTGAAGAGCATACTTATGTTGTTGGATTTATTCTCCATAATCTAGGAAAATTATACCAGCAACAAGGACGCTATAGTGAAGCAGAATCAATAGCGATCCAGGCTGTTAAAATTAGGAAAAATTTGCTAGGAAATGACAACCCAATTACAGCAATGACTATCAACAATCTGGCAGCTGTATACTTATCTCAGAGCCGTCACAGCGAAGCTGAACCTTTATTGCTGCAAGCTTTAGCAATCATCCGTAGAACACGGGGAGAGGAACATCGAGAAGTGGCAACTTGTCTGAGTAACCTTGCCAGCTTATACATATCTCAGGGTCGATACAGCGAAGCTGAATCTATGTTATTAGAAGCTTTGGAACTAGATAAACGATTGCTAGGTGAGGAGCATCCAGAATTAGTCACAGATTTAAGCAATCTGGCTAATTTTTATCAATCTCAGCTCCGATATAGTGAGGCAGAAACCCTGTATAGGCAAGCTTTAGAACTGGGAAAGCGTGTAGTAGCACATAACCATCCTATGATGGCAAACAGCTTGCAATATCTGGCTGTTCTCTACTATTCTCAAGGTCGCTACAGCGAAGCTGAAACCCTGTATAAGCAAGCGCTGGAACTGGAACAATCTAGGCTGGGAGAAGACCATCCTGAATTGGCAAAAAACCTGAATATTCTAGCTCATCTGTACCATGCTCAAGGTCGCTACAGTGAAGCCGAAACTTTGTATAGGCAAGCATGGGATATGAGAAAACAGCTATTGGTAGAAGATGACCCCAATGTAGCTAATAGCCTACACAAGTTGGCTTATATATATCAGGAACAAGGTCGTTACACCGAAGCTGAAACCCTGTATAAGCAAGCGGTGAAACTGAAAAAACGCCTGCTAGGAGAAGACGATAATGAAGTGGCAGTCAGTTTAAATAACCTGGCATTACTTTATTACAACCAGAAGCGCTACACTAAAGCTGAACCTCTTTTAGCCGAAGCTTGCAAAATTTTTGAGCGACGCTTAGGAACAAACCATCCTGACACGATTAATTGCAGAAAAGGTCTTGCAATCGTTCGCGAGCGCATCAAATCCACATCGACAGAATTGCCCAATTTTAAACAGAAACCCCACAAAAGCGGCACTAAGAAAAAGCCCAAAGGTTTTGGCAAAGCATAACCGCCCTACAAAGAAGATTAGCATTGAAAGCCTTTCCTCTCTCTCCTCTCTTCCTTGGCGTCCTTCGCGTCTTCGCGGTTCAAATCCTTACATGCTTACGCTCTCCCCCCAACTAAGGTAAACTGCTAATCTGTCCCCCGGCACAAAACAAAGGAGGATGTGTGAAAGGAGTCCTAATGACAGCCCCAGGCGCGCCAGAAGTCCTGCAACTACAGGAAGTCCCAAATCCCGCCTCTCCAGGCGATACAGAACTTTTAATCCGCTTAAAGGCAGCAGGCATCAACCCCATCGACACCAAATTACGCCAGCGAGGCACTTTCTATCCCGATAAAATGCCAGCAATCTTAGGATGCGATGGTGCTGGTATTGTCGAAGCTGTCGGTGCTGGCGTGGAGAACTTTCGCCCCGGCGACGAGGTATATTTCTGCTGGGGTGGATTGGGCGATCGCGCAGGCAATTACGCAGAATATACAGTCGTAGACGAGCGATTTGTTGCCCAAAAACCCGCCTCCCTCTCCTTCGCCGAAGCAGCAGCAGCACCCCTGGTTTTAATCACCGCTTGGGAATCTCTCTACGATAGAGGACGCCTGGAAGCTGGCAGAAAAGTTTTAATTCATGCTGGTGCGGGTGGTGTCGGTCACGTCGCCATTCAACTGGCAAAATTACAAGGGGCAGATGTTTGTACAACCGTTAGTTCTCAAGAAAAAGCCGATTTTGTCCGCAATTTAGGCGCAGATGAAGTAATTTTTTATAACCAAACCGATTTTGTTGGAGCAACTTTAGATTGGACACAAGGCGAAGGCGTAGACTTAGCTTTTGATACCATCGGCGGCGATATTTTTGCGAAAACTTTCCCCGCTGTTAAGATTTATGGCGATCTCGTGACAATTTTGGAGCCTGATGCTAAAACAAGCTGGAAAGTCGCGCGCTCGCGCAATCTCCGCATCAGTCTAGAATTAATGCTAACTCCCATGTTGCAAGGACTCGTAGAAGACTTGAAACACCAAGCAAAAATTCTTTCCCAATGCGCCCGTTTAATTGATGAAGGCAATCTCAAAATTCACCTCAATAAAACCTTCCCCCTAGAAGCTGCTGCTGAGGCTCACCGATTACTGGAAACAGGTTCAATGATGGGTAAAATCGTTTTGAATATAGACTAAAGGCTCGGATAAATTATCTTGGCATTCCTGCCAAATTTTCTGCAAAAATGAGAGGACAGAATCCTCGTATTGCTTGCGATGTTTTTTGCGATCGTTTTTGAGCGTACTCCACAAATGATTGAGTTGTTGTAGGGTAGAACATTGTTGGAATTGCGATGCGATCGCATTCTTCCAATGTTCTAGCACGCGATAGCTGACAAACTGTCCGCCTATATCTTTACGATGAACAAACAACACAAAAGGCCAGCACTCAAATTTTACAATTATCGACTCGGCAACGCCCAAAATTCTGGCTATTTCTCCCTTGGTGATGCGGAATTTCTTTGCAGGGTCAACCCGCCTGAACAATGTAGTCATAGCTTACTCTCTCCCAGCTATACTCTTTAATTAACACTATTTTACACGAAAGCAGATGATTTGCGGAATGCCTTCATAATATGTAATGCTGAAAACTTGAGTGCTGCGAGCGCAAGATAGTGCGAGTTGGTTGGTAAAATGGCTGGATTAGTTGACTTTAAGGCGGCGATCGATCTGGAACAACTGCGTCCTGTGAGATTCACAGAAATAGGACGCCAACGCTTGGGTAAGCTGATCAAAGCAGCTAGAGAGCGTCTGGGTTGGTCTATCATCGAAACAGAATTCGCTACCAAGGCTTATGAGGCTGCTGTGTTTCAAGCCAGAGATTCACAAGTCCCCAACGATATAGGCATCAGCAATGCCACCGTTAGCCGCTATGAGCGCGGAAAGTTGGATAATTTAGACTGGCGGTCTTTATCCCTGCTGTGCTTTGTTCTCAAGCCAACCGATCCCCTAACCGGGAAAGC
Organism: Microseira wollei NIES-4236; assembly: GCF_020521235.1. Lineage (GTDB taxonomy): Bacteria > Cyanobacteriota > Cyanobacteriia > Cyanobacteriales > Aerosakkonemataceae > Microseira > Microseira wollei. The sequence goes on along the minus strand of NZ_BLAY01000057.1, from coordinate 11,010 downwards.
ATTGGAACCGGCGAATGCTCTGTATATCGCTTGCGAGCATCCGCCTTATAATGACCCCAAGTTGTATCAATAAAGGCGATATGCCTCCGGCACGCTGCGCGAACGCGCTAAATCTTTGCTTCCAAAGACTTGAGAAACTCGGTATTGACCCCTGACTCGCGAGTGAGGGCTATTTTACCAGTGCGGGCAATTTCGCGCAAGCCAAATTTTTGCAGTACCTGGACGATCGCGACCATTTTACCCGGATCGCCGACAACTTCCAGGGTCAGGGACTCTTCGGAAACATCTACAACGCGCGCCCGAAAAATCTGAGCTAATTCGATAATTTCCGATCGGTTGCTGCTAGTGGCATTCACTTTCAGCAGCATCAATTCTCGCTCTACACAGGGAATCTCAGTAATGTCCTGTACTTTGAGGACATTAATTAGCTTATAGAGTTGTTTGGTGAGTTGCTCGATGATGCGGTCATCTCCAGGCACTACCATCGTAATGCGAGAGATGCCCATTTGCTCTGCTGGACCGACTGCAAGGCTTTCGATATTAAAGCCGCGACGGGCGAATAAACCAGCAATCCGGGATAGAACACCCGCTTCATCTTCAACCAAAACCGAAAGGGTGTGTTTCATAACTTTGTCACCTAAAAAAGCTTTCCATGCCGCTAAATTTCCACCCGGAAAGCACCGAGCAAGTCCTGGGATGAGGGATCTTATTTTATCGCGATCGAGCCGCGAGCGCAGCACTGCCAGGGCTGCTACTCACCAACAGGGGCAGCACTTGCTCTTACCAGCAGCAAGAGTTTCTTAGAGTAATCTATCTAAAGTTAGAGGCTGCTATTAAGCTATATTTTATATATTTTTGCCTGTAAACCCTCTAAATTTTCCAAAATCTTTAATTAGTTAGTAGAGTCAATCTTTTTTGATAGGAGGAAAAACGCTCATGGGTTGGTTACAAAGACTATTCGGAATGGAAAAACCCCAAGATGCTCAAACAAATCCGACACCAGTCGGGACAGCCCCCGGTGGTGAGACAATTCCCCCAGAACGAGTGGGATTAAACGGAGAATATGACCAAAGCGGTTTAGCAAAGCGAGTTGCCTTAGCTTTCGACGAAGACGGCGAATTAGCCGATCTCGAACGTCTTTGGGTAGCGCAGACGGGTAGCACGGTAGTTTTGAAAGGAGAAGTTCCATCCCAAGCACTACTTAACAAAGCAGTATCGGTGGCGCAAAGCGTCAACGGTGCGACCTCTGTCCAAACCGACCAAGTCAAGGTAGGTTAACACAGATAGAGCAACCACAAGGGAGACATCCCTCTCCCTTGTGCTTCTCAAGGTAAAGAAACCGATTTTTCATCCATGACCGATTCAGATTTGTTTGTGCTTGTACGCCAAGAGTGAATCCAATCGAGGATAATTTGGTTGACTTGGTCGGGGCATTCATCGTGGGGACAGTGACCGGCATTGTCTAATTCGACTAGCTGTAACTGGGAGTTGTACTGGAGAAACTGACTAGGACGGAACAGTTGGGGAGGAATCATCCGGTCTTGTTGACCCCAAATCAGCAGCATGGGAATGTCTAATTTAGACAGGATGGTCTTAACGCCAGGACCGAACTCGACCTTGGTCATGGCTTTAAACAAGGCGTAGAAAGCTTGCGCCGAACCCCGGTCGGCAGCAGGGCCGGTTAAAATATCTACGAGTTCGTCAGTGACGGCTTCTTTATTGGCGTAAGCGAGCCCCACCCACTTGCGAACAACAGACCGACGGCGAACCAGCTGGAAAACGGTTTTTAACACCAAAGGTGACATGACCAGATTTTCGATTGTAGCGATCGCTGGTCGCAGCAGCGGCGGAATCGCGTCATTACGCATCGAAGGGTCGTGCAGGCTCATCATCACGATTCCCTGTACCATATCAGGATGAGCCGCCGCCGCAGCTGCGCAAACAAGGGAACCGATGGAATTGCCAACCAAGACCACAGGTTGCCCGATAAACGCCTTCCAGAAATCGTAGACCTGCTCTACCCACAAACCGACATTGTAACGAGCCGCAGCCTTCTCAGTGGCGCCAAAGCCCAACATATCCAGGGCATAAACCGGGTGGGATTGACTGAGAACCTCCAGATTGTGTCGCCAGTGTCCGATGGAAGCCCCAAATCCGTGCAACAGAATTAACGGCGTTGCTAAAGCGTGTAAATTTTGCGGTCGAATGTAGGTGTAGCGAGTTTGCCAACCCCGCCAAACCCAATCCCGTTGACTTCCAACTCGTTGCTGCCAGTGTACGGAACTTGTCACCACAAACCTCCGGGAGTTGGATCGCAACCGCTATTTATCCGGGGGATAAAACTTGGGCATCCGGCGATTTTAATCGCCGTCAACCAAACGGCGGATAAGTTCTCGCACCACGTCTGATTGAGTTCTTTTCTTTTGTTTGCAGTACTGTACCAACTTTTTGTACTCTTCCTCCGACATCCTAATGTGTAATTGTTTTTCAGCCATTTTGTGTACCGATATGGTACACTTATTGTCTGCCGAAATCGCGAAAGGCACTGTGGTAGCCACGCAGAAAAGGTCTCGCAGTAGGCAAGTGTTGACGAGTAACACGCAAACCGTGGCAATGGGGCTGTGCGGGAGATCTCGCTTGTAAAAACAATATCTCGGTGTCGAATCCGAGAATGTAAGCCAGCCTGGAGGTTCATCTGCAACATGAGTACATCCTGAATTTGATGGGTAGTGTTGCTAGGTAGTTGCTCTGAAAGCGACCGCACTCAAGGTGGTAGCTCTTGCTGCGGCGCTGGGGCCGGGAGTAAGCTTACAATCGCTTTTGCTTCAAAACAGTTAAAATTTCTTTACCTGACTATTATGGTAACAATTTTGGGGGGAATTACCCTCAGCCATAGGGAAAGCGATCGCGCCTCTGCCATATAACAGCGAGCCTGTTGTTGAAACAAGTTGTTACAGAACTTCATGAGAATCCAGAAACTGATAAAAAATTGCTAGAGTGAATGGCAAGTACAAGCAGGCAGACTCCTCTGGGGCGTCGAAGCGTGGTTGAAGAGATAATATCGCTGCAACCCCGACCGCATCTACTGACAACTGCTTCTTGTAAGTCCAATAGTTGTTATTCAAAGGCTAGCAGACCTCTTACTCAATGCCTGTGATCGAAAAAAAACGCACTCGTAATCTCCCCCAAATCAACGAACGCATCAGATTTCCTAAAATTCGGGTGATTGACACCGATGGTACCCAACTGGGGATCATGACCCCAGCCGAAGCCATCCCAATGGCAGAGGAAAAAGAACTCGACCTAGTGTTAATCAGCGATAAAGCAGATCCACCCGTTTGCCGGATCATGGATTACGGCAAGTACAAGTACGAGCAGGAAAAGAAAGAGCGGGAAGCTCGGAAAAAGCAACACACTTCTGACGTCAAGGAAGTGAAGATGCGCTACAAAATTGAGGAACACGACTATCAAGTGCGTCTCAGGCAAGCGCAGGGCTTTATCAAGGATGGTGACAAGGTGAAAGCCACCGTCATGTTCCGAGGTCGGGAAATCCAACACAGCGACCTGGCAGAAGAACTGCTCAAGCGGATGGCGACGGACTTGCAGGCAGTGGCAGAAGTGCAGCAAGCACCCAAGAAAGAAGGACGAAATATGATGATGCTGCTGGCTCCGAAAAAATAACCCTTCGCTAGCACGATCTTGGAGTTGATTGACATAGCTCCTTGGCTTGCTTGAGAACCGCAAATTTTGGCATCATTAAAAGCGAGCCGCGCTGCCGCAGGTGAAAGGGCGAGCGCGTGCTACGCTATCAATAATAGTGGTTAGTCTCTAAAGGCCGCCGCTACGGGAACGTGCAGGGTGAGCGCTTTTCTTCCAGTGGGGCATTCTATCAACAGTATTCAAGGGCGCCTGCCAAAGAAAAACGATCTACAAAGCAAAGCGGTAAATTGACAATAGACCGCTGACTGCTCTTCAATCGCTAGTAGGAAGACGCCGCGTGGCTGCAAAAGGCACGGGCAAGCGTGGAAATGAAAGCTACATGAAACTAAAAAATCCGGGGTTTTTCAGGGGTGGATTAGGACGGCTGCTGTTGCAGTGGCTGAATCTGCGCCCAGATGAAAGCGATCGCACGCTGCTAATGTTTGCAGGACACACCATCACCGCAGTGGGATTGCTTTGGTTAGAAGCTAGTACGGTTGCTTTATTCCTAGAAACTATAGGGGCAGATCAACTGCCTTGGATTTATATCGCCAGCGCCGGATTGGGTATTGTCGTGGGGTTTTTGTCCACTTGGATGCAAAGCATCCTGCCCCTGCGTCGGTATATCGTCGTCATCGCGTTGTTAATCGCGATGCCGCTATTGTTATTTCGCTTTGGGTTAAACAATCTAGACGCCCAAACTCCAGACGCGCTGGCTAGACTCACCGTATTTTTATTACCTCTGTGGGTCGATGCGGCCTACGCCCTAAATTATCTCAATACCTCGATTACAGCCAACCAGCTATTTAATATTCGAGAAATTAAGCGCACGTTCCCCTTGATTAGCAGCGGCGGCCTCGTTGCAGATGTGATGAGCGGCTTTTCATTACCCCTGCTGCTGCGCGTGCCTGGAGTTAAGGTGCAAGATATCATCTTCGCGGCCTTTTTCATCCTGCTCATAGGGGCTATGCTGTTGCTGTACCTCACCCATCAATACCAGCAGGCATTTCCCGATGCGCCCCAGCGAGTTTTAGATGATGTCCACAACGATACTCGTACCCGCCGCCTCAAAGGTCCCCTGCGGCAATACGCGCTGTTGTTATTGGCATTCTTTTTTATTGCCCAGGTATTGGTGCTGTTAATCGACTTTCAGTTTCAGTCGCGCTTGGGGCTGACGTTTAAAGGTCAAGAAGAAAACATAGCCAGCTTCCTGGCTCAGTTTAACGGCGTGTTAGGGCTGTGCGAACTGGCAACGCAATGGTTTGTATCGGGGCGCGCCATCGAACGGATGGGGGTGTTTCGCACCGTCATGTTCCCGCCCGCGATTATCGCAGGCATGGGGTTGTTCACCCTGGTCGGATTGATCAATACCCTGATCAGTTTATTCCCCCCAACAGAATGGCTCAAAAGCCACCAAAACATCGACCAATTGTTTATCGGTCTGGTGCTGTTAAAGTTTTCCGATGAACTGCTCAGGTATACTCTGGTGGCAAGTACCGGGCCAGTTCTATTCCAACCAATTCCAGACCAGCAGCGGGGCAGCGTTGAGACGCAAGCGCGAGGCATTGCCGAGCCAATCGCTACCGGATTGAGCGGGGTAGCTATTTTACTGATTATCGGGGTGATCGGGAAAGCGAATCAACAGCTGCTGGGGTGGCTCGTCATCGGCGCGATCGTGATCTCTGCCTTGGCGTGGCTGGTGTTGATCGGGATGTTGCGCTCGCGCTATCTAGATTTATTGGTCTTGAGCGCCCAACGAGGTCAGCTGGGCGTTGCTAACGTCAATTTGAAGGTGTTCAAGCAAGCCGTATTAGAAGCTTTATTGCGACCGGGCGCCGAAGCCGATAAACGCTCTTGTATCGAACTGTTAAGTCAAATCGACCCGCAAAATGTGGGCGAAGTCCTCGGACCGCTGCTGCCTTCACTGCCCCCCGCGTTGCAGTACCAAAGTTTGGAGGTGATGCAGCTTCATCCCAATCCCACATATCTCGCCTATATTCGCAACCTGATCGAAACTGCCAATCCCGAACCAGACGTACTAGCGATCGCCCTGCGCTACCTCTGGCTGACCGAGACAAATCCAGACATACGGCAATTACAGCCTTATATCCAACCAGAAGTCAACCCGGTCGTGCGGGGCACCGCAGCCGCCTTGCTGTTGCGCCTGGGAAATGCCAAGCAAAAGTGGGAAGCCACCAGAGCATTGCAGCAAATGCTCACCAGCAAAAAGGAAGAAGAACGGGTAATGGGCTGTCGGGCGCTGGGAGAAGCTAAATATTTGCAAGCGCTGCGACTGCAAATCCCCAAATTATTGCAGGATAAGTCTTTGCGGGTGCGCTGTGCCGTCCTGGAAGTGATCGGGTCAACTCGCCTGGAAGAGTACTATCCCTCTTTGCTGCGCGGACTCGAATACAAGTCCACGCGGGAACCCGCAATGCGATCGCTAATAAAGCTTGACAACGAAGCTATTGCTATGGTAAAGGAACTGGCAACGAATATTCACAAGCCAGATTTGGTAAGGCGGTATGCTTGGGAAGTCATCGGTGAAATTGGTACTGTGGAAGCTTTGACCACGTTAGTGTCTAACCTAATGACGGCTTGGGGAAATACCAGACGCCACATTCTGCAAATTCTACTCAAGCTACCCCAGGAAACCGGGATCGAAGCCGTACTTGACCGCCTCGATCGGAGCGGCGTAGAAATGTTAATCGACCAAGAACTGATGTTTATGGGTCAAATGTACGCCGCCATCCTCGACATCAGTCCAAAAAGAGTGACGGGACGAGAAGCGGATCTGCTGCGAAGGTCGCTGGGAGATGCGATCGCAGATTCACAGGATCGGTGTTTTTTACTGATGAAGTTTCTCTACAGTCTGGGTACAATTCAAGCGGCAGCGTTCAATTTGCGGTCGGGTTCGCCCTCTGACATGGCTCGCGGGTTGGAGATATTAGACCAAACCTTGGATATTCCCAGCAAACGGGTGTTGCTGACTGTCCTCGATCAGCACTCGGAACGGGAAAAACTCCAGAGTTTAATCGGGATAGTCGCGTATCAGCCCCTGGAATCAAGCGATCGCCTCCGCCGCTTGCTCTACCTGCGCCACTTTTTGTCCGACTGGTCTACGGCTTGCTGTTTCCATTTAGCCAGAGTGCAACAGTGGGTTCTCGCTCCCGAACTCTCCCTTGGCTGTCTGCGCCATCCTACCGGCTTCGTGCGAGAAGCAGTTATCGCTTACCTCAAACAAGCTACCCCTGGGGTGCTGGTCGATATACTACCCAAGATGCAACAAGATCCTGACCGCCTCGTAGCTGCACAAGTACAGGAGATAATGGCAGAGTTAGGTAGTAGGTAGTTGTCAGTTGTGTAGGGGCGGATTTTACCAACCATGTACGTGTTCGGCGACAGTTTATTTAAACCCGCCCCGCATCAGTTGTGTAGGGGTGGGTTTTACCAACCATGTATACAATAAGCGACAGTTTATTTAAACCCGCCCCCCGTCAGTTGTCAGAGGAAATATACTTTTTACCACTGACAGCTGACCGCTATTTCCTTCAGTAGATGACAAATCCGCATGTTAACTAGCGTTGACCGCTTATTATTTGTCCGGGGCGTCCCCATTTTTCAGGAACTGCGGGATGATTTTCTCGTCCGCCTAGCTTCTGTAATGGAGGAGTTGTCTTTTCCGGCAAAACATACTATTTTTACCCAAGGACAAGAGGGACGCGCTCTCTACATCGTCGTTTCGGGTCAAGTCCGCGTTCATATCGGCGATCGCGATTTGGCTCAGCTTGGTTCTGGAACCTGTTTTGGCGAGATGTCTTTATTTGACGCCGAACCTCGTTCGGCTTCGGTTTCTACCCTGGCTCCCTGTGAGTGTCTGGTATTGACCCAGCAGCAACTCTATGAAGCTATTGAAGAAACGCCGGGAATTGCTGTTAATATTATTCGCCTGCTTTCCCGTCGCATTCGCGAGTTGAATCAGAAGTTAAACGCACCTGCTCCTTCGGAAGAGAAAAAGTTGGTGGGCTAATTGCTAATTGCTAATTGCTCTCGACAGGTTTATCGGTATTTTAATTTTTATGCGATCGCATAAGCTAAAAATATGCGTGAGCTTCTGGTTTGTTAATTAAGAATTGAACCACAAAAGACGCAGAGGACGCAGAGGAAGAGGTAGAGAAAGATTCCTCGCCCTACCCCAAGACAAAATCATGCTGTAGGGGCGGGTTTTACCAACCATTTCTGGTGGAAACGGATATCTCAAATAAACCCGCCCCGACCAACCGATAATCACACAGGCTCACGCATTTCCCCAAAATATGCGTGAGCTTATGCTTTAGGCTCAAAGAGAATTGAACCGCGAAGACGCAAAGGGCGCGAAGGAAGAGGAAAAGAGAGAGATTGCTCGCTCTACCCCAAAACAAAAATCATGCTGTAGGGGCGGGTTTTACCGACCGCCTCTGCTGCTAACAGATATGTCAAATAAACCCGCCCCGACCAACCGATAATGACTATGGCTCACGCTTTCTGGTCAAAAATGCGTGAGCTTATGCTGTTATGGGGTTGAAGAGCGATATGCCAAGGGCTAGCGAAGCGATCGCACTCCCTGAAGCCTCTACACCATCCCTAGATGCTGCTTTAACGCTTCTGGCACATTTTCTGCTGTCTCCAAACCGCGAACATTTTCCCAATTCGTATATTCATCCCAGGTAATGTTTGCCAGGTTTGTCCTCCTCTGTTCTACGATGTTGGAGTTTTCGTCATTGAGAGTTAGGACACCCAGGTTCGCGCCTCTGAGGTCTGCGCCTCTGAGGTTTGCGCCTCTGAGGTTTGCGCCTCTGAGGTTTGCGCCTCTGAGGTCTGCGCCTCTGAGGTCTGCGCCTCTGAGGTCTGCGTCACTGAGGAATGCGCCAATGAGGGTTGCGCCACTGAGGTCTGCGCCAAAGAGTTTTGCGTCAAAGAGTTTTGCGCCAATGAGGGTTGCGCCACTGAGGTCTGCGCCAAAGAGTTTTGCGTCAAAGAGTTTTGCGCCAATGAGGGTTGCGCCACTGAGGTCTGCGCCAATGAAGTATGCGTCTCTGAGGTTTGCGTCACTGAGGTTTGCGCCACTGAGGAAGAACCCAACTGTTCTGAAAAAGCCTAAAAGATCAATGCAATCGCTGTAGCCGATAATGCGACGCAATCTATTTTTGTCAAAACCATCAGTGTCCTTTTTCCCGCAGAGATAGAAAACAATCTTGCCTTTTAAATCATCTTTCGACTGAGCATAACGATTTAACTCCAAGAGCAAAATCATCGCATTCAACCCTGCATAAATATCCACCTGTCGCTGTCCAAGTCGGATATTTGAATTTGGCAAATGTTTTTTCAATTGTTGTACCTTTTTCTGCGGCAGCGTTTCTGTCTCTTGGTCAATGAACGCTCCCTCACACCACTGGAGATAAAAATCTTCTAGACGCTGGAACAATTCTACGGGTTTAAATTCATCGCTAGCATCCAACAATGCCATCAAGTATTCCACAATCTCTGGCGTTAACCCACCATAGCCCAGTAAGTCATAAATTTCTTTGTACAGTTCCTCATCTTTGAGCTTGTAACCCCTCCGCCTGTCGGTTTCTGTCCATTCCTCCAAACTTTCTTTCAGCAACTGGGCAAACAAAAACTCCCCAAAACTCTTATGGGTAAATTCCACCGCCCCGCCCCTATCTCCTTCACATGGCTGGAGGTAGAAAGCAGCTAAAGCATTATTGAGCGCTTTCTCTCCTGCTGTCTTTTTAGCTTTTTCAATTAACTTAGCCTGTTGGCGATTTAGGCGGTCTTCTAACATGGTAATCTTGGCTGATTCACCACCAGATTGCACCACGCACAGCGCCGCTTCTTGCAAAATACGACGCAAATCTTCTGTTTCCAATCCGGTTAAGCGAAAATTTTCATTTTGCCGCTGTTTTTCCAATACCCAGTTTACCGACTGCTCATAAACGCGAATTTTGGCTCCCACCCCACTGACTCCATCAAAGATTTGAACTTTCAAATGTTTATCCCGGTGCATCCTTGCCAAAAGATAAAGTAACAGCGGCTCTCGCGCTAACTCCTTCACCCTATCTGGACAGTTTTGATTTCGTAAAAAGCTCTGAAATTCCAGACTTTCAACTTCGCCAACTTGTGCCGACCATTGGGTAAACCACTGCTGCTGAATTGAGTCGTCCATCAACTCAATTTCTACTCGTTCTAAATTAGTTGGCATCAGCCGTTCAATCCCTTGCAGCGCCAAGGGTCGTCCTGTAATCAAAACTCGATGTCCGACAGCAGGAGGCTGGTTATAATTGCGTTGAAAATCGGCAATTTGTTGGAGAAATTCTTTTAATCCGCCCCCCGCGCGTCCTTCCATCAGCAATTCATCAAAGCCATCTAGCAAAAACAAAAATCGGGTATTTTTATCGGTCAACCAACCCGCATCGCTATTGACAAAATCCAAGTTTTGTAGTATAGTTCGCCAGGTTGTTTCCAAAGTATTTTCCAGTGTTCTGATATCGCGCAAGCGAATCAAAATTGGCGTCCAAATTGGATGTAAATGCTGTCTCACCCAATCGGCAAACATCCGACAAAATACGCTTTTCCCTCGTCCTGGCCCCCCTTGGATAAACATGACTTTATCTGGTTTATCCAGCATTTCCTTCGCCCAAGTTTCTAAATCGATGGGTTCTGCCTCATACGGCTTGCCATTCCCATCTAAACGCCTCGCTTTCAATGGCACATAAATATCCTGAAAGGTAAAGGTTTCATCAAATACTGTTTCCAGGGGTTTTGTGGCAATCCGCTGTTTCAAATAAGCGTCGATGCTGTCGTATTTATCCGGCTGCTGTCCGGCTAAATAAACTTCCGCCAACTGCTTGACATAATTCGGTATTTCTGCTGTGGCTGTTTTCAAGTATTTAGGCGTTCCCCAAGCAACCCAAGCGGTTAAAATTTGGGCATGATTTTTGTCAATTCCTGCTTGTTGAAGCTGGGTTGAGAAAAGCTGATTTAAAACTTGGGCTAATTCTGATTTCGGGAAGCACTGGAGGGCGTTTTTAGCTAGATTTTCATCGAGTTGAAATTCTCGCAGTTTTTCTATCTGCTGTTTAATGGGGTCGGAGATAGAAATTGTCCCAATTTCCTTTAATATATCGTTGCTTTGCGCCAATTCGTTTAACAATTCTGCGAAATTCCCCACCGTCTTTTACGGTGGGGATGGATAGCATGCTAAAGTTGGGGGTTCGATGCCCCCAACTTTAGCAAATACTCTTCTTCCGAATTCGGCGGAAGCCTCCATCC
>NZ_BLAY01000056.1 GCF_020521235.1 Microseira wollei NIES-4236 | reverse complement strand
CCCACTTCAATTAGTTGGGGTTTACGGTATTGTTTGGTGTCCATTTTTTTCTCCTATTTATTGGTTGCTTGGAATTGATTTTCGATTTGATTGCCCAGGCCGTCCCCTTGAGGGGACGACGTTGAGTTATTTACTCTGGGTTAGTAACAAATTAGCGGTAGTAGTAACGCCGATGATCGCGGTGTCCCCGGCGGTAGCGCCCCAATGTTGCCTTAATCGCATCACCCACTTCAATTAGTTGGGGTTTGCTGTATTCTTTGTTGCCAGATTCAAAGTTCGTAACCATTTTTTTCTCCTTATTGGAAACATGGAGTTGAGTTTTGTTGAGATTAGACTAGAGACAACCTGGTCTTTTGTCTTCCCTCTGCCTTCTTAATAGGTGTCGTTGAAATCAACTGATGCACTTTTGGAAGATAGAGGAGAAATTGGGAGTTAAGGTAACCTGGTCTTTTGTCTTCCCTCTGCCTTCTTAATAGGTGTCGTTGAAATCAACTGATGCACTTTTGGAAGATAGAGGAGAAACTTGGAGTCGAGACAACCTTGTCTTCCCTCTGTCTCCTTAATAGGTGTCGTTGAAATCAACTGATGCACTTTTGGAAAACCGAGGAGAAATTTGGAGTTAAGCTAACCTTGTCTTTTGTCTTCCCTCTGTCTTCTTAATAGGTGTCGTTAAAATCAACTGATGCACTTTTGGAAGATAGAGGTGAAATTTGGATTTGAGACAACCTTGTCTTTTGCCTTCCCTCTGTTTCGTTATAGGTGTCGTTAAAATCAACTGATGCACTGCGCGATCGCCAGATGGGAAAAAGTTTTTACTAGAGACAATCTTGTCTTTTTTCCTTCCTATGTATTTTTATCATCAGGACTTAGGCAGCAATGGCATATATAGTGGTGATGGTGCCGTACTCTCGTAAGATAGCACCCTACATTTACTACATTTACTGAAATTCTTGTGGGATGGGCATCTTGCCCGTCTTTGTATTAAATTTAGATGCGTAGCAGCTTATGTCCGTTTGTATCGATACCCCGCTGGGGGCGGGTTGATTAATACAATGAGTTGGCGACTTTTATTGCAGGTAAAACCCGCCCCTACAACTCGATTAATATCGTGTCCGGTCGATCAACTGTAATTGCGTTAGACCTCTGGCAAAAGTATCAAACCCGCCAGGTAATAAATTCCAAGGGCTAATAGCTCAAGTCCGTTAAAACAAACTGGTTTCATTGCATTTAGTCGGTTTTAACCGACTTGAGCTATTAGCCCGGAAATTTACAGCGGATTGCTTTCTTAGTGAGGTACAGCCTTAAGGCTTCGTTTGTCAAGCGCGCAGCATTAATGCTGCGCGCTTGACAAACAAAGGTGTACCTCATACGACTGCAATCCGCTGTATTTCCGGGCGGGATGTATACTTTGGCAAAAGGTCTCAGGACTTACGCAAGGGCGTTGCCAGAAACAAAGGTGAAGAGTTGATCTCTCGAAAGCAAACCAACGATTTTTCGTATCACCTTAGTTTCTTTGCGTAAGTCCTGGGTCTATTAGACCTCTGCAAAAATTAGGTTCAAAGGCGGGCGAGACGCCCACCCCACAAGAGATATGGTCGAGGTCTATTGTTGTTCAACCTGGCAGGATATAACTTTGACACAGATGCCGATCGCTCTTACTCACATTCGGGTTGGTTTTGAGATAATCATGCAAGCGATCGCACCCGTGCTTCAATAAAATATTCAGATCCAATAACTCCAAGTTCCACAAGAATACATTGCGATCGCTACCTGCTGAAACCAGCGTCTTGCCGTTGGGACTTATACTAACGCTCCTAACTTTATCCCTATGTCCTGTGAGTCTCCTAAGTTCCTTGCCGTCAATGCTCCAGAGTTTGATACTGTTGTCATCATTAGCCGCAGCAATTGTTTTGCCATCGGGACTCCAAGCGACGCTATAGATCCAGCCGCCATTTCCGTTGAGTGTCTTAAGTTCCTTGCCTTCCAAGTTCCAGAGTTTGATCGTACTGTCAAGACTCGCTGAAGCAATTGTTTTGCCGTCGGGACTCCAAGCTACACTCCTGACATCATCGCTATGTCCTTTGAGCGTACTAAGTAACTTGCCGTCGGCAATTCTCCAGAGTTGGATACTGTTGTCAATACTTCCCGACGCCAGCATCTTACCGTCTGGGCTGATGCTGATGCTATCAATCGAATCGCGTGCTTTGAGGGTCAAAATTTCCTTGCCGTCCGGAATTCTCCAAAATTTGATTGTCTTGTCATCACTTCCAGAAACCAGCATCTTGCCATCGGAACTGAAACTAACGCTCCTCACCGCATCTTGATGTTTGAGCGTTAAAAGTTGCTTGCTGTCTGCAATCCTCCAGAGTTTGATAGTATTGTCGTCACTTCCAGAAACGAGCATCTTGCCGTCGGGACTCCAAGCGACGCTATAGACTTTACCGCTATGCCCTTTAAGAGTATTAACTAGCTTGCCATCCCTAGTCCAAAGTTTGATCGTGGCGTCATCGCTTCCGGTGGCAATTGTTTCGCCATCGGGGCTAAAGCTAGCGCTTCTGACAACATCGTTATGTCCCACAAGTTGCTTGAGTTCTTTGTCATCAAAGCTCCAGAGTTTGATGGTTTTGTCAATATTTGCCGCTGCCAAGGTTTTGCCGTTGGGACTCCAAGCGACGCCATAAACCCAACTATTATTGTTGAGCGTTTCGAGCAGTTTGCCGTCCGCTGTTGCCCAGATTTTGATCGTCTTGTCAATGCTCGCACTCGCTAGCATCTTGCCATCAGGGCTAAAGCTAACGTTCCAGACTGAATCGCTATGTCCCTTACCTGTCCAGAGTTGTTTGCCGTCCGCTATCCTCCAAAGTTTGACGGTTTTGTCATAACCCGTCGAAGCCAGCATTCGCCCGTCTGGGCTGAAACTGACGCTCATAACATCTTCCTGATGCGCTTTGAGCGTCTTGATTTTTTTGCCATCTAAACTCCAAAGTTCGATCGTGCCGTCATAAGTTCCCGCAGCTAGCATCTTGCCATCGGGACTGATGCTGACACTGATGACCTCAGTGCTATGTTTGAGCGTCCTAATTTCTTTGCCGTTAAGGTTCCAGAGTTTGATCGTGTCGTCACCAGCAGAAGCGACGATCTTGCCGTCGGGGCTGATACTGACGCTCTTGACTCCAGCCCCTTGTTTAAGCGTCCGGATTTGCTTGCCGTTAAGGTTCCAGAGTTTGATGGTGCCGTCATTACTGCCGGAAACCAGGATCTTGCCGTTGGGGCTGATGCTGATGCTATTGACCGCAGCAGTATGCCCTTCGAGCGTCCTGATTTCCTTGCCCTCAAGATTCCAGAGTTTAATCGTGTTATCATCGCTCGCCGAAGCCAGGATTTTGCCGTTGGGACTCCAAGTGACGCTATTGACCCGATTTTTATGTCCTTGCAAGCGATTGTTTTCTCTCACCCAGTAAACTGCTTGTTGTAGGGCGTTCGCAGCTCGAATCTCTGTCAGGGGTTCTACGCCAATAGCGCTTTTGAGTAGTTTTCCTGCTTTTAAACCTTCGATCAAGGCATCTAACTTGTGGTCTGAGGCAAACAGTGCTTCTGAGGCTTCGCTATAAGCTTTGATCTCTGAATTCTGCCATCGCCACCAAGCAAAAGAGGCTACTGTGGAAGCGATCGCTAAGCCACCGATCAGTCCCCAGATCGTCAATTGTCGTCTGAGTTTTTGTTTTTTGAGTTTCTTGTCGCGCAATTCTAAACTCAGTTCGATCAAACTTTTCTCTCCCTGAGAGAGTTCATCTCGACGTTGCTGATACCAATATTGGGCATCTGCCAAAGGCTTCCCTCGCAACAGCGCCCCTTGATCAAGACTGCTAGCGATCCACTGACGCACAGATGCTCGTAGTTGCTCTTGCCAAAGGCGAAACTCGGCGTTAACCTGCATCCAATGCCCCAAGCGTCCCCAGCAACGAATTAGTGCCTCATGCACGATTTCTACTGTTTCTTCCCCGGTGGAGGCGTTGCAGTTTGTTACCACCAAACGGGCAGATGCCAAGCGCGTCACCAAATCCCAGTTTTCTTGCTTTACCTCATCGCGAGTCGCCAAACGGCGGTTATCATCCGTCCCTACCCCTGGCTGCACTAGCTGAATCAATACCCGTTGCGTTCTCAGTCTATCTGCTTCATCAAGTTGGGCATACACCGTCTCGGCATGGTTAGCCAGCGCCTCTTCTACGCCGCCAATTTCCTCGTATGCCTGATTAGTCAACCACCCATCATTCTGTTTTGACCACAGTTGAGTTAGGGCAAATTCCAATAACGGTAAACGTCCTGAATGTCCCGAAGCTGCATGAATGAGTTTATTTGTCAACCCTTCTTCTAACTTTACCTGCATGAGTGCCGCAGGTTTGGCGATCGCTCTTTGCAACTCCTCGCGCGACATGGGACCAAGGTTATGCACGGCTCCTTGTAAAGCATCGCTAAAAGGGCGATAAGATAGGGCATGTCCGTAAAAGTCCGCCCTCAAGGTAAGAACTAAGGTAAACGCTCCAGCTAATCTGATTGCTGTTAGTAATAAATCCAAAAAAGGCTGACGCTCCTGTTCTGGAGTTTGGGTGTAAAGTTCCTCAAACTGATCGGCTATGAGGATGAAGCGAGAACCTGAGTTTTGCTGGAGTATTTTTTGAATAATTTTGTATAAAGCTTGTTCATCTTGTTGGAGTGTAATTTCTAATTCCAGTTCAATTAAGCGACAAGAATTCGATTTGTGATTGTCGTTTTGATCCCACAGAGGAGCTAATGCGATCGCCAAAGCTTTAAAAGGATTGTTCCCCGGACGAAAAGAAACGATTAATGGGGACGGACTGGTATGGGTGAAATATTTGGGCGATCGCTTATCATTAGACATCGACCAAATCTCTTGTGGAGTAGGCGTCTCGCCTGCCTTTGAAAATCTTTGTGGTCGAGGTCTATTAGAATCTAAAAATTCATCTCGCCGCCAGCTAGGAATTAACCCAGCAAATACTACGCTAGACTTCCCACTTCCACTAGGGCCAACTACAGCCACCAACGGCTTTGTTTTCACCGCTTTAACCAAATCCGAGGTGAACTCTTCCCGTCCAAAAAATAAATGTGCATCTTCTTCCCGGAAGGCAAATAAACCGCGATAGGGACAAGGAGGAATGCCACCTAATTGTAACCAAGTCGGCGGTTCTACTGCCGGATTCATGCAAATGACGGGCAACCAAGAAGCACCGGGAAAGTCATCTTCTAAACCTTGTAACTTTCTGCGTGCTTGTTGCACCGAAATATATAAAGGAAGTCGTTCAACGGCAAAAGCTGCTAAAAACTGCTTAAAAAAATCTTGTGCCACGCGATTCGGTACTGGTTCGCGCATCACGATGGTTGCAGTCAGATTCAATTTTTCCAAAGCTAACGCTAATCCCAACCCATCGCAGGAATTAAAAATTGCCAGTTTTAAACCATTTTCAATAGCAGCTTTGAGAGCTTCTTGTAACTGTTCGATTGTCAGACTGTTGTTTGTCTTATTCTCATTTAAATAAATTCGGCCTGTTTCACCCTCGGTTTGACTATGACCGGCAAAAAATAGAATGTCCCAGCCTAACTTGTTCCAAAGCTGTGCATTAAATTCAGAGCGCGAGGGATTGACGAGAAACTCAACTTCTGCATCTGGGAGTTGCTTGAGAAAGTTGGTTTCTGCCTCCAAATCGATGCCTTGACTATTGCCCAGAATTGCCAAAATTCTGACTTGATTTCGCAGGATTTTGGGCTGTGAGGAGTTCCGGCGTTTATACTCAGGTCTAGAGAGGGCTATTTCTGCCAAAGGATAATCTTCAAACCAATTCCAGCGATGCCAAGGTAATCGCCGCAGCAACTCATCGTTGGTTTCAATAATCACCCGAATTTCTTCTTTTGTGTCCAGTTGCGATCGCAATTGTCGGTCGATGTTAAGAAACTCGGCAGAATTGAGCCAAGTATTGATACCTACTTGTAACTGTTGGCACGCCTCACTAAACCCAACAACAGAGACATTAGTGATACTACCTTGATCGATTTCCAGTTCATCGTCATCTTCTTCAACTGCTAACGAGGAACGCAGTTGTTTGCGCTCGCATAAATGCTGATAAATTGACTGCCAATTTCTATACAAGTTAACCAAATCTGGTGCTGCGGGTAAGCTGCCAATAAATTGCTCAGGTCGGGGGTGTTCTGCTATCCATAACTGAGCAGTGACTCGCGGAAATCCGCTGTACAAGTCACCACTTCCCAGATGGATAACAACTGTCTTGCTCATGTCAGATCTGCTGACCTCGCTGACAACCTGGTTGGGCCCTTTCCAGAGGTGTTCGTGCTGAAAAGTTATCATACATTCTGGCTTAGTACCAACAGTTATATTGTGCCGCAGTTTCCCCGATATTGAAGTGATCGACTCAACGAGAAAGCTGTGATAATTACAGATATGTTGAGCGATCGCGACTATTGAAACTGTGAGATATAAATCACAATTTATTGTTTTTTCATGTCAAAGGCATCACCCATTTAAGTGAAAACCTCAGCCTAGCAAGACTTATTCCCCCTCATGTCATAGCAACCTCTGCAATATCTGATATCACGTCCGCTTGAAGACCCTTAGTTAGGACTTGTGTCTGGAGTGGTTCGTAATTAAATATACTTCCAGCGCGAAGAGAGTAAATCATGAAGAAAGAAGCGGAAACGATATGAATCTTTACATTCAGAACAAATCGAGCCGCAAGCCGAAAAGTGCATAAGTTGATTTCAATTACACCTATTAAGGATCGGAACCTAAACAACACCGGCTTTCCAGCGCTAACTACAAACCCGTTATCTTAGTGCCATTCGCTCAAAAACTGCTGAAACCCATAACCAATAAAGAAAAACTCAACCTATGACTCACTTTACACAAGTGCTTGATATTGTGCAAAGCTACAGAAGCGTTCTCTTCCGTTTCCTACCATTTTTATGGACAGCAGCGCGGGGAGAAACAGTCTTTATGGTTACTGCCGTTTTGTTGCAGGGAATTGTCCCAGCACTGAGCGTCTGGATTACCAAACAAGTAGTAGATAAAGTGGCAGTAGCTTTAAGCCAAAATCAACAACTTGGCTTTGTAGCCTTCAGTAGCTTGGTAGCGGCATGGGTTGGCGCTTTGCTGTTAGAAACACTTCTGAGTCCTTGGGTGGGAGCAGTTCAAGGAAACTTGGGTGAAAAGCTTTCTGCTCATATCAACTTGCTTTTGATGCGTAAAGCCGATACTTTTCCCGACTTAAGCCGTTTTGAAGATGCTAAATTTTATGATGAATTGCAGCTTCTTCAGCAACAAGTCAGCCATCAACCGCTGAATTTAATTGTAAATTTGGCTGAAGGAGGCAAAACTTTATTCACTGTGGTAGCGATGTTTGGGCTGCTGGTTCCACTGGGGTTTTGGATTCCGTTTTTAATTGTGGCTACTACGATACCCCAAGCATATGTTTCTTTCCAATACGAGCTAACAATTTGGGATAATATGTTGGAAAAAAGTCCGCAAGCTCGGCGGATGCAGTACTGCTCCACGGTAATGCTCACCGATACTTACGCTAAGGAAGTGCGGCTATTTAAGCTCGGTTCGTTTTTTATTAATCGTTACGTGCAAGCATTTGGTTCTTTCCATCAAACGATGCGTCACCTGCGGGGAAAGCAAGCTTTTTGGGCTTCAAATTTGGCGATATTAAGTACTTTAGGAAATGGCTTTGCTTTTTACTGGGTGGTGCAGCAAGCTTTTAGAGGCGAAATTAGTCCAGGTAGCGTTCTGCTGTTTGTACAATCGCTAGCTTACTTGCAGCAAAATCTGGAACAGTTGGTTAGTACTGCCACACTTTTGTTTGAGACTCTGTTGTATATGCAGCAGTTCTTTAGTTTCCTAGATAGCGAACCAACAATGGCAGCGCACTATCAAAGCAAGCCGATGTTTGACTCAATTCGTCAGGGCATTACTTTTGAGCGGGTACACTTTTGTTATCCAGATCGTCCCTCGGCTTTGATAGATGTTTCCTTTACGCTTTACCCTGGCGAAATAGTGGCTTTGGTGGGGGAAAATGGTGCTGGTAAAACTACATTGGTAAAGCTGCTGACTCGGCTATACGACCCTACAAAGGGTGCAATTTTAGTCGATGGTGTAGATTTAAAGGAATTAGATTTGGATGGATGGCGACGACAAATTGCTGCGGTGTTTCAAGACTTTGGTCGCTACGCGCTGACGCTGTTGGAAAATATAGCTTTGGGAGAGCTTGAAGCTTTGGATAATCTTGAACGCATTAGACGTGCAGTTAAAAAAGCTGGGATAACTACATTAGTTGAAAAGTTTCCAGCCAGAGAAGAGACTCTTTTAGGCAAGCAATTTGGTGGGACAGAACTTTCTGGAGGACAGTGGCAAAAGTTAGCTCTTGCTCGCGCTTTTGTACGGGAAGATGCCCAATTATTAATTTTAGATGAGCCTACGGCTGCACTCGATCCTCGCAGCGAGTACGAGGTGTTTTGTCGCTTTGTTGAGCTAGCGCGGGGTAAGACTACACTTTTGATTACCCATCGACTGGCTTCTGTGCGTATGGCTGACCGGATTTTAGTTTTGCAGCAGGGACGTTTGGTTGAGCAGGGGACTCACGAGGAGCTTTTGCGATGTGGAGGGGAGTATGCTGCGCTTTGGAATATGCAAGTTCAGCAATATGGTTTGTAGAAAATATGCCAGTCGGTTGATCAGCGCTCTTGTGTCAAACTGGGCGGACGCAAATGGTGAAACCCTGATGTGACGGGAGTTTTCCCGCTTGCTCAAAGTCGTCTTGATCTGATTGTGTATGAAGGCCCAAACTTTACTGGAAGATCTTTGAGGCTTTCTCAGGGACAAGCTCTGCGACTGTCTATGTGACAGTTGATGGTGAGGAATGTGGCCTAAAATGCGCGAATTACTGAAATGAGAAAGCGAACAAGCTTCATGAGAAAGTAAATTGCCATTTTGCTTGGGGAAAATACCAAAATGAATGCGCGAATTACTGAAATGAGAAAGCGAACGGGCTTCATGAGAAAGTAAATTGCCATTTTGCTTGGGGAAAATACCAAAATGAATGCGCGAATTACTGAAATGAGAAAGCGAACAGGCTTCATGAGAAAGCAGATCGTCTATGACAGATAAAATTACGCTGCGCGGGAAAGGGTTACCCGTAGGCGGCATCGGTGAAAAAGTGTTGGCTGCCTGTGGAGGGGCGATCGCTTGTATATTCCGAAAATTTGTCTCCTGGAATGTACTAAGTAGGTAGGTGCGATTAAACGTAAGGTGGGCATTGCCTACCAAAATACTAGAAGCTAAAAGCAGGGATAGTCGCAGGCAATACCCACTCTACAAATATGTTGGCTTTATAGCGGATTGCAGCCGTATGAGGTACGGCTTGTTTGTGTAGCGGCAGCCTTAAGGCTGCCGCTACACAAACAAGCCTAAAGGCTGTACCTAGACGAGGCAAGCAATCCGCTTTATTGAAAAGTACCAGTCATTGGGTGGCGCTGGTAATCTGATTCCAAGCTTGAACTACTTGCTGCAAAGGTTGAGGTAGATTATTTTGAGCGATATCGGCGTAGCGGGTAGTACCGGCTGAACTAGAAATTGTGACGGTAATAAAGTCGGCAGAACCGCTGGGTGCTGGGTAACTCATACCATTGAAACGAGACAGCGAGTTGCGTTGTAGTAACCGCTGAAATTCTCGTAGTTGTTGGGGAGAAATTTGGCGCACGCTGCGATCGCTATCATTAGCATCGCCTATCCTGACTCGCATTAATCGTCCGTCATTCATCAGAACGGTTTCATAGGTCAAACCGGCAAATCCACCACTGGAGATAGCACGAAAAATCATACCTTGCGTCAGAGGAGGCGGTAGTTCGCTGGCGGGAATTGGAACGGGTTTGAGCTTGTTAGTATCTTTGGTTTGGCTAGCCGCTGTATCTAATTTGACTAAGGAACCGGAGTCGTTGGTACGATAAACCCAGGTTTGATCCTGATGGGTTACGACAACGCGCCACCCTTCGACTAAGGCTTGGGTGCAAAATTGATCGGGGTCGGGGAGTCCGAGACAGCCATCGGGCCAAGTTTGGCGGCTAAATTGAGTTATTCTTAGTTGTCCGGGAGCAATGCCGGTTTTGCGGGATAGATCCTGGCGGACGGCGTTTGCTACTCGCGGGGGTAGGCGGTTTTCGTTTGCTGCAGGTTGAGCTTGAGCATTAGCAGTTTGAGGTATCTCTGGGTAAGCAACGGCAGCATTTATTACTGTCAGGCTGGTGCTTACAGACAAGATACTAGCTAAAATCAGAGCTTTTAAAATCCCCATAGTTTTTGTTTGATGAAAGGTTTTTTTCAGGGTTACGGCGATATAGACTTGGTTCGCTGTTTATTGGTTCCGTTAGATCTGCTGTGGCAAGCTAGCTCATCTATAATCAGTGTTTTTTTTAATGAACCGCTCCAGGCGCGACATTCCGCAGAGAAGGAGAAAACAGAGAATATTTCAGGACTTACGTACGACGAGAAAAGAAACCCGGTTTCGACCTGGATCTCTCGTTTCCAAACCAACGATTTTTCCTAGAAACCGGCTTTCTTTGCGTAAGTCCTGTATTTCATACCAAATCCCTAAAGATTACCTTCTTTATTTTCTCTCTTCTTCTTCTTGGCGTTCTTGGCGTCTACCCTACGGGAAGCCGCTGCGCGTCTATGGCGGTTCAAAAACGGGGTTTTAATGCGCTGATTTGGGATTTATATATAAAACCTGCTGCCACGCTTACTGAAACATAAAACCCAGTAACCGACCTAAGCCTATTCCTAACCAAGAAGTTACTGCTAAAATTAGAAACGCTTGAATTTTGGTGAATAATGTTTTTAATTGCTGCATAAAGGAAGTGGAAAACGCACAGAAAGTTATCGCCAAAACTGAATACCAAACTGCCATTTCAGAGAAGGAGATGGCTGTTGCTAGAAGGGGCAGGTTTGACAAAGTTTTACTTGAAGGCTCGACAATTAAATTAAGAGCCATCAAGGCAGCGGCAAAGGAAGCGAAGATGGCGATCGCATACCCAGCTATTTGAGGAATTAAGGCACCACCCAATACTAATGACCAAATCCAACCTGGAGCCATAATCTGAGCTAGAGCAAAACCTATCCAGCCGCCACTTAATAAAACTCCTGCTAATAAAAAAACAGGAAAATCTTGTGACAAAACCGTTTTTATTGGCGACTTTTTGCGGGGTGCTGAAGTTGAAGATTGTGAGGAAGTAACCGGATCTTTGTAGAGCAATTGTAACCATTCTTGAATTGATTGCGGGCGTTCGTGAGGTTGAAATGCCATACCTTGGAGAATGGCTTGATTTATGCGCTCGCTAATATCCGGATTCAACTGTTTCGGCGCTACTAATGGCGTATTCGCAGCCCTCGCAGGCGCAGCTACGGGCAACTCTCCTGTTAATATCGCATACAGCGTCGCCGCTAAACCATAAACATCTGTATAAACACCCAATTTGGTTTCTGTTTCATACTGTTCAATTGGCGCAAAACAATCCGATCCAACTTCGCGGGCAATACTAAAATCAATTAACACTGCTTCCTCACCCCCCTTGTTAAGGGGGGCAAGGGGGGATCCCCCCTTGTTAAGGGGGGCAAGCGGGGATCGCAGCATAATCTTTTGTGGATTTACATCCCGATGCAGTAAACCTCGATCGTGAACGGCAATTAACCCCGCACCGATTTGCTCAATGTATTGCACTGCTTCATCTTCTTGTAAAATTCCTTGGATTTCCACCCGACTGGCTAAATTTTCTCCCTCGATGTATTCCATTACCATGCAGCATAAAGCACCTTCTTGGATTAATTCCTCAACTCGGACAATATGAGGATGGGTGCATCTCGCTAGTCGTAGTGCATCGTTGAGAAAATCTTGATGCAACTTGTCAAAATCAGGTCTTTGTTGCGCGCGATCGCTTAAAGTTTTGATAACAACGCGCCGATTGTTTTCATTTCGGGCAAGATAGGTAATACCAAATTTACCTTCACCCAGCACTTTCTCGATCGTGTAGTTGCTACCCTGCAACTTTTGTCCAACTGTCCAAGTCATAGCCTTTAACCAGCCAAGGTACAATTTTTGAAATTTTAACGCAAGTAGGGGCGGGTTTAACGAAGCCATCACCTTTGTTTCGACCTATATCTCTAGGTGACAAATCAACGATTTTTCAGAGAAACTTTGGTGTTGGCGCGGATTGGTTGGTAAAACCCGCCCCTACAGCTAATTGCGAGCTTACTCATATCCTTACATTAGCCATTAGCCATTAGCCATTAGCCGCCGATTTTTTACAATATTTCAACGTTTACCCAGACGCTTCTAAAGAATTTTTGCTCGCTTTCTGGCGGCAAGTCTTTACATGGAGTTTCGCCTTCCCGTTTGACGCTTCCATCATCGCTGAGGATTTGAAATTTGTTGTCTAGATTTGGATAGATTACAATTGCCTCTGGATTAAACCCTGGCGGTAAATCAACAATTTCTATTACTTCTGGCTTTTGCTCTCGATTTCCCGACCATTGATAAAATCTGAATTCATCACCGCTGTGATAAGCTCCTGCAGCTATAATGTATAGTTCGTGGCTTTCCCAGTATTCGATACTCCTGATCCCCAACCCACCTAAATCCAGGTCTATTGGCTCTCCAAATTTGGCAGAGATATCTTCTTTTTGCACAAGAGCTTCCGGATTTTCCAGAGGCACTACCAGCGCTTTACCTTCTCGAATCGGATTGCGGAATCCAATTAATAATTGTTTGTCTGGTGTGGTACACAGTCCCTCAATATTTAACGCCCCCTTTTCTTTTGGAGCTAATTTTTCAGCTGCTTCCAGTTTAGACTTTTTAAGTCTTTCATCTTGCCTCATATCTTCTAAAAGGTTCGAGTAAGAATGCCCAAATTGGTGAGCGGAAAAACTTTCACCTTCAACGGCAAACTGATTGGCAAAAAAGTTACGGCGTTCTGGTCTTTCTTTGGCATTCTTGTTTCTGCCATGTGAGGTAATATAGTAAATTGTTCCATTTAGGATAGTTGCGGCTTCAATATCTACTTCCCTGCCTTTGGGGTTATTTGTAAAATAGTTGTTGATGTCGATTGATGCGAGCGGTTTTCCCGAAGAGGTTGAGTCATAAACTCTTAAAATATTGTCTTCATCATTCGCGACTACCAAATATTTTGTATCGAATAGAGCCACAGAACCCGAAGCATCGCAGGCGCCAAAATGCTTTAATTCATTTTCGCAGGTGAATCTTAATTTTTCCATTGTTATATCCTCCCACTTTGAGCGTAATGCTCCCAGCGTTCCGATTTTAACCCTGAATCTGTTCCATCATCATGCCCATAATTGTATACTTGCGTTAATTTTGGCACATCCACAGTTGGGCAGATGTTAAAACAGTTGGTTAACAACCTTTTTACAACTTGGGCAGACGCGCTGTTCTGGTTTCGCCGCACCTTTAAGGGTAAGGCTTGGCTTGCCTTCCTAGCTGCCCTTAGCATGATAATCTCCGTCTTGCTAACTCAGGCTTTAGCGCAGACGGGATTGAACGATATTCAAGGACATTGGGCGCAACCTTGTATTGAAGAATTAGTCCGGCGAGAGATAATTAGCGGTTACCCGGATGGTAGTTTTAAACCTAGCAATCCAGTAACGCGGGCTGAATTTGCGACATCAATCGCTAAGGCTTTCCCCAATGTAACTCCTGTTCGCGATCCGATGAGATTTGTCGATATTCCGTCTAATTATTGGGCGGTGGAGGCAATTGGCAGCGCCTATCGAACGGGTTTTCTTTCGGGTTATATTGGGCGGACTTTTAACCCAAATTTAAAGATTACCCGCGAACAAGTATTAGTCGCTTTGGCGAGTGGGTTAAAGTATACGCCTAGTCAACCACCTGCTGAAATGCTGGATGGGGTGTTTGAGGATGCTCAAGATATTTCTAACTATGCGCGCAATGCGATCGCAGCTGCCATAGAAAAGGAACTCGTGGTCAATTACCCGGATGTCCGCAGCTTCAAACCCAGTCAACTGGCAAATCGCGGCGAGGTAGCGGCTTCCTTGTGTCAGGCAATGGGAATTTCTGGTGTTGTGCCTGACCAGTATATTGCTAAACTTGGCACGCCGGAGGCACTCCCATCTCCAGAGGCAACGCCAACAACGCCAACACCCCCGCCTACCGTACCAGCGGTGCCAACAACGCCACCACCCCCGCCTACAGAGGAAGCATCGGTAACGATCGCAACGCCACCACCCCCGCCTACAGGGGAAGCATCGGTAACGATCGCAACGCCACCACCCCCGCCTACAGGGGAAGCATCGGTAACGATCGCAACGCCACCACCCCCGCCTACAGGGGAAGCAGCAACAGTACCAACACCACGGAAAATGCCTACAGAGGAGATCCGGGGTGTTTGGCTGACGAATATTGATAGCGACGTGTTGTTTTCGCCCTCGCGGCTTTCCCGCGCCTTGGAACGCCTGCACAAGTTGCATTTGAATACTGTATATCCCACGGTTTGGAATTGGGGTTACACGCTTTATCCGAGTGCGGTAGCGAGGGGGACAATCGGGCGATCGCTTGACCCGGAAATTGGCTTGCGCGGGCGCGATATCCTTAAAGAAATTATCGACCAGGGTCATAAAAAAGGCATGACTGTAATTCCCTGGTTTGAATTTGGTTTCATGGCACCGGCGGATTCGGAATTAGCCCAACGCTATCCCAACTGGATTCTTTCCCGCAGCGACGGTACACAAATTTGGAAAGAAGGCCGCCACGACCGGGTTTGGCTCAATCCTTTCCGTCCAGATGTGCAGCAATTCATCGAAGATTTAGTCCTGGAACTTGTCACCAAATACGATATCGACGGAATTCAATTTGATGACCATTTCGGCTTTCCCTCTGAGTTGGGTTACGACCCATTTACAGTGGCGCTGTATCAGCAAGAACACAACGGTCAATCTCCCCCAGAAAATTTTAAAGACCCGGAATGGCTGCGCTGGCGGGCTGATAAAATTACCCAGTACATGCAGCGAATTTACCGAGGTATTAAAGAGCGCCTACCCAACGCGATCGTTTCAGTATCTCCCAATCCTCAAAGATTTTCTTACGAATTCTTTTTAACCGATTGGGAAACTTGGGATAAGCAAGGATTGATCGATGAATTAATCTTGCAGGTGTATCGCGATGATATTGCGCGGTTTATCGGGGAATTGGAACAACCGGAAGTGCTTTCGGCACGGCAGCGCATTCCCGTAGGTGTCGGTATAATGACTGGGGTGAAACCCCGGTTTGTGGCAATTCCCCAGATCCAACAGCAAGTAGAAACCGTGCGCGAGCGCAATTTTTCTGGAATATCGTTCTTTTTCTACGAAAGCTTGTGGACTTTAACCCAAGAACCGTCCGCCCAACGTCAGAATGCAATCGCATCCCTGTTCCCAGAACCAGTCAAGCGACCTGCTATTGTGTCACAACGGTAATCGGTAATAACTCAACTGGCTAAAATAGCTAATCGCTAATGGCTAATTGCTCCTGGGAATATTTCCCGGATCTACCATTAGCCATTAGCTATTAGCCATTAGCCTATCTAAAATTGCGCGCGATCGCTGCTTCTGGGATATTTTGGTTGGGTAAGGTTGTATTCTGTTCCGGGATAACCACCTCACCCGCAGCATCGGTGCGATAGAACCAGCGTTGCTTGCCACTGGCTACGGTTAAACGCCATCCAGGGACGGATGCGGGGGTACAGGATAAACCAGACTCAGCTAAACCCAGACAGCGATCGCGCCAAGTTAACCGTTGAGCCTCGACAATATAAAGTGCAGACATTGGCAACCCCGACTGCACGGACAAGTGCTGCAAAACCGCATTAGTAATGGGTTCTGATACGGTTGTAGTTGTTTCGGCAGACCCAATCGCCAAAACGTTAGATTTGCTAGGCAGCGTTGGTTTGACACCAAAGTATAAAATTCCGGTCAGTAGCAAAGCTAATACAAAAGGACGCGGCTGCTTTTCTGTTTGATTTGGGGTTGTTGCGGTTAAACCAGTTGCAGTAATTTTTTCCATAGCTAGCCTCGCCAATGCTTCGTCTGGGCTAAAAGGTTAATAATTGTTTGTTGATACTATCCAGTACTGAAAGTAACCGGAAATTTTGCCAATTGTTTACAGAACGTAAGATTTTGCTGGCTTTCAAAAAGTTCCTGTATCCAGGAATAAGAGCCATTTATCTATCCCAGGAATGTGCCTGATAGCACACGATCGCAGCTGCGCGACCAGCCTAGGGCAATTACATAGGAGATATTTGCAATTAGATCTTTGTTCTGTCAAGAATTCTTCTTGCTCAGAACTCGCTCAGGCTTCCTCAATAACTAATTTGCTGCTTTGTCGGATATTTTTAAACGAGGAAAATACTGAATTCTGCTCGATCTGATTACTTACTCATTTATGGGAGAGGAGGAGGGACTTCATTGTTCTTTTATAGTTCAATTTGATAAAACTTCTTTTTTCCCTCTAATTCTCGTATATTTCTAGAGGCAAGCCGTCTGGGTCTTTGAAAAAAGTAAAGCGCTTGCCCGTAATTTCATCAATTCTTATAGTTTCTATAAAGACCCCGTGAGATTTTAACTCGGCAACGGCTCGCTCGATATCTTCAACTGCAAAGGATAAATGCCTCAATCCACAAGCTTCGGGGTTATTGACTCTTTGAGGGGGATTGGGAAATGAAAATAATTCAATTTGGTCGTTGTTGCCAACTTTTAAATCTAATTTATAAGAATTTCTTTCAGCCCTAAAGGTTTCTTGGATAATGGAAAATCCCAAAATTTCCACATAAAATTGCTTAGATTTTTCATAATCAGAGCAAATTATAGCAACGTGGTGGATGCCTGTCGTTTGCATATGGGGAAGTGTTATTGTTTCACGGGTTTGGGTTTTTGGGCGGGTTGTTGACCGGGGAGTGCAGGTAGACCCAATTGTTGCCAGAATTTGTCAAAACTGGTAGGTTGGATGGCTCGCCAAGCGAAGCCACCTGCGATCGCTAACCCTACCAAAGCTAACACGCTAGCAATCAGTCCAGATAAAGCGCCCATCCCGCCAGAATTGCGTCTGGAACTCGATGCAGGCGTCCGCGCCGCCGACGCAGGACCACTCATGGGGGTAGAACTTGCCGCTTTCGGTATTGGTGATACAGGTTTGCTAGCTGTCGCTGGGATGACAGGGGTCGAAGCTGCCCGAATTGTAGCCCCCACCTGGGTCACCGCCGGGGGTTTTTGTCCCGTGCGCGCCCACTGCAACAGTGCTGCCGGAGCGATCCCGCATAGATTAGGACTTGGCAACGCGCCCAGCCGTTGTAATAGCTGCTGCAGGGTGGAAACCAAAACAACCAATTCCCCCGCACGTTCCCCAGACAAACCATAGGCACACTGGGCGACAGCCAGGGACAGTCGAGCTTGTTTGCTCAAGGCTTGACCTGGGGGAGGCGTCAGCGCGGGATGGGAAGCATTCGCATTCGTCAATTGCCAGCCGCTGTTCGGGAAAAAGCGCAGGAATTCT
This sequence comes from Microseira wollei NIES-4236, assembly GCF_020521235.1. Classification (GTDB taxonomy): domain Bacteria; phylum Cyanobacteriota; class Cyanobacteriia; order Cyanobacteriales; family Aerosakkonemataceae; genus Microseira; species Microseira wollei. The sequence continues at coordinate 35,843 of NZ_BLAY01000056.1, read as the reverse complement.
CTGGCAGTTGTTTCCAAATCCGGTTCTGGGGCGCGGCTAGAGAGAAATTCTATTTCCTCATAAACGACTTGGGGCAAGTAGCAAGAACCCACCCGCGAGTAATCCTGCCATTCGCGAGTGCTGCTGCCCATCAACGTACTCAGGTCTAAAACAATTAAAACCGGCGGGTTTGTAGCCATAACCTTCATAATTTTAGATTTTAGATTTTAGATTTTAGATTTGGTAATGGGTAATCGGTAATCGGTAATGGGAAAAATCAGTTACCAATTAGCAAATTTTAGATTGGGTAATAGGTAATAGGTAAAAGCAATTAGCAATTAGCAATTAGCAATTAGCAATTAGCAATTAGCAATTACCCATTACCCATTACCTATTACCCATTACCACTGACAATCCATCAGCCGCCAATACCCAGACGACCAGCTAATCCGGGGCTTAAGGGAATTAGCGTCACCAGCATCAAAAATAGCGCCAACAAACCCAAGGCGGCGCGTGCGTCGTCGGGTTCTGTAATGTCGTTCAAACAGGGTCTTTCCAGATCCCGCTGTAAGAACACAATTACAATTGCCCAGTATAGGGCAAGGGGATTGGCTAGGGTGGCGATCGCTAAGACAATTAACGTCGCCACCCCCGCACGGGAAGCAATTTGGCGTCCGTAGATTGCCTGAACAATTCGACCTCCGTCTAATTGCCCCGCTGGCATTAAGTTTATCGCCGTAATCACCAATCCTAGCCAACCAATCACCGTTAGCGGGTGAACGTCAACTATTGGCTGCTGCAACGCAGAACCTAAAACCACCCGCGCCAAACTTCCCACTAAAATCGAGCCGGAGAAAAATTGAGCGGGTATTTGAAAGAAACTGCCTGGATGGGACAGGGATAAACCAATAACCAGCATAGACAGGGAAACAATCCCACCCGCTGCGGGTCCAGCAAAGGCAATATCGAACAGAACGTTGCGGTTAGGTAGCAGCGACTCAAAGCGAGTGATAGCGCCAAACGAGCCAAGCTGCCAGGTAGGAATAAAGTAAGGTAAACTGAGGCGGATATTGTGACGCAATGCTAGCAGCCAATGTCCGATTTCGTGGGCAGCTAAAACCGCTAAAAAGCCAGCAGCGATGGGCAAAGCATCGTTATACCGATTCAAGTTGTTAAAGAAATCGAAGCCCATCAGTATCCCTGCTGCCTCGAAACAGGTAGCGATCGTTGCCAGCAACAGTATAATTGCTAGGACTTTTTGGGGGATGGTTGAGGATTTTGGGTCGTTGCGACTGGGTAAGACGACAAAGACCGGCTTTTCATCCTGATTTTCGACTAAAAATAGCCGGTAGCGATCGCCGAGTCGCGAGTTTAAAGCTGCTGACAACCTGGTGTGGACGGCTTGAGCTTCCCCCCGCAGGTTACCTTTAAAGATAGCTCCTTCTTGATAGGGAATCGTTTCGGTAGCAAAGAACGTATCGATGCCGAATATTCCTTGAATCGTCTTGAGATCTTCATCGGGAATCGACAGCACTTCTATGGTCGGAATCTGGGGTAATTCTGGTGGCGCGTTTGGTGTGTTTTCCGACTGTGGCGCTGCTTCCTTGGGGATTTCGTTGCCATTCTCCACCGCTGAAGTTGGCTTTTGCAGCTGTGCATCCTTAGCTGCGGCGCGCAGTTGATTTCCCAGGAAAATATACAATCCCGCTGAAGCGACCAACAAAAACAGGATGCTGACTAGGTTGAGATAAACCCCGGCGGCGAATAATCCAAAGAACAACAGCCAAGGTGCCATCAGCACTACGGATTGTAGCCAAGCTAGGATTCCCAGCTTACCAAAAGGTTGAGATCGATAGAATCCCCAACCTAATATACCGACAGCTGCGAGTAATATCAGTACAATTACAGAGGTTTCCGTTACAGTAAACATTGCCTCACCTAAGCCTCCTTGGGAGTGTGGAAGCCCTGTGTCAAAAGACCAGGGAGGAAACTCGACTGGGGCAGTTTAAGAAGCCGTCTTGATTTAAAAAGCATAAGAGTAGCCATCTTTTTGATGAATTGATTTACAAAACCTATGACTAATGCCAGTTACGCGGCCTGTATTCGTGGCAATATCAAAGCTTCCCGTTTTACGGCACAGTAAGCGCCCTACGTATTCACCTACTTTTTTCCCGGAAGTGACAACAGCTTTGACGATATTACCAGTCCTGAAACCAAAATGAACCTGTTTACGTTCGCGGTGACGAGTAGGAAAACCGTAGCGGTCAGTGCCGCAGATTTGACGAGTTCCCCAACCAGTACACTTAATTCGCAACGGCTGCTGGGTTAGTAACTTTATGCTGTCAATACTTCCGACACAGGCGGCATCAATCCAATGTTGCTTGGGTAGCTCAAATCTTGTTCGGTTGTACTTAGTTTGTCCCCCAGTTCCCGTATTTGTGGGTAAGATACTTTTTAATGTATGGAACAATGCCCACCAAGTCGAGTTCACAGCAGATGCATCCTTTAATGGAGTTTTCGCTTGACGTTTAATATTCTCCAATCTCGCGCCGTCCTTTTTCAAGAACTCTTCTACAGACTTTGTTTCTTTTTTTAAGTTGCATTTCTCACAACTGAGAGTGAGGTTGGATACTCGGTTAGTACCACCTTTAGCGCGTGGGTGAATGTGTTCAATCTGGAGTGGAACGCCTTCAGAGTCGCAATAGGCGCATTTACGTCCCCATTTCTCCAGAAGATATTCCCTCACCTCGTAACCTGCCAACTCCCCCTGCTGGTATTCCACAGCTTCAATTTCTGGGTTTTGGAGTTTTTGGGTATCGAATTTAACTAAATCCATTGCTATTTGAGTGATGGGTGCATACCGACAAAGCCGTTTTACCCAAGTCTCAACAGTGAGAACGCGATGCATTAACGATGGAGGTAGCCACCCCTCTTTCCGCTTGCGGCGATCAAAACCTGGTTGGCGATATCGAGTTTTGCGATTACGACGACTACAACGTAGCGACCGTCTAGATGCCAAAGAATCTTTGATTTGCCATCCTTTGTGTTCCAACTCGGCACACCAGATAACTTTGTTGTCATCACCGATGGCAATTCCAGTAAATCTGCTACCAGCGTCTAGTTTGATGGTTAATGGCTTTGGTGTTGGGGTCAAAACTACATGTTTCAAAATGATGGTGAAAGGATACATTCTGAACACAGCAGCTTTCTGTTTTGTCAACAATTCCCTCGCTCGTGCTGGAGGGATTGGGTTGAGAGGTTGAAAGTTTTGGTCAACAACGAATACGTAATTTTGCATTGCTGCATCCTTTTTACAGGTAAAGTTGGCGCGCGCCTTTGTTTAGGGTCGGTACTATCCAAACGACACTGGTTTAACCCATAAACCTGTTTAATCGTGAGGTTCTAGAGTTCAGGACTAGCAAGCATCCTGAAGTAGGTCTTTAACTCTTGCCCTCAACGAGCAGTCTGGTCAGCTAGGGCTAAACGAGTCGCCTCTTGCCCCGTCTATGGGAGAGCGGCGTTGCTGACTCCACCAGTTTAATTTGCCCAACCGAGTCAGGCCATAATTGCCAAGCATACGGCGAGGAGCGCCGTTTTTGTACCCAGGGAATCGGGCATCCTGGCATATTCCGTTTTTACCCCTTTCCCGGTGCCAAAGTCCCGTGCCGCAAAAATTTGTTTTTTATCTTCCCCCACGGGATAGAGCAGTATCCATAAGAAAAACCCGGTAGAATCAATATCGCTCCTCTCGACTCTACCGGGTAATGTTCCAAGCCTGGGGGGAATCCAGGTATTGGAAATCTGTTTTTACTTGTAGGCTGTGGCTGTATAATTTGCCTAACTTAGCACAGCAGTACAACAAAAAGCTGCTAATTTTTATCTTATCGTCATTTGCCGTCGATGTTGAATTTACTTAACTGGCGTTTCTTATTCTGTCCTTGTTGTGTCTATACTGGCATATCCGATCTGGGAATGACCAGTCCTTTTACTGAATCTTCATCAAACAATTGATCGTAATCCGATGTCATCATCCAATTTTATCAGCAGAATTACTGAATTAGCGGTATTTGCGGCAATCCAGTGCAAATACTTAAATTTATGACTTTTGTGAAGTTTGGGTAAAGCTGGCGCTGCGATTGCTCCCTGCCAGGGTCAAAATTTGTCTTGACAAACCAGATAGTGGTAAGATAGGAGATCGTGTCGAATTAAAGTCAGGATATGCCAAAGCTAAAAACTCGTAAATCGGCGGCAAAGCGCTTTAGAGCGACTGGCAGCGGCAAGATTGTGCGCCGTAAATCGTTCAAAAACCACTTGCTCCAGCATAAAAGCTCTACGCGCAAGCGTCGTCTGTCCAAGATGGCGGTAGTGGACGAACGGGATGCAGAAAACGTGAGCTTGATGCTGCCTTATTTGTAAATGGGTCATAAGTCAACTAGCTCTTACCCATTAGCAATTACCGATTACCAATTACCAGAGACAACTGACAACTAACTATGACAAGGGTAAAACGCGGTAACGTTGCTCGCAAACGCCGCAAGAAAATTCTCAAACTGGCAAAAGGATTTCGCGGATCCCACTCAACGCTGTTCCGCACGGCTAACCAACAGGTAATGAAGGCGCTGCGGAATGCGTATCGCGATCGCAAAAAACGCAAGCGCGACTTCCGTCGTCTTTGGATCGCTCGCATTAACGCCGCCGCGCACCAACACGGCATGAGCTACAGTCAATTTATGGGCAAGCTCAAGAAAGTGAAGGTCGAAATCAACCGCAAGATGCTGGCGCAAATGGCTGTCCTCGATCCAGACAGCTTTACCAAAGTTGTGGAATTGGCAAATTCTGCTAAATGAAACTGACAACGGATGATGTAGCGGATGTAACCGATGAGTTCGTAGTGAGGACAAGAGTCCTCCTCTCATCAGCGACATCCGCGCTTTTCCGTTACGGGGTTGTTGGTTTGGCTTTTTACCTATTACCTTTTACCTTTTCTGCCCGTGCAGCCTTTCTGCCAGAAATTCAGCAGCGGGGCTATTTAATTGTTGCGGTAAAAGATAATTTGCGCCCGTTGGGTTTTCGAGACGAAACCAGCAACCTGCAAGGCTTAGAAATCGATCTGGCGCGACGATTGGCGGCAGAATTGTTAGGCAGTGCCGATGCGGTAAGGTGGAAGCCAGTAGCAAACCGCGATCGCCTAACCGTTGTATTAGAAGGCAAAGTGGATTTAACCATTGCCAGGGTAACCGCAACGCCAATGCGATCGCGCATCGTCAGTTTCAGCATTCCTTACTACATGGATGGCATCGCTTTAGTCACTAAAGATACATCGGTGCAGCGCCTGGGAGATGTGGAAACGAGAACCGTTGCCGTATTAAATGGTTCGAGTACGATTGCTAAAGTGCGGTATGCCTTACCGAAAGCCGAATTGGTGGGAGTAAATTCTTACCAAGAAGCGCGGAGTCTATTAGAGTCGGGGGGTGCTGCGGCGTTTGCCGCCGATGCCAGCGTCCTCACCGGCTGGGTACAAGAATATCCCCAGTATCGCTTGCTGCCAAGGTTATTATCCGCAGAACCGCTATGCGTTGTCATGCCCAAAGGAGTGCAGTACGATGACTTGCGGCGGCGGGTGAATGATGCGATCTCCCGCTGGAAGGCGGAAGGTTGGTTACAGCAACGGGCGATCTATTGGGGCCTGCCTTGGGATACTTTAAATTAAAAGTCGAGGTAAGTCCCCCGCCATAAACCAGGCGGATGTACCCTTGGCTACCCCTTGTACCGCCGATGTTTTGGCGGTGGGATACACCTCGACCAAAAAATAAACGCGCAGCAGGATTCAGAAACAACCCCGTTGTTTTTACCGTCAGCTTGTGCTACAGTAAAAAAATGCTGACAATGAACTTCACCTACCGAATTTATCCTGACGTAACCCAACAGCAACTCATGCTTGATTGGTTGGAAACCTGCCGTAAGGTTTACAACCATGCTTTGAGAGAGTTGAAAGATTGGCTGGCGTCGAGAAAGTGTTTGGTAGATAGATGTTCTTTGAAACAGGAATATATTATTCCTGCGGACATGCCGTTTCCCAGCTATCAGCGTCAGCAAGATCAGTTGCCCAAAGCTAAGAAAGAAAATCCAAAGCTGAAAGAAGTATATTCTCAAGTGCTGCAAACTACGGTTCGTAGACTGCACGATACTTGGGAAGCCTTTCAAAAAAGGGGTTTTGGGTTTCCGAGATTCAAAAAGTTTGGGCAATTTAGATCCTTCGTGTTTCCACAATTCAAGAACAATCCTGTCACTGGCTACCAGATTAAGCTTCCCAAGATCGGAGCAGTGCCAATCAATTTGCATCGACCAATCCCAGAAGGATTTACGGTTAAGCAGGTGCGGGTTGTCTCTCGCTGTAGAAATACTCAATGGTACGTTGTTGTTACCATTTCTTCTGATGTGTCGATTCCCGATGTTCCATTTCATGGACGTACTATTGGGATTGACCTCGGACTGGAAAAATTCCTGACTACTAGCGACGGCTATACAGTTGAACGCCCTAAATTTCTGAAAACTCTGCAAAGCAAGCTGAGATTGCTGCAACGCAGAGCAGCAAGAAAAAAGAAGCGTTCTCAAAACTGGGAGAAAGCACAGATCAAAGTAGCCAGATTGCATCACCATATCGGTAACACTCGCAAGAACTTTCACTTTCAAACCGCTCATAGCCTTTGCAACCAGGCACAAACTATCTTTGCTGAAGACCTCAATACGGTAGGACTCAACCGAGGGATGCTTAGAAAAGAATGTGTTGATGCTTCGTTTGGAGCATTTCTGTCGCTGCTTGAATGGGTGTGCTTCAAACGAGGCTGCTATTTCCAACGGGTAAATCCTAGAGGAACTAGCCAAACTTGTCCTGAATGCGGTGCAACGGTTGCTAAACCTCTGAGTGAGAGGGAGCATATTTGTCCTGAATGTAGTTATAAAACTCATCGCGACCATGCTGCGGCTCAAGTAGTTTTATTGCGAGGATTAGAAAATGTAGTACCCCTGGACTGGGGGGAAAGGAAACTGCCTAGTAATGGCGTACTGCCCTTGGATCTCGTATCTAGATAAGTGCCGATCTAGGAATGCCTATCTGTGAAGATAGGAAGCCCACGGTATAATGCGACGCCAGGAGCATTTACCGTTGGGAGGATGTCACAAGAGAGTGCAGATCCCTGACTCCTAACCAAACTAAAAATTTACATCTGCTCGGATAGAAAAATCTATGGAAAACCAATTTCCTGTTGTTTATCTTTCCATCTTGCTGGCACTACTGTCTGGAACCGCTTGGATAATTTTTCGCCAGATCCTCAAAACTCGCAAAGTAGAAAGTAGCTTCTCGCGGCTGCAAAATAAGCTGAAAAACGAGAAAGGCACTGCTCTTGAATATTACGAACTCGGCAGCATTTATCTGGATAAAAAACTATTCGTGCAGTCGGTCAACCTGTTCCAAAAAGCACTCAAAGATGTAGAAGGCGAGGCGAAGGAAAATATTGCCCTGATTTACAATGGCTTGGGCTTTGCCTACTTTGCCCAAGAGCAGTACGACTTGGCAATTCGCAACTACAAAGAAGCTTTGAAACTGTGGCCTGAATATGTGACGGGGCTTAACAATCTCGGTCATGCTTACGAGCGGAAAAAATTAACCGCTCAGGCATTACAAACTTACGAAGAAGCGTTGAAATACGAGCCAAACAATCAAACGGCTAAACGTCGTGCAGAGTCTTTGCGTAAGCGGTTGGTTACTACGTGAACTACCCACCGCCAACCGCTTGATGCGGTATGGCGGGGGCTTCAGGCTTCGCGGAGGAATGCCTCAGAACTGACTTACGCCCTTTCTTTGGTCTTACTTCCTCTCCACCTGCGGAGACGGCTGTTCCATCCGTCTGTAGTATTCTGATTCCTTCTGTTCTAATATTGGCAGCGGCGTTCCCATCTCGATCGTGACGAGTACCGCAATGGGGACAAGTCCATTCGCGTACATCTAGTGGCATTTCATCAACTTGATAGAAACAATTAGAACAGAGCTTGGAACTAGGGAACCATCGGTTTATTTCTACTAACTTCCCGCCTTTGCGTTCTAGTTTATAGGCTAGAAAATTAGTAAACATTCCCCATCCACAATCAGATATAGCCAAGGCTAGGTTGTGATTTTGCACCATGCGCAATGACCATGAAGATTCTCTACTACTACAACTTGGTTTTCGTTGACTAGCTTGTGTGAAAGCTTATGTAGGAAATCTTGTCGTGCGTTTGATACCCGCTCGTATACCTTAGCTGCTAATTTCTTAGCTTTTAGTCTTGAGTTACTCCCGTCTTTTTTACGTGCTAATTTTTGCTGTTTTCGCTTGAGATTTTTCTCATGTTTAGCTAGATGCTTGGGACTGCTGTATTTAGATACCTTCTCTCCATTATGAGTTACCGCAAAATCTTTGATTCCTAAATCTATACCTACTACCTTTCCATTAGTTGATACTTGAGGATTATCACCCTCAGTTTCAACTAGGATTGATGCAAATTATTTACCCGTAGAGGTTTTGCTAATGGTAACTGTTTTGACTTGCGCTTCAATCGGTCGATGAATCTTAGCCTTTACTTCTCCAATTCCACCAGGGATTTTGATTGTATTGACCAGTATCTTGACGTTTTGAGGGTATTGAACTGACTGTTTACCCTTCTTTGACTTGAATCTGGGAAACCTAGCTCTACCTGCAAAGAAGTTTTTATAAGCCGTTACTAAATTTAGAGTAGTAGACTGCAATACCTGACTATAGCAATCAGCCAACCATGAGGTTTTTTCTTGTTTTTTGAGTTGTGGCAACAAAGCGTTTAGCCCTATTTGCCCCAAGCTTTTACCAGTCTCTTTTCTTTGTAAGTCTCAATCGACGAATTATTGAGCGCAAAATTCCACCACCAACGCGAACAACCAAACACCTGAGTCAATTGTTGTTCTTGGCTAGGCGTTGGGTAGATTCGGACTTTGACGGCTTGATGTTGCACAAAGGTTATTTATAGCTATCTCTATTTATTCTAAAACCCAATACAAGCATTGTCAATCAAGGGTTTTTGTTCGTCTCCTCGTACATCCCCTCCGATCCTTGATCTAACGATTTGTCGGTTTCAGTCGGGGATGCATTCGTCACCTGACTCGGCTTTCATCCCACCGCCAAACTCAAGAAAGTCGCTATGGCGGGGGACTTCCTGCCTGCTAAGTTAAAAATAGGGTGGGCATTGCCCGCCCTATTTTTTACAGCATGGCAGCTAGAGTTCTTACTCCAACAACGCCATCTGGTCTCATGCCCCTCGCACGCTGAAACGCAATCACCGCTTCACGGGTACGTGGCCCAAAAATACCATTTACTTCTCCTTTGAAGAACCCGCGTTTCTTTAAATACATTTGCAGCTTGCGAACAGTTTCTCCCCGGCTACCCAATCTTAGGGCAACGCTTGTGTTGGGGCGCTCAGTGCGGTTGGAACCTGTTGCTCTTGGGCTAGGGGCGGTGTTGGATCTTCTTGCTGGTTGACGACGAGTTGGCGCTGCTTGGGGCGATGGAGTTGTTCGTTGAGAGGAACTTGTTTGAGCGTTAGCAGGCAAGTTACCCATGAGTAACCCAGTTGCGGAAATAGCTGCAACCAGCCCAAGGGTTAAAGAACTTGACTTAAACAGTTTAGCAATCACTATCCACACTCCTTAAAAAAATTCAAAAATTCAGCCTTTCTGGTATCACCGTAGTGACTCATTATCACCGATTTGTGTCTCTGTTGTATCTAAGGGGCGAAAATTTTTTTGTTTGAACTTGCGAGCGTTGCTAATTTTTCCTAGGCTAAATTGTAAAAATATATAACAAATATTACAAAATATTGCTGTTCCAGGCACGAGTTAATCTGGACAGGGATCGGGATCAAAGCTTAAAATCTCGTTATCAGAATCAGCGAGTCAGGGACAATGACGAAAATTCCAGCCATTTACCTGCAATCTTTCCTGAAACTGCCTCAGACAAGAGGGTTCAACCCAGGCAGTCTATTTTTCTTATTTGCCCTCCTGATAATTAATCCTTTGCCAGCAAATGCCGATCCAAGCACGATGGCAGCGCGGCAAGCTGAAGCCAGATCTAGGGTTTCTGCCATGAACAGCGCGCAGCAAGCTTACTATTTGCAAAACAAAGTTTTTACGAATTCATTGCAAAAACTTGGGGTGAGTCAGATATCTCCCAGCGACAGCTATAAATATGGCGTTAACAGCGATTCTAAAGACATCTCAGATTGGTCTAGGGCTAAAGCTGTCTACCATTTTGGCATTGCGATTAAACCGGGCTTGAAGAACTATGTCGGCGGTGTTTTCTTAGTACCAAAAACTTGGCAAGGACAAACTAAAATTGCGACTCAATCCATCCTGTGCGAGGGTAGCAAACCCGATGTAATGCCAGCTATGCCAACCTACCGGGATGGTACGGTGCGCTGCGGTGTAGGGACAACAGAAATTAAATTACCCATTGCCAAGTGAAAAAATAACTTTAAGTTCCAACCTGATAAATAATAGGTCGATATCGAGGCTGAGGAATGGTTTTACCTTCAGCCTTGGCTGTCTCAAGCCATGCTGCTTTGGCAATCAGCACTTCATGCAAGGCTTCTTCTGGTGTGGAACCAAAAGCAGAGCAGTATTTCAAGTCAGGAATATCAGCAATGTAGCCGTCATCTTCTTCGCTTAAAAGACGTTGATTTGATAGTCTTTCATGGTGACTCTGGTTCATCCTCCAGTTGCAGATTGTATTGCTCTATCAGTCACAAAAATTGGCGTACTTGGTACGGTGTTACTTGACCTTTCTTATTCTGAACAGGACTTACGCAAAAAAACTAAGGTGATCCGAAAAATCTTGGGTTTAGAGTCGCGAGATTGACGCATCACCTTTGTTTTTGGCCCCGCGTGCGTAAGTTTTGCTGAATATTAACTATTTCTGGTATTTCGGGATGGCTAAAGAGATGGCTCCCTCTCATCCGTGACAGAGAAAAACCAAAGGCTTAAATCAGCGTCACCATTTCATTGAACTGGATATTTTTTGAGCCAGACAAAACTTTTTCAAGCAGCTTGCGCTTTTTCATCCAAGTCTTAAGGTTTGGTTAGAGTTGATATGCGATCGCTCTTGCTCACATATTTTCCCACAAAGCGATCGCATTCGCACTCCGTCCCTATGGCAACCAAGGATATTGGCGAAAATCCGGTTGGCGTTTTTCCAAAAATGCCTGTTTTCCCTCTGCACCTTCCTCGGTCATATAATAAAGCAAAGTGGCATTTCCCGCCAGTTCTTGCAAACCCGCTTGTCCGTCGCAATCGGCGTTAAAAGCAGCTTTCAAACAGCGAATTGCAATTGGACTTTTTTCTAATATTTCCTTTGCCCATTTAATGCCTTCCTCTTCTAACTGTTCTACGGGAACGATGCAGTTAACCAACCCCATTTCTAAAGCTTGTTTTGCATCATATTGGCGACAGAGATACCAAATTTCCCGTGCCTTTTTTTGACCGACAATTCTGGCTAAATAACTAGCACCAAATCCTCCATCAAAGCTGCCAACTTTAGGGCCAGTTTGACCGAAAATAGCATTATCAGCCGCAATAGTTAAGTCGCAGAGGATATGCAGCACATGCCCGCCGCCAATCGCATACCCAGCTACCAAAGCAATGACGACTTTGGGCATCGATCGAATTAAGCGTTGCAAATCTAACACGTTGAGGCGGGGGACGCCATCATCGCCCACATAGCCTGCGGTTCCTCGCACGCTTTGATCTCCGCCAGCACAGAAGGCATATTTCCCATCTGTATGCGGGCCAGCGCCGGTAAAAAGTAATACACCGATGCTAGTATCTTCGCGGGCATCGGCAAAAGCATCGTAGAGTTCAAAGACGGTTTTGGGACGAAAGGCATTGCGTTTGTGAGGACGGTTAATCGTAATTTTGGCGATGCCGTCCATTTTGTGGTAAAGGATATCTTCGTAGGTTTTGGCGACTTGCCATTCAAATTGCATAGATGGGGATTTTGAGGTCAAATGTCTTCTAGTATCCACTCGGATGCGCGATCGCCCAAATCGATGGGAAAGCTAACCGCTTTGCCCAAGCGGGGTCGCTCGCGCGTCTGTTCAATATATTTTTGCACTTGGGCTGTCGCTCCCAAAGCCACAAGATAACTGGCGATGGCATCGAGGTGCGCCATATATTCTGCCTCGCTGAGAGGAAAAGACGCTTGCTCTAGATATTTCCACATCACCTGGACAAAAATCTTGCCCTGAGTGCGGCGCAGCTGCATATCGTAAGAGCGTCCCCACTTGGAAAGCAACAACTGGTGTAAGTCAGATCCCGTCATAGCCTTTCAATATAGATAGTCTTCGATCCGATGTCCCTCTAGATTATGAGAGGGGTGTCAAAAAATGTAATAATACCCAGGAGAAAGCTGTAGCAGTTCGTTCAAGAGATTGTTGCAACTGGCCTGCTAGGGCAGATTTTAGCTTGAGCTTGCCTTTGCCTCATACTTACGTGCCAGGAAGTGTGAGTTTCTCGCCAGATAGGGTGGGCTACACCCAAATCTAACGCCTGTGGACAAGAAAGTGGTGACACCCTTGAATGAAGCAGGAAGCAGAACTGGAGTAGAACTGGTGGATAGGTGGTTTGCTTCATCTAAAACATGCTCAAGATGTGGCAATATTCAACCAATGCCTCTTTAGGAGCGTGTTTACCAATGCGGTAAGTGTGACGTTTGTATCGATCGCGATTTAAATGACGCTTACAATTTGGCAAATGCCCCAAAACACCGAGTACGTGCGGCAAGCGCGGAATTGACGCCTGTGGACAAGAAGATGCCGTCATCCTTGATTGAAGCAGGAAGCAAACGTCAAGTTAAGCGAAATACTTGATTTGAGTAAGTTTTGTCTTGCACAAAGTAGTTTTGCATAACTACGGATCGGTTCTGCGTAGCAGTTGTTGACAAAAATACAGTTTTAAGCGTAGGTTATGGCTCAACTTTCAGGATCGGCGGATGTACCCGATATGGGGCGTCGCCAGTTTATGAACCTTTTGACCTTTGGTACGATTACAGGAACAGCTCTGGGTGGGCTTTATCCAGTTGTGAAGTACTTTATTCCTCCATCGTCGGGTGGTGCTGGGGGTGGCGTTACCGCTAAAGACGCTTTGGGCAACGATGTGATTGCCAGCGAGTTTGTGACTAACCGCAATACAGGCGATCGCGCCCTCGCCCAAGGTCTAAAAGGCGACCCCACCTACATTGTGGTAGGTGAAGATAAATCCATCGCCGACTACGGCATCAACGCAGTCTGTACCCACTTAGGCTGCGTCGTACCTTGGAATATTGCCGAAAACAAGTTTAAGTGTCCTTGTCACGGTTCGCAGTATGATAGCACCGGCAAGGTGGTACGCGGTCCTGCACCGTTATCCTTGGCACTGGTTCACGCCAACGTGGAAGACGATAAAGTTGTCTTTACACCTTGGACAGAAACCGACTTCCGCACGGGCGAAGACCCCTGGTGGGCGTAAAATTGCTAATCGCTAATAGCTAATAGTCAAGAACAATTAGCAATTAGCAATTAGCAATTAGCAATAGCTATTGATTTGACGGTGTTCACTGGAATTGTTGTTATTTGCAGATGAAAAAAGCTTGTTTATCGGCGATTGTACAGAGTAGCAAGCGGGTAATTTCTAGGACTTTGCTGCTTGCGATCGCCACAGTAGGAATTTTCCTCGCCAGCGGTCTATCCCTGTCCCAACCCGCTGCTGCCTATCCTTTCTGGGCGCAGGAAACTGCCCCCGAAACCCCCCGCGAACCTACGGGACGCATTGTTTGCGCTAACTGTCACCTCGCTGCCAAACCCTCTGAAGTTGAAATTCCCCAAGCGGTTCTCCCCGATACGGTATTTGAAGCCGTAGTAAAAATTCCCTACGACATCAACGCGCAACAAGTATTGGGCGATGGTTCCAAAGGCGGCTTAAACGTCGGTGCGGTTTTAATGTTGCCCGAAGGGTTCAAAATTGCTCCGGAAGACCGCATTCCGGAGGAAATGAAAGAAAAGATTGAGGGACTCTATTACCAAACCTACAAGGAAGGTCAAGATAACGTGATTATTGTTGGTCCCTTACCGGGCGAACAATATCAAGAAATCGTCTTCCCCGTTCTTTCTCCCAACCCCGCAACTGACAAAAATATCCACTTCGGTAAGTATCCCGTTCACTTGGGTGCAAACCGGGGACGCGGTCAAGTTTATCCCACTGGCGAGAAAACCAACAACAACGCTTTTAACGCTTCTGCTGCTGGTACCGTTACTGGAATTACCAAAGATGAAGATGGCGGTTATCAGGTAACGATCAAAACCGATAGTGGAGAAGTGGTCGAAACCATTCCCGCAGGTCCGGAATTGATCGTTTCTGAAGGACAAGCGGTAACTGCTGGCGAACTTTTGACCAATAACCCCAACGTGGGTGGATTTGGTCAAGATGATGGCGAAATTGTTCTGCAAAGCGCTACTCGGATTCAATGGCTGATGGCATTTATTGCCGCGATTATGTTAGCCCAAGTGCTGTTAGTGCTGAAGAAGAAACAAGTCGAAAAAGTCCAGGCTGCCGAAATGAATTTCTAAGTCTGGGTTTAAACTAAAACTAGAAACCCGGTTTCTCTAAGAAACCGGGTTTCTGCTGTTTGGAAGGCGAGGGGGCGGGTTTATTTTAGTTATCTGTTAGCAGCACAGATTATAGCGGATTGCAGCCGTATGAGGTACGGCTTTGTTTGTATAGCGGCACCGTTAACGGTGCCGCTATACAAACAAAGCGAAAACGCTTTCCCTGACTCGAAAAGCAATCCGCTGTATCTGTAAAACCCGCCCCTACAACCAACAATATATGAAGCTATGGATTAACCGGACGCGATCTTATGCAAAAACCTTGCCAGAAACCCGGTTTATGCCACATACTTAGTAACTTTTAACGCCAGTATTATTGACCTTGTAATTTTGTTTTCTTTGTGGTAAGACTGGAGCCTGGTATTTGTTAGAACTTAAAGGGTGTCATCCAGCTAAACTTGTGCCAATATGGCTGTTATCTTATGTCTCTGGGAGGATGTCTTGTAGGCAAGAACGTGCATGGATTCCCAGAGCGATCGCCAACCTTGCCTTAAAACCCAAACTGGGGTAACACTACCGTGAAAACTGCGTTAGCCGCTATTACCGTTAGCTTAAGTTTGCTTGCAGTAGTCAGCCGCGCCCAAGCTGTACAAGTCACTCTCTATGACGGCAATCCTAACGTCTCTCCTGGGAGTCAGGGTCAGCTGGGATTTGGCGCGCTCGCTGGCAATGGATTTCCTCTATCCTTAGATCCAGCAAACCCAACATCGGGTTATGAATCAGTCGGTTCAGGTGGCAGAACGGTAGACACGGCATTTACTCCTCCTAATATCTTTAATTCGACAACTGAGTATGCAGGCTACGCTAACTACAACCCCTTAACAGGTCAATTTTTCAACCGAACCTATACCCTGGACCAAACTCTAGGTTACAGTATCACTTTCAACCTCGCGCTTAACTCTTCAACTGATAATACTCTTAATCGGTCTGCTTTCAGTATTACCGTAACTAGCAGCGATGGTTTATCGGGAATTGAAATAGGTTTCGAGCCTAATTCTATTATTGGTCGGAATGCTGATTTTACCCCCGGAGACACTGCAAATTTTAATACCAGCGCATCTACGAACTATACACTCGCAGTTGTTGGCAATAATTACACCCTTTCCTGGGGTTCAGGAAGTCTAGCTGGTGCGCTACGTAGCTACAGCTTCGATCCGGCAAATAGCGATCCACCTTTAGGGACTTTCAATCCCTATAGAATCGGAAATTTCCTATCCTTTGCCGATAATACCGGACAAGAATCTGGCACTTTTACTCTGGGTGCTGTTTCTGTCTCTACGAATACCGCTGCTGCGGTTCCTTTCAATTTCAATCCGACATTTGGTTTATTAATTCTGGGTGCATGGACTGGATTTATTCATTTGAAAACTCAACAGAAATGAGAACCTTTCTTGCACCCGTTCAACAATTTCAACTCAGAAAATTTTGGTTATTAGTTCTAGCAGGAGGCTTAATTGCCCTCCACCTTCATTCCAGTTTGGACGCGAAACTTACTAACTTAGTCGTCACCAGCGTTTTGTTTATTGGTGCTATCATCTTCAAATTAAAGCAGAAACGCAGCACCTTAAACTTAGAAAGCAATCTGCTATGCAAAATTAGTGGGGCCTTGCTCATTGCTTTTGTTTTCTTCAGTCAGGCATTCTTGCCCAATTACGACTTTTTAATTCGGCTTTTACCTTTCATTTCAGGTTTAGGACTGACTCTCTTGGCTTCCGGAATTAAAGGATTAAAGCAATATTGGCAGGAATTAATGTTGCTTTTGGTTCTAGCGGTTCCTCTAGAATTGCTAATCAATCCGGTGAATCAGATTTTTCATATTACCAAGCTCCTGGCTAAGATTTCAACTTTCATCCTCTGGTATGTAGGATTTCAAGTCACTCGTCAAGGGGATTTAATTATTTTACCTGAAAAAGCCACGTGGGTGGGGCCGAATTGTTCGGGTGTTTTAACGATGCTTTGGATGCTGCAACTGGCGATTCTTTTTTTAACCACCTACCCCACCAACAAGGTAAAAAAAATATTAGTTCCCGCAGTTGCTGTTTTAATTGTAATGGTTGTCAATGGCATTCGGATCGCGATTATGGCACTTTTAGCTGCTTACAATTATCCAGCTTTTGAATACTGGCATTCCGATAATGCTCAGATATTTTCTACCATTCCCCTGCTGATTTTTTGGTGGTTTTGTCAATCTTTAAGGCGTAATAGGTAATAGGTAATAGGTAATAGGTAATTGGTAATTGGTAATTATTTTACCATTACCTATTACCGATTACCCATTACCCAAAATATCGATCTACAATGGCAACCAGCTAACCAAGTGAAAGCTGATCGCTTATGAACTTGCTAACTTATTCTCTCCATCTCCTTGGATCAGGTGCTAATGCATACATCCTGGCTCGCCAATTACGCGACCCCCTAACCCGGCCTAACATATTAGCGGGTTACCAACTCGCCGAATCGGGTTCGGTTCCTTTCCTGGAAGCACTCAGAGATCGAGCCGCAAACGAAGGTGATACCTGGCTTGCGGATCGACTCACTCGCCACGCCGCCGACGAGAAGCGTCACGGGTTAATTTTCGCCCACGGACTCAAGCGGTTGAACAAGCGCGCGATCAATTGCAAGCAGGTATCGGAAAGTACCACGGAAGGGAAACCAAGTCAACGCGATCGCCGTCCCTTCTTTGCAGCCTACTTTGACGGCTACTCCCAGGAAAGCTTAAAACCCCAAAACATCGACTGGATAGTCTTTTTAGCTTAACCCGTCAGAAGCCCCATGTCTGACCCGTTAGGGCAGCGTGGGATGAATGACTCTGCAATTTTTGCGCGTCCCCCAACTGAATTTCTGCGTGGCAGAAAAAGGGAGTGGGGACAGCGCCTTAATTGCTAAGCGAGTGGACTATCTTGCGACTCTTCCCACAGGTAATCAATCTTGCGTTAGAGTAGTTATTTAAACGCTCTAAATCCTTATGCTGAAGGCTGTCAAAGTCCGAATTTACCCAACCAATGTCCAGCAAGCTCATCTTGCTAAGGCATTTGGTTGTGTACGTTGGGTCTTCAATCAGTCACTCGCTACCATCTCTCAAACTTATAAAGAGACAGGTCGTGGTGTTTCAGCGATGGACATGAAGAAACAGATACCGATCTGGAAGCAAGAGCATGAATGGCTCTCCCAATGCTATTCCCAATGCTTGCAGCAATCTGTTTTGAATCTGGGAGCTGCTTTTGGTAACTTCTTTGATGGTCGTACAGGCTATCCCACATGCAAAAATCGACATGGAAGGCAGTCGATTCAGTATCCCGCAAATGTCAAAATTTTGAACAATTACGAGATAAAGTTCCCAGGCTCGCTTGGAACAGTGCAAGCCAAGATTCATCGTGACTGTGTTGGGAAACTGAAGACTGTTACCTTATCGAGAATGCCTGATGGTAGGTATTATGCTTCTCTGCTACTGGATGATGGTATAGAAAAACCTGAATCAAGCAGCGACGGTAAAGCAATTGGGATTGACTTAGGCTTGATTGATTTTGCTGTGACTTCTGACGGTTCTAAGTTCAAAAATCCAAAGCATCTCAAGAAACACTCACGCAACCTGAAACGCAAACAGCGTAAGTTATCTCGCAAGAAAGACAAGACCACAAATAAACGCCGTAAAGCCAAACTAGCGCTGGCGAAAGTGCATGACAAAATCTCAAGAGTGAGAGAGGACTTCCTACACAAACTATCCCGCAAGATAGTGAACGAGAACCAAGTGATTGTGGTGGAAGATCTAGCAGTTAAAAACATGGTGAAGAACCATAACCTAGCAAAGTCGATCTCTGACGCTGGTTGGGGGATGTTTCAGACCATGCTCAAGTACGCAGAGTCGTTAGGAAAAATCTACCTGGAAATTGGGAGATTTTTTCCTTCATCTCATCTCTGCAATGTAACCCTGCTACCTATTCCAAAGATGGATCTCTCAGTGCGATCGTTCTTCTGTCCCCACTGTCAAGCGCATCATGACAGAGACGTGAATGCAGCAATTAACATCAGAAATGAAGGCTTGCGGATACTGGCGTTGGGAACCAGCGCTACTGCCCAAGGAGGCAATGTAAGACCAAAACGGTTTGGACGCAAGTCCACGATCGCAGAGGCAGTTGCTGTTGAATTGGGAAGCCAAAACCTACCCTGATGGCAGACCCGTTAGGGCAGTGTAGGTAGTTCACAACTCGATGCGGGCAAAGATTTTGCCCGCATGGCGAAGGTGTTACCAGAAGACGATCCCAACAGCAAAAACCTCAAACAGGGTATTTTGAGTATCGCTAACGATGAAACCCGTCACGCTGCTTATCTTTACGAAGGACTTCAGCGGCGTCTCTCCCATACTGATGCCTATGAAATAGTCCAAGAATGGCGACAGCGCAAAGTAAATGCTTTGATAGCGATGGCGAGTAATTTATTTCAAAAAGGTGGAAAAATCCCCTCAATGGTACAAGAAGGCGCACCGACAGATTTACCCGATGTTGATGTGGCAGAATCTCAGTTAGCTATCGCCTAGAATTTCGGGGTGAGAAACCGGGTTTCTGCATCAGGCTGAGATTTCCAAGGGCTTTTAGCTAAAATCCTCTAAAGAGGATTGAAATATGTTTGAGTCCATTTCAATGGACTTAAGCTGCTCGCCTTGGAAATTGATTTCCGGGCGGGTTAGTGCAAAAGTGCAAGATATGAATAATACCATGTCCGGTCGATTACCCATGATTGGGAGTAGGGAACATCATAGATACTTTGCAGAAACAGATAACTTTAAAGTTAGCCGTGCCCCTACGCAACGATGCGGTAGTGTGTATGGGCAATTCAACGGACATGATATAAGTTTTCAACCGCACCAATAAACACCAAAATCTAAAACTATTGACCATTAAACGCCGTAAATTTATCAAAACATTGGCAGTAGCAGCAGTAGCCTCCCAGTTACCGATAGCACGGGCATATGCATCTCGCAGCCGCATAAAACCACCTTGTTTAAAACCAGGGGATACGATAGGATTAATCGCCCCTGCCGGTATTGTAGATCCAGAAAGTATCGAGCCAATAACGCAAAAGTTAGCAACTTTGGGATGGCAAGTCAAATTAGGAAACCACCTGCTAGATCGGTATGGTTATCTAGCAGGAAAAGATAGCGATCGCGCCGCAGATGTAAACTCTATGTTTGCCGATAAATCAGTGCAAGCGATTCTAGCAGTGCGAGGCGGTTGGGGATGCAATCGCATATTACCATTATTAAATTACAAACTCATCCGCAATCATCCCAAAATTATCATGGGGTTAAGCGATATCACCGCTTTACTCTTAGCAATTTATGCCAAAACTAATGTAATTACTTTTCACGGACTCACCGGCACTTCCACTTGGAATGAATTTTCCCTAGATTACCTGCGGCGCATTTTATTCAACGGCGAAGCGGTAACAATGCAAAATCCCACCAACACCGATCTGAGGGTGGAAACGATTAGAGGCGGAACAGCTAGGGGAAAATTAGTCGGGGGGAATTTATCCGTCTTAGCGGCAATGGTCGGATCTTCTTACCTGCCAAAATGGCAACATAACATCTTATTCTTAGAAGATATTAGAGAAGAAGTTTACCGGATAGACCGAATGCTGACTCAGTTAGAGTTGGCAGGTATATTGCCGCAAATATCCGGCTTTGTGTTTGGAAATTGCCGACAATGCGATCCAGAAGAACCGGATAAATCTCTAACGCTCATGCAAGTCTTGCAAGAGCGCATCTCGCCATTAGGAATTCCTGCCTGGTACGGTGCGGCAATCGGTCATATTCCGGATAAATTTACCCTGCCAATTGGCGTGGAGGTTGAAATTGATGCCACTGCTGGTACTATTAAAATGCTGGAAGCGGCGGTAAAGTAATCCAGAGGAACTTCAGGAGCAGAGGAGAAAAATTAATTATGGTCAATTCACCGCAATTAATATAAATTGATACAACTTGATAAACAAATATTAACAACAGTTCGCCTATCAACCGATCGGATGAGCCAAGTGGAGGATGTACAATGGTGTAAATTTCAGGTAGTTTGAAAAAGCGATCGCTGACTGTTCAAAATACGTTAAACCTCACCCTTAAGGGTGAGTCTACACATACAAACTCCGCTGGCGCGGACTATAGAATAAGGAAGGCGATCTAACCAATTTTAAACTCTCTTCTTTCCTCTGGGTCGGGAGCGGTTCGTTAAAAAAGTCTTATTTACCC
Organism: Microseira wollei NIES-4236; assembly: GCF_020521235.1. Taxonomy (GTDB): domain Bacteria; phylum Cyanobacteriota; class Cyanobacteriia; order Cyanobacteriales; family Aerosakkonemataceae; genus Microseira; species Microseira wollei. Next base: position 14,926 of record NZ_BLAY01000056.1, on the reverse strand, counting down.
TGAACAATAATGGAAAATCTCTCATCATCTACTAAACCAATGTTGCCTGTTTTACCAGAAATTATTGATGGACTGCCTAATATTTCCGGATGGGAAGAGGAAGTGCAATCCGTCGTGCAACAAAACGATCCAGTATTTTTACGTAGAACGAATCTCAGATTAAGCGAAATACGGGCAGGATTTGCGATCGCGTTGCACATGCACCAGCCTACCATCCCCGCCGGACAAAATGGCGAATTAATTAGCAACCTGCAATACATGTTTGAACATCCCCACGCAGGAGACAACCACAACGCAGGTGCATTCGCTTGGTGTTATAGTCGCATGGCAGACTTTATCCCCGAATTAGTAGCGCAAGGATGCAACCCCCGCATCATGCTGGACTATTCCGGCAATCTTTTGTGGGGACTCAGACAAATGGGACGCGGGGATATCCTCGAAAACCTCAAACGCATTACATGCGACCCTGCCTACCAACCTTACGTAGAATGGCTAGGTACAATGTGGAGTCACTCCGTCGTCCCTTCTACTCCCATCCCCGATATCAAACTGCAAATACAAGCATGGCAACATCATTTTGCCGCAATATTTGGTTGGGAAGCATTGGCGCGAGTCAAAGGATTTTCTCCCCCAGAAATGCACCTTCCCAATCACCCCGATACCTTATTCGCCTTTGTTAAAGCACTCAAAGAATGCGGTTATCGCTGGGTAATGGTGCAAGAAAACTCCGTCGAAACCATCGAAGGCTTACCCCTATCTGAAAAATATTTACCCCATCGTTTAATTGCGCGCAACTCCCAAGGCGAAACCCTGAGTATTACAGCACTAATTAAAACCCAAGGTTCGGATACAAAATTAGTCGGACAAATGCAACCTTACTACGAAGCCAAAAATTATGCTCCCAAACTATTGGGTAACGCATCAGTTCCGCCACTCGTTACCCAAATTGGCGATGGGGAAAATGGCGGGGTGATGATGAACGAATTTCCCAACGCATTTAAACAAGCTTGGCACGAAATGGCGCAAGGTGGGGGAACCACTGGCGTTGTAGGAATGACGGGAACCGAATATCTAGAACTAATCGAAGCTGCGGGTTGCAACAGCGATGATTATCCCGCCTGTCAACCTATCCAGCAACACCTAATTTGGCAGCGAGTTTCCCAAGAAAACTGTACCCCCGATGCGGTGGAGAATGCGATTGAGCAATTAAAACAAACCGATCCCCATTTTCACATGGATGGGGCTTCTTGGACAAATCACTTGAGTTGGGTAAAAGGATATGAAAATGTTTTAACTCCGATCAATAAACTCAGCGCTTTATTCCACGAAAAAAGGAATACTGGCTCTCGCGAAGCACTGCTTTACAATCTCTTGCTGCAAACCAGTTGTTTTCGTTACTGGGGACAAGGGGTTTGGACTGACTATGCGCGCGAGATCTATCGGCGGGGGGTGACACCCCCTGTGACGGCTGGTTAATTTTTCTCGTGATTTTCCCCGATCCCGATTCTATAACTGCATCCGGAACATAGGTAATCACCCGGATGTGTGAAAGCACAAGGGGTGAGACTATCTGCTCCCAATATCCGTAAAGCGATGGGATCGTCAAAACTAGCGATCGAGATCACATCCAAAACATGATGCGATCGCCTGCAAAGATACCTTTTTAGATCAGACTCAATAATAACGATTATGGAGGGGCCAACTAACGACCCAATAAAACAATGGAAACCATTAAAATGACCAGATTAATAAACTTTTTACAAGAAGACTTAGCTGTCCCCAATACATCTATATCCCTAGCTATGCGACAAAGTGAAAATTCTACCAGTACCTTACCGATTATTCTGTGGCAGTACGGACTGATCACCTTGTCCCAGCTAGACCTGATATTTGATTGGTTAGAAACAGCATAAGATGGTTAAGCGAACGCAACCCACCCTCGACGAAACCGGGTTTGTTTAGAAACATAACAAACCCGGTTTTCAACTAAAAATCCACGCATCCGCGTCAAAATCCGCGCGTATCAGTCCCCAGTAATCGACAACCCATCAACCCAAATTCGCGGACACACACCCCGTGGAGTCACCTTCTCCTCCTTCTCCACAAAAACAATCGACTTCAGGACTTGCAAAAAGTCTCCCGCCACCGTCGCCGAATCAATACTCGTCCACTTACCGTTACTCACCATCCACCCATCAAACGGTAGAGAAAACGAACCTTGCAACGCTTTCACCCCTGCATGGAGTGCTTGCAAGTCATCGACATAAATAATGTTTTCAGCTGTATCAAGACTGTACTCCCGTTCCGCCGGATTGCCTGGAAATACGTGATAAAAGTGCGATCCAACTGTCACTTTAGCTCCCATATTAGCATGTCCCGTTGGCTGAGCATTCAACCGTTTCGCCGTCCCAGAACTGTGGAGAAAACCCGTTAAAATCCCATTTTCCACCAGAGAAACTCGGCGAGTTGGCGTCCCTTCCCCATCAAACGTTTCTGCCGAAATATTTCCAGAATGCAAAGCATCATCGCACACAGAAAGCAGGGGCGAAGCAATTTGCCCTCCCAAAGATTCCGGAGTCGAAAGACTTTGCTTATCCAGAATACTTTGCGCGTTGAACAGATTAGAAAAAGCACCCAACAAATCTAAAAACGCTTCCGGCGAGAAAACCACGCAATACTTACCCGACTTGACTTTTTCATAATTCAAGTGAGAGATAGTTTTCTCTGCCGCTTCCTTGAGACATCCATCAATATCTAAAAGCTCGACGCTGCGGTTCATTCTCACAGCACCAGCACTGCGAGGTTTTCTTCCTTCTTCCTCAGTTTTGCTGTAAAGATAGATCGAAGCATAGGAGCGAGATTCGTTTCGCAGCGCGCCTTCGCTATTGAGATAAAACTTGTCAATATCCCGTTGCGACAGTCCGTTATAAGGCACGCCTTTAATCGCCGGATGCGCTTCCATGAGTTGCTTCTCAACCGATATCAAGCTTTCGATTAAGTTAGAAACTGGCGCTTGCGGTGCTTTCTCATTGGGTATATCTGCCACGGTAGCAAAAGCTTCCGGACTAAAATCGGGTACGTGTTCCTTCGCACCAAAAAAACTTGCCTCGTAGGCAGTTTTTAAAGCTAATTCCAATCCATTGGCATCTACATCTGTCGTGCTGGTAATGCCTACAGTATTATTTTCATTCCAAACTCGAACCGTCACCCCAGAACGCTGGGAAGCCTTAACCTGCTTCGGTTCCCCCCGATCTACTTGCACGCTAGTTTCATCGACACTCGATCCATAGATATCGAATTTCTTGATACCCAGTTGCGCGGCTTTTTCCTTGGCTTCAGATGCAATTTCGTTGAGACTCGACATAGATTTTGCTAATTGCTAATTGCTCATTGCTCATTGGTAATTGGTAATTGGTAATTGAGCAGAAAATACCTCTTACCTATTACCTATTACCTATTACCCATTACCTATTACCGTCCACCTACGGTAATTGAATCCACCTTAATATGCGGCTGTCCAACAGTTGTGTAAATATTACCGCTGACCGAGCCGCAGAAACCGGGTGCGAGGGATAAATCTTGGGAACACATCGAAATCTTATTCATGATTTCCTTTGCTTCGCCGATGAGAATGGCTCCTTTTAACGGTTTGGTAATCTTGCCATTTTCAATCAGATAAGCTTCATCAACTCCGAAGTTAAATTGCCCCGTAGCACCCACGCTACCGCCGCCCATCTTTTTGCAGTAAATTCCTTTATCGACGGAGGCGAATAAATCTTCCAGGGTATAATCTCCGGGAGCGATGTAAGTATTTCGCATCCGCGACGCCGCAGCAAAGGTATAATTCTGACGGCGACCGCTACCTGTTCTGGGATGTCCGGTACGCAACGAACCTGCTCGGTCTGCTAAGAAGTTTTTCAGCACGCCTTTTTCAATCAATAAAGTTCTTTGAGTCGGCATTCCTTCATCGTCCATATCGACGGTGCCGAAAGCATTCTCCGAGCGTCCTTCGTCCCAAGCGGTTAAACTTTCGTGGGCAATCTTTTCGCCTTTTTTCTCGGCAAAGGGAGTCGTTTTCCGTTCAATTTGAGTTGTTTCTAACAAGTGTCCGCAAGCTTCGTGGAAAATTACCCCGCCAAAGTGATTCGCCATGATAATCGGGTAAGTTCCCGATTCTACGTAATCGGCGTAGAGCATTTTTCCGGCTGATTCTGCTACTTGTTCCGCAGCGCCTTCGTAATTCCAATTTCTCAAGAAATTAGCATCGCTAGTATTTCCAGCACGTTCGGCGATCGAGGAACGATTTGCCCCGTCAGCGCACAACAAGTTGTATCCTACCGATTGAGTCAGGCGGATATCGCGGGCAAAAGTCCCGTCGCTGGCGGCGACTAACACTTCTTGCCAATCTCTAAAATAGGTGGCGCGTCGGGATTGCACGTGGGAGGCTTTTTGCTTCAGCTTGTCATTCCCAGCGAGCAGAATTTCTCCCATTTCCCGCATCGAACTGCATGAGGCTAGCCAAGTATCTTTTCCTTTTTTTGTAGCGTAGTCTCGCAGCAGTTCCAGGTTAATTTCCGGGATATAGGCGTTGGGTGCGGGGAGTTGCAATCCCAGAATCGAAAGACCTTTTTCTAAGGCTGATTTTAATCCAGAAAATGATAAATCGTTGGTGCTGACGTAGCAATCAGCTTGTCCGCGAAACACGCGCACCCCTGCGCCCGTGGTCAGGCGGGGGGCGATGCTGGTAATGGCGTCGTCTTCTGCGAGGCAGCTAATATAGTTGACGCGCTCTAAGAAAAATTCGATCAAGTCTGCACCGGCGGCACGTCCCAATCCCAGCAGGGTAGCTAAGGGAGCTTCCCAAGTTTCATCGAAGCGGGCGGGTGTAGGGCTATATTGCAGCGTCGGCAGTTGCTGAGACAGAAGGAGAGTACTCGAATAAGTAGAGAGCGTCATCGGTGGGCGTCCTTGCTCTTGGGTTGATTGACTTTTCTCACGCTTATATAGTTTAACAAATCATTAAAGCCTTGCCGGAGAATGACTTGGCAGCCTAAGCTATAATCTGGGCAAATTACGGATTGGTTGTTAAAGTAGCCAAGTCTCCCTGGTTTCCCCCCACCCAATGAGTGCATCTCCACGCCAACAAACCGCTAAAACTCTCCTAAATTAGAGATAACTTTACCTGCCCGTTACAGCGTGCTACCTCCCGAATTATTCAACCAACCATTTTTGGTAATCCAAATCTCAAACGGTTATTGCTGCCTACCCTTGGTAGGCGGTACTAGCTGGTCAATTGGGCGGAGTGGGGATAACAATTTGATCTTGCCAGATCGGTTAATCTCCCGCCATCATGCAGTATTACAGTGTAACGAGGAGGGCGGCTTTTATTTGCTCGATTTAATTAGTAGAAATGGTTCGTTTGTCAATGGGTGTAGGGTGATTGTTCCTCTCAGGTTACGCCATGGGGATCGGATAAAATTTGGCAATACTAATCTAGCCTTCTGCTGCCTCAGTACAAACCTCGTGCTAGATGGAACATCAACACAGGATACCAGCAATACCCAAATCGGGACGCGGTTCGTTTGGCGTCTAGCCTCGGTAATGGTTGTCGATCTGCGCAATTTAACGTTATTAACTCAGCAAATAGACAAACAAATCCTCGCCCCCTCCCTCGACACTTGGTATCGAGAGATCACGAATATTATTACCTCCTTGGGTGGCTTAGTAGACAAAAATGTCGGCGGCAATGTCGGAGTTATCAAAGCTATCTGGTTTCATCGCTATCATGGGTTCAATAATGTAGATATTCTCCAGGTCTTTCAAGCCATCAGCGCCATCAACAAACGTACAATCGAGTTAAATCGAGAGTTTTTACCTTTCCCGTTAAGCATCGGGGCAGGAATTAATACGGGGTATGGACTCGTTGATAATATGAGGATGGGCGAACGCCTCTACTACTTATCTTTAGAACCTACATTGAATGCCGCTTTTCATCTTGGTTCTGCCACTCAAGAAATTGGTTGCGACTTAGCTTTAGCCGAAAGCACTTACAAATATTTATCGATGTTAAACAACCTTGAATCTATTTTTCAGCAATATACCGTTAATCTCAAAGGCTACAACAATCCCGTAGTTACTTACGCGGGTTTGTTCGCCGATCTAGATCGGTTTTTCCAGTAAATTTTAACTCAGATCTTGCACCAGTCGCCAGACGAGGCAGAGCCTCGTTGCTCTCGTTCCCAGGCGATCTCGTTCCCAGGCAAGTGCCTGGGAACGAGATGGGGGAGGCTCTGCCTCCCCAGGGGTTTCTGCCTCAAGATCGCATCACGGGACTGGCGTGGTGATTAACTAAATACCACTTCTGTGCCATGCGTTCAAAGATATTTGTTGCCAGAGACTGCGCTTGTACTCTCCTGCCATTAATCACTTGAAAGACATTTTCAACCAGGAAAACGTAAGCAATATCGCCCCTGACTTCGGCGACGACTATTTCTAGTTCAACTTCGATGTAATTTGTATTCTTAAATATCTGCTCCCAAGAATAGCGAATGTCTTTCCAACCTTTGAGCGCTTGCCATCCAGGATGAACGCAAATCGTCGCAACTCCTTGCGACCAAACGCTGCTCATCGCTTCGATATCTTTTCGTTCAAAAGCTCGATAAAAAGCTTTATTCGCTTCTAATACTGCGGTTTTATCCTCGTTCATTTTCGATTTCAGATTTTAGATTTTAGATTTTGCCGGAATGACAATCCTATTTTTTGTAATAAAGTGACGATTGATACAGAATTTTTTCTTGATGGGTGTATAGCGTACAATCGGATAAAGCATAAGCCACGCAGGTAATGGTGTACCCGGCTTCTATTTCTCCAGGACGAAGAAATTTTTGCTCGCTTTGATCTACCTCGCCACCGATTAACTTGGCTACACAGGCGGAACACTCGCCGATTTTGCACCCGGATGGCAAGCGAATACCAGCTGCTTCTGCCATATCGAGAATATATTGATCGTCTGGTACTGCAATTGTACGGTCTAGACCCATTGCAGGATTTAGGAGACGGACTTGATAAACTGCCATTTATCTAACTGTTAACCAAAATATGGGATTTCGGGTTGGTTCAATAAATAATTATGATGCGATATGAGTAGCAAGTCTCGCTCACGCTCTCCCACCCGCCCCAATATTAAGTTTTTTTGAAATATTCCATAACTTACGCCTATTGTTATAGCTCCAACAGCACTATGCTTGCCTGGGATCGCCTACAGCCACAATTGTTTCAGGATCTGCTGTGTTACACTATACAATTGCTAATTAAAATAAATCTTCCCAGCAAGATATACGCATCAAGAAAATTGGTGCTATAGTTAAGCTTACGTAAAGAGGAGCTTAACCTGCTGTTAACCTCCGGCTGTACGAGGGCAAGTCCCAAGGCCGCCACAAGCCGCCCCAGGAAAAGCACTCGGCACGATCAGCCATTAGAGGGGAAAAACGCTGTCATCAGAGGATGTCTTCTACACCATAAGTTAGAGATTGCTCATAGAGACGGCAACCAAGCATGGGACGCTGCTTTCAACTTGTAGTACTGGTTGGGAACCAAGGGGGGGCAACGCTAATGTCAAAAATTGCTGTGCTGGTGCCATTCACCAAAACTGCTAATGCAAAGTTCTGGCACTACCGCTTCATCCGTATTAGTAGTGGCGTCGTTGGTTTGAGATGTTGAGAACAGCGGCACTATTTGCCGTTAAGTAACCATCAACCCGCGATAACAGAACTGAAGAATTAGGAGAAAAACAAAAAATGACTGGGGTAACTGTACAGTCCACTGAGAGTGGGCTACAGGTTGTACATGCTATGCCTGGTCGGGTGCGACTGCGTGCATCTGGCAGCAGTCTGCTCTTGGCTGACTATTGGGAAGAGCGACTCGAAGACTTCGCACAACGACTGCGACAAGAAGAGGGCGTGTGCAACGTCAACGCGAATATACAAACTGGCAGCTTGGTCGTTACATTTGATGAAAATACGCTGTCTTATTCGCAGATGTTTGCAGTGCTGAAAAAATGCGGCGTTGCAACAGCGACAGAATTTCCAGATCAAGAAGATGGGGCAGATGGGTTCTGGCTAGATACGACGCAGCTGGAGTCGGTCATCCCTTTAATTGCCGGGGCGCTGATTACTGGCGGGTTGGGCATTCAAGGCTTACCAGCGATTCCAGTTTACCTGCTGGCGGCGGGTACAACTCGTCAGCTGATCGAACAGTTTGAGGAAGAGGACTTCGGGAGCAGGTGGGCAGGTGAGCAGCGTAGCACAGGCGTCTCGCCTGTGGGAGCTGAGGTGAATATCCCAGTTCCCCATCTCCAGTCACCTGTTCAAAAGATTGCTTACAGCGTTGTTCATGCGGTGCGGGGACGGGTGCGGTTTAATGTGTCTCGGCTATTTCAGGACGGTATTTATGCTAGCCGACTGGAAAAACTTGCCCAAGCTGATAGCAATATTACCAGCGTCCGCGTGAATCGAGCGGCGGCTTCGGTTACTTTCACCTACGATGCCAAAGCGGTTTCGGAAACTGAAATACGTTCTCGTTTGGTCGAGCTAATTCAGCGTGCGGGGGAAGCGTTTAAGCCGACTTATACTGCTGTGGTAGAAAACAGCAACAGCCAAACCCTTCAGCCGCGTGTAACCGCAAAATCTCACCTGCCCAAGAGCCTAAAAGCCCAACTGCCCAATCAGCCGCCAAAAATTACCTATTTAACTGGGTTGAAGCCGCCAGCACTAGCATTAATTTTGAACTTCATGGCTCACCTTTACTAACAAGCTTGAGTCAGCTTCTTGCATGGGAGGCCAAGCTATGCTAGAATCGAAGATTCATCCAACAAAACAGACACAACCAATTCTGGAGTCCTTTTGGCAAGCGCTTTTATGGTTGTGGCGTGCTTGGAGCAAGACACTGACGCCAAAGGCGGGGACTAAACGCCAAGTTGCACTGCGCGAGCAAGTAGCTTACAGCGTTGTCCATGCAATTCCCGGAAGAGTTCGGTTTCGGGTATCAAAGCTTGTCCGCGATGCAGAATATGCCCATCGCTTGCAAATGTTGGCTGATTCCGACAGCAACATTACCGGCGTGCGGATTAACCGCAACGCAGCATCGGTGGCGTTTAATTATCACCGATTGGAAATATCCGATCTTGTTAGTTTGATTCAGTCTGCTGGGAAATATATTGAGAAAGATTGGCTGAGTCAACGGCCCAAAGGAGAAACGGTGCAATGGAGAGATGGGGAGATTTTCTCTGTCTCATACCAAAACCACACCCACCCTGAAGGGTGGGGCTACACAAACGAAGCCCGCCGGCGCGGGCTGGAGAATGGCGGCGATCGCTGCCCTCACCCTGAAGGGTGGGGCTATACAGGCGAAGCGCGCTGGCGCGGGCTGGAGAATGAGGGGGAAATATTGCCGGGTTTGGTAATATCTGGTGACACACAAAGTTCAGAACAAAATTTACTTGAGCCGATTGCTAAGTTGATTATTCTTGCTTGTTCGTTGGAAGTGCGAAAAGCTGAAATTCCATCAAGTTGCTGTTTGCTCAAAAGTCAAACTGGAAAACCGCTTTATGGCGGTGCTAAAGCTTCCCGGATTGTTAAACTTCGCAAACTTCACGTTTTAATTTGAGGGAAAAATGGAAGAAACTTCTCAGGTCATGACACTGCATCCGCCACCAGTTGCCGTACATTCGGCGACAGGAAATGGCTTGGCTAACGGTCACAAAAATGGGCATGGTAAGGGGAAAACTTATGCCCTGGCTAAGCAAGAAATAGCCTGTAGAGTTATCCATGCAGTCAAAGGACGGGTGCGGTTTCGAGTCCCTCGACTCGGTTACGATGCAGATTATGCCCAACGGTTGGAAAGTTTAGTCGCATTAGATACTCGCATAAAAACGACACGGATAAACCGCGCAGCGGCTTCGGTGGCATTCACATACGAAACAAAAGGAGTTTCGGATGGAGAAATGGCAAGTCAACTGCAAAGGTTGATTCAGTTAGCGACGACAGCAATTGTATCGGAAGATACAAAGGGTAAATTGGCAAAAGCGGAACCGTCAGAGGAGAGCAGCTGCTGGGCGGGGATGAAGTTACCAGCGATCGCTTCAACTTTAGCACTCCTGGGCGGGCCATTCGGGTTACCAATTCCGGCTGCAATTATCGCCGGGACAATTGCAATTACTGCATTGCCAGTGGCAAAACGCGCCTGGGAAAGCATCACCCAAGAACGGCGATTAAATATCGACTTTTTAGACTTATCGGCAATTGTTATTACCACTTGCCAAGGTCACTTTATCACCCCGGCGCTGATGTTGAGTTTAGTCGAATTTGGCGAAGCAATTCGAGAGCGGACGGCGCGAGCTTCTAAAAAACAAACCCTCGATTTACTCGACTCTTTAGGACAATTTGTCTGGGTGGAACGAGACGGGAAAAAACAAGAAATTTCCATCAAAGAAGTGGTGCGGGGCGATACGGTTATTGTTTACCCCGGCGAACAAATTCCCGTTGACGGTCACATTATGCAAGGGAAAGCATTAATTGACCAGCAAAAGCTAACTGGCGAGTCGATGCCGGTAATGCGAGAAACTGGGGAAGAAGTTTATGCTTCAACTTTGGTGCGGGAAGGCCAAATTTATATTCTGGCAGAACGAGTCGGTGCAGATACTAGGGCGGGACAAAGCATCCGGTTAATGCAAGAAGCACCGATTCACGATACCAAGATTGAAAATTACGCGGCGAAAGTTGCCAACCAAGCTGTAATTCCCACCTTATTATTAGGCGGTATTGTGTTTGCTGGAACTCGCAACTTGGCGCGGGCGGCTTCAGTTCTCACCCTCGACTTTGCCACGGGGATAAGGGTTTCAGTTCCCACAACTGTATTAGCAGCGCTTAGTTATGCCGCGCGACGGGGTATTTTAATCCGCAGCGGACGTGCTTTAGAGCAATTAGCTAAAGTCGATGCGGTTGTGTTCGATAAAACTGGCACTCTGACTCAAGGGGATGTTGCAGTTATTGGGGTGAGAACTGTATCTTCGGCGCTGCAAGATTGGGCAAATCCAGAAATGCGGTTGTTAGAACTCGCCGCAGCTGCTGAAAAACGTTTAACTCATCCGGTTGCATCGGCGATTGTGCGCTACGCTGAAGATAAAGGCGTTAATAACCTGACTCGCGGCGAGTGGGAGTATCAAGTGGGTCTGGGCGTCAGGGCAGAAATAGATGGGCAGATCGTGTTGGTAGGCAGCGATCGCTTCCTGCGCCTTTCCGGTGTGAGTACAGATACTCTGTACGCAGAGCATCCAGAAATCAAAACCAACGGCGTCTCGTCGATCTGCGTCGCCAGCAACGGCGAATGTTTGGGGATTGTGGAATACACCGATCCCCTGCGGAAAGAAACCCCGGAAGTGATTCGGGCGCTAGCAACCGCAGCAGGTATGGAAATACACATGCTCACCGGGGATAGCCGTCAACGCGCCAACGCCGTAGCCGCCCAATTGGGTATCCCGCCAACGCAAACTCACGCCGAGGCATTTCCAGAAGATAAAGCAGCTGTAATTAAACAGTTGCACGCAGCAGGTAGAACGGTTGCCTTTGTTGGCGATGGGATTAACGACTCTGCCGCCTTAGCTTATGCCGATGCTTCGGTTTCGTTTGCTGATGGATCGGATGTAGCGCGGGAAACCGCCGATGTGGTGTTGATGAGTAACAATTTGCGGGGTTTGGTGGAAGCGGTGGCGATCGCCAAACAAGCGATGCGACTGATCCATCAAAATACTAGCATCGTAATTGCACCAAACCTGGTTGCCTTAATCGCCGCTGCTGCGGTTGGGATCAGCCCCTTAAGCGCAACCATCGTGAATAATGGAACCAGCGTCATCGCTGGGGTGAACGGTTTGCGCCCGCTGATGAACGGGAAAAAGAAGCCAAAGTCGTCGCTTGTCTGACGATTGACGGAGGGCGGGTTTAAATAAACTGTGGATAATTGCATAAATGGTAGGTAAAACCCGCCCCTACACCAGTCAACCCTCGAAAGATTTGTAACTGTAAGGAGAAACACAATGGCATTTAAACCAATTGAATTAGTCGAAGATATGGGGACACCCGGTATCGTAGCGGGTTTGGGAGCGATCTTCTTAGCCCCATTACTGATTCCAGCAGTCGCTAAAATTGGCAAACCAATTGCCAAAACAGTGATTAAAGGCGGAATTGTCGCCTACGAAAAAAGCAAAGGCGCTTTTGCAGAAGCTGGCGAAGTTTTCGGCGATATCATAGCCGAAGCTAAGTCAGAACTGGCGCTAGACGAGCAAAAGGCACTGGAAACAACTTCTCATCCTGAAGTCCCGAATACGTAAGGTCAGTAGGGGGTAAAAATGGTTGATGCCGTGCCTCTAATCTGGGCACGGCATGGAAAAATGTTTTTACTCGTTTCCCGCGGGAAGAATACTTTTTATTGAACCGCGAAGGCGCGTTAGCGTTCGCGCAGCGGCGCGGATGCGCTCAGCGATTCGCGATAGCGAATTAGGACACGAAGGAAGAAAAAGGAAGTAAGAAAGAGTTTTAACGGGTTTGAGCTTTAAGCTTGAAATTTATTTCAATGGTTAGGAAATTTAAGAATTCAGATTTAAAATTAGTTCAATCTAAAGTTTGAAGTTAGATAGTAGGCAGAGACAAGCAACAGCAATGAATGCAACAGCACTAGCAAAGAGATCCACACCAATTCAAAGCCGCATCGTAAGTTCTACCCCAGGGCGGATGCGGTTGAAAGTGGGGCATCAACACCGCAATTCCCAGGCGCTGGAACCGATTACCCAAGCGTTAAAGTCTCAACTGGGGATTTATGATGTGAGGACAAATACCCACACCGGCAGCATTACTATCATGCACGCTACAGAGCATCTTAGTGGTGAAGATATTTATGCTATGTTGCGAGATTTAGGCGTAATTTTCGCCGATATCGCTGGCGGCAGATCCGAGGTAGCATCGAATATTACGTCTGCTGTTTATGACCTGAATCGGCGAGTGAGAAAAGGAACAAATGGTGTGGTGGATTTGCGGATATTAATGCCCCTGGCACTGGGGGCGCTGTCGATACGACAGTTACTGGTTAAAGGTCTGCAATTAGACATTATTCCTTGGTACGTTTTAGCCTGGTATTCTTTTGATAGCTTTATCAAATTGCACTATACCAGCGAGCCGCAACCGCGCAGGGAGAATCAGTAAAATGGCTCGAAAAACTGGGTTAAAAGTATTACATGCAATGCCTGGGCGGGTGCGTCTTGGCGTTACAGGCGGCGATAAGACAGATGCATATTTATTGTCTGACCAATTGGATGCCCTGGCGCAACGATTGCAGCAGCAAGAAGGCATCCGCAATGTCAGCGCCAATGCAAAAACTGGCAGTCTGACGGTTAATTTCGATCCCTCTACCCTGTCTTTATCCCGTTTGTTGGAACGACTTCAACAATGGGGTGTTTTGGCAAGTGCTGCGCTACCTTCCCAGCAACCGAAACAAGATTTTTCATTCTTGCAGTCGGGTGATTTTTGGCAAGAGCAACTCAATACAATTATCCCGATTGTGGCGGGATTGCTGATAGTCCGGGCGCTGAAATTACAGGGGTTGTGGACAATTCCTGTTTACGTGCTAGCGGCAAGTTTCACCCGCAAGCTGATGCAGCAGTTGGAAAGAGATTTGATCGTGCCTTTGGCAGTTGCGGAAACTGTTGGGAAGTCAAAAGTAAAAGTTTCCCAATCTGAAAATAAGGTTAATCAAAATGGGGACGAACCTCCCTCGATTGGGCCAGAGATAATTGCAGCATCTCAACCGCTACAATTCGATAATGATGGACATTTGGGAAATGCGATCGCTTACCGCCTCGCCCACGCCATTCCCGGCAGGTTGCGCTTCCACGTCGAGCGAGTTGCTACGGATTCCGAGTATGCGCGTCGCCTCGAACTTTTAGCACAAGAAGATCCTTGGGTTACAAGTTTGAAAATCAACCGCAAAGCAGCTTCTGTCACCTTTACCTACGTCGCAGGTGCGAACAAAGATACTAAGGGTGCAGTTGCCCGCGTGGCGAATTTAATTCAAGCCGCTGGCGAGGTCGCCGTGCCAAGTGTAATGGCACCATTTATACCAACGCCACCACCGCCAACAAAGGCAGAAGAGATAGACGCTTCCTCAACGCTTGCAGAGCAGGATGCTGGGGAAGAAGCTGTATTGCCGACTCCAGAAGTTACTGAAGATTTGGTGGCGGAAGAGACTAGCGAGGAAGGGAATGCGATCGCTGACTCACCTACAGAACCACAAGTATCCGAAGTTACTGAACAAATCAGCGATATTACTGAAGAAACCCAGTCATCAGACAACGAAACCACAACCTCAAACGAACTAAGGTCAGAAGAACCATCGATATTAGCTCCAGCCGTAGCAAAATTTTACTCTCGGTTGAAGCAATGTATCGCCAAGATTGTTAGTCGTTTATCATCGGTTGAATGGTTTGAAGTTCATCCCAGAGATGCACCCAACGCCATTTAATCGAAACAACTAACTGAAATTATTGTGGGGTGGGACGTATTGCCCGCCCTATTTTTATTTAAAATTTAAAGATAGCGTAGGGGCACGGCATGATTAAGGTTATCTGTTTTTGGGAGATATCTCGCCCGCCGTGCCCCTACTTCTAATTCAGCACGGCATGATTAAGGTTATCTGTTTTTGGGAGATATCTCGCCCGCCGTGCCCCTACTTCTAATTCAGCACGGCATGATTAAGGTTATCTGTTTTTGGGAGATATCTCGCCCGCCGTGCCCCTACTTCTAATTCAGCACGGCATGATTAAGGTTATCTGTTTTTGGGAGATATCTCGCCCGCCGTGCCCCTACTTCTAATTCAGCACGGC
>NZ_BLAY01000055.1 GCF_020521235.1 Microseira wollei NIES-4236 | reverse complement strand
AAATATTCCCATGAGCCAGCCAACTATTAGCAATTAGCTGGTAGGGCAGTCAAATATTCCCATGAGCCAGCCATTAGCTATTAGCAATTAGCTGGTAGGGCAGTCAAATATTCCCATGAGCCAGCCAACTATTAGCAATTAGCTGGTAGGGCAGTCAAATATTCCCATGAGCCAGCCATTAGCTATTAGCAATTAGCTGGTAGGGCAGTCAAATATTCCCATGAGCCAGCCATTAGCTATTAGCAATTAGCTGGTATGGCAGTCAAATATTCCCATGAGCAATTAGCTATTAGCAATTAGCTGGTAGGGCAGTCAAATATTCCCATGAGCCAGCCAACTATTAGCAATTAGCTGGTAGGGCAGTCAAATATTCCCATGAGCCAGCCATTAGCTATTAGCAATTTTCCCCACTAATCACTTTAATTAAATTGGGCAATCAAGTGCGATTTTGCCGAAAATTGAGCATCTCCCGCAGATTTTGCAAGTTCTCAGGTGGGTTCGCCAGCAGGGTATCGGCGCTAATAATTTCTTGCCAATTTAACGGTTTTGGCTTTTCGGGCAATACCTGCGCCATCACTTGAAGAAACTCATGGGCAACGATACCGTAACCCGTCGTAGTGGGATGGATCCCATCGAGGCTAAAAATTCCACCCCGATATTTGTCCTCTGGATTAGTTTTATCGGCATATAACCTCAAATAGCGCGTATCCAGGATCGGTTTGCCATCAGATGTAAATCGATCTTTCGTAGCAGGATGGGATTTAAGCGCCGCCACTAATTCTTTAGGAAACTCGTAACTTGGATGCCTCTTCTGACGACGGTAAGCTAGTCGAGCGAGGCTATTGCATATATCGACTACGTGCCAGCCGCGTTTATTTGCCTCTAGTTTAATTGCTTCATTGTACTCGTTAATTGCAGCATCGATAGTACTCGCTTGATCGCGAGTTAAATGGGGATATTTATCGGGTGCGTTAGCAAAATCTTCATCCCAAATCCAGAAGTGGGTGTAATATTCGTAATACCCATCCTCGCTGAGTTTTTGGTCGTCAGTAGCACCCGGAGTAATGCCGCGACTGACTGGCGGAATCGTGACGTGGGGGATAGTAGCGATGAAGACATTTTTGGCAGCGATCGCATCAATTTTATCTGCAATCTGCCACAGCAGCGTTTTGAAATGGGAGGGTAACCACAGATTACAACTACGCTGATGGGCAAGAAGATCCAAATCCGCCGCCTCAGACCATTTAATCTTTAAATTTGTCACCGTACTTAAACAGTTATTTGACCCCTTTCCCAGTAGTTTTCTACCCGATCTAGAAACCCTTGCGTTGCCAGAAAAGCCGAAATTGAATCAGAAACGCCTATTTTTTCGCCTAATTTTGCTGCCAGCATCTGAAACAGAGTTTCCAAGTTAACAGGTAAACCACCTTCACCTGCGAAGTCGGGAACTTTAAAGTCGGTTTCCCCCAGACACCTTGCAATCATCGCTGGATAAGAAAGATGCGTCTGGGAAATACTCCCACTCTTGAACCCTTGAGTCAGACTATCTCCAATCGCAACAAGTTTAGCGGGCATGGTGCTGAATCCTTTTTTACAGTACTAAAGCATCTGTTATCGGGATTTACGCATGGTGGCCTGTCACAAGCCAAACCCGTATGAGTGGTGTCACCCTGCTTTTTGAACCAAACCCGATTCAAATCGAGACTGGTATTCTGTCTTGTAGAAGCGATCGCTCGCTGAGCGCGTTATGATGCGGACAGGAGATAATGGTGCGACTCCATGACACAAGTTGTCTCAAGGGAAAATCTCGATCAGCGAGTGGTAATCAACGGCACCTGGGAGCAGTTTAAGTTAATTCAGAAGGCTGTAGAAGATTCGCCCGGAGTGAAGCTGTCTTTTTTTGCAGGTACGATTGAGATTCTGATGCCGGGATTCCAGCACGAAAATTTTTCTGAAATTATTGGCTATCTAGTGACAACTTTTCTGCTGATGCAAGGTATCAGGTTTTACCCTTCTGGTTCTATGACCCAGGAGCAGGCGGGAGTAGCTTCAACCCAGGCAGACAAATCGTTTTGTTTGGGCGAAGCTAAATCGATTCCCCATCTGTCAATTGAAGTAGTTTATACGAGTGGCAAAGTCAGCAAGTTGCCAAAATATCTAGCTTTGGGCGTCCCTTTGGTGTGGTTTTGGCAGGATGGCACGTTGCGGCTGTATCATCTGCGAGAAGATGGATATGAGGAAGTAAATCAAAGTAAACTTTCAGGATGGGAAACCCTGGATATTGAGCTTCTCAAACGCTGCATTTTGATCGGTGAGACTAATTTAGCTGAAGCGGTGAAGGTTTTTCAGCAGGGAATCTCGACTATCTGCGAATTAAATAAGACAGTAGTTCGTAGGGTGCGTTAACCAAGTGTAACGCACCATTAATTGTGTATTAAGATTATTTGTTGTTTTTAGAGTCTCGCCTCGGTGCGTTACGCTGCCGAAGAGAGTACCCTACCCTTACTAGGGCAGGACTTACGCAAAAAAACAAATGCGATCCGAAAAATCGTGGGTTTACATGAGCGAGATTGACGCAGTGGGTTTTTGACCCCGCGTGCGTAAGTTTTTTAGGGAAAATATTTCAGTCACAAAAATATTAGAAAATTCTATTAGACTCAAATATAATTTCTCGAAATTTATCTAAAGATTGAGCAGGTGTTTCTTTCCTCCACACGGCAGTTGATCGAGCGTAGTATATTGGATGGTGCAGCGGCATAAACACAACTTTTGGATGCGGCAGTGCTTCTGCCTCCCTGGGCATGACTGCTACCCCTTGCCCTGCTGCAACGAGAGCAATCATTGAGGCATGACTATCGGCAAATAGGTGCAGATTTGGCCTAAAGCCAGCTTTGTGGCAAGTATCGCGGATCCGATCGTTCCGCCCTGGAAAAGTTTCTTCAGACATGCCGATAAATTTTTCAGCAGCAAGTTCCATCAGATTGATCGAGGGCTGATTTGCCAATCGATGCGTATCTGGTAACAAAGCATCAACAGGCACTTGCTTGACGCATTTGACGACAAACTCTTCTTCTAATATCATGTCCGCGAGAGATCAGTTGTGTATAGTTGATTGTGCGAAAAAGCGTTTTTTCTCCCCTTTGCTCCCCCAGCTCCCCTTTGCTCCCCCGTCCCATTTGCTCCCCCATCCCCTTTGCTCCCCCATCCCCTTTTCTCCCCCAGCTCCCCTTTGCTCCCCCATCCCCTTTGCTCCCCCAGCTCCCCTTTGCTCCCCCATCCCCTTTGCTCCCCCATCCCCTTTGCTCTCCAAACGCAACCGATGCAACCGGACACGATATCATCGGGTGGATTGCCCATACAGCGGATTGCACTCGGTGATGGTACACCTTGGTTTGTGTAGCGGCAGCATTAATGCTGCCGCTACACAAACCAAGCCTGAAGGCTGTACCTAACTCATCGGGTGGATTGCCCATAAAAGCAATGTCAATCGCGCCATCTCGCAATGCGAGAACTTGCTCACTAGGCGGCATCTCCTGGAAACGAATGGGAACTTGAGGATAGGCAAGACTAAATTTATGTAGGGTTTCACCCAGAAAACTCTGGAGGATTGTTGGGATATAGCCAATAACTAAAGGCTCATCTGTATTTATGGAATAAGCCTTGATACTTTGCACAGCGACATAACTACGATGCAAAATATCTTTTGCTTGTTCCATAAAAAATTTTCCCGCTTCTGTGAGTTTTAATCCATCCGATTTTCGGAGAAACAGCACAACACCCAGTTCATCTTCCAGTCGTTTAATTTGACGGCTTAACGCAGGTTGTGAAATATACAGCCTTCCAGCAGCACGGCTGAAGCTGAGTTGTTCGGCAACGACGACGAAATATCTAAGATGCCGCAATTCCATAATTGCATTGGGTATGCCTAAAAGTTATAGCAGCTATAATTATAAAGCATTAGACTGGAGCAATGTGTCCTCTTAGGATAAATTTTGGAGGTTTCGATTTCCGGTAATTAGATTCAGTCTGTTTGTACTCACTTAAGCGAAATCGCGTTGATTTAATGAATACAACCAATCAAACTGTCCATCAATCAGTAACCCCTAGCAATTGGCGGTTGCGTCCAGGTTATTTAAGTGAAGGTGATTCTGATTTTGAATCTGTCCATGTTCTGATCGGTCAATTTCTTGCCGATCGCCACTCGCCCGCTCCTTTACCAGACGCATCGCTGCTCACAGAAAACGCCAAATTTGAATGGGGATGCGGCAAACCCCTGGAAAAGGTGATTAACTCACCTGCAGATCTAGAATTTCTGATGCAGCATCCCGCGTTATTTCGCAATGCAATCGCCATAATTGAACCCTGGGAACACGTTGGCAAAAATCCATTAGGAGAAGATGTCCGGGCATCGCTTAATGTTGCTTTCATCGCTCAAAAAATTGCCGATTGCGATTCAATTTTGTTTCCCGTTTGGTCTTCTGGACTGCTCGATCCTGACTTGGTGGTGCCGTTGATTACGTCGGGGTTAGCTGTGGTGGTTGAAGGTGGCGATCCCTCAGTACGGGATGCCTCTACTTTTGACGGTGGCAAATGTTCCCTCGATGATCTCCATTGTCTGGTTGAAAAGCTGCTGATTTCCCGCTCGCCGACGAGTGCCTTAGCACTGTTTATTTGTTTGGGACATCAACTGGCGGCACAGGGACACATCAATCTAATTAAGCGCGCGGTTCAGCAAGTTCTGAGTTTAGAGGCACTACCGAGAGACCGCGATGGTAAAATGTTGAAGGCACTGAAGCGCGTTTGTCAAGAAATTGAAAAACTTGGCAGTTCCCTCAAAATTACGAAGCGAAATGGTCATGTTATTGCTGAAGGTTGGGATCACCCAGAATTTGCCGTCGGACCCAACGAACACAAGGAAGTCGGCGATCGCCAGTTGCACCACTACCAATCCCCTGATGGTGAGGCACTCGGCATTCCCCAGGAGCTAATTATGGCTCACGAAATCACCGCTGACCAATACGAAGGCGTGATTGACACCGCGATCGAATATGAGCGGGAAGTCAATATTGCCATGTTTCACTCGGATGAGGTCAACGAAGAAGCGATCTTATTTGCCAACTGGGCATATCGCCTGCTGCACGATGCCATCATTCCCTATCGGTCGATTTTAGCGGGTAGTCGGTTGGCATGGTTACTGAAACTGCCGGATGCCATCGAGATTTTGTGTTCTACTGCCATTGAGGATGAAATTGTCACCGAATGTTCTGCGACTTGCATCATCTACAAAGATTTTGAAAGCAAACAGATTCGGCGATCTTTCACTTGTCAGTTTCACCCAGAGCTATTGTCCGATTTGCGAACAGTGGGAATGTCTGAACCGCCCACATATACGCGGTTGAAGACCGATGATGGGGCCAGGCTGTTTGCCCGACTCTTATACGAAGGGATGCAAGAATGAGCCTGCAACAGAAATAAGCTGTTCCACATTTAAATTGCATATTGGGGCGGGCAGGGATGCCTACCCCACAAGCAATACAGTAATTTAGCTTAAATCCCCAACCCTTGAGTGGGGCAAGTGTGGCTTCAAAGGGAAAATAAACATGACAATTGAGCTGAAAGCATCACCGCAAAAGATAGAACAAACACCATCGGCGATCGCCCAGGAACTCCCTTGGAGTATTGGTCTATTTTCGTTATTTCTGGCAGTCTTTGCCCTATCGTTTGCCGCAATCTTTATTAAATTAAGTGAACGCGAACTCGGCCCGGTTGCCACGATATTCAATCGCTTCTGGGTAGCCACTATCATCTTAGGATTGCTGAATTTCTTCAAGACTTTGAGCAACCTAAAGTCTGATGACTTGTCGGTAGAACAGAAGCGTTACACAACTGGCGATCTAATCTTGTTGCTAGCAATGAGTTGTTTTTTCTCTGGCACTCTAGTCACTTGGGCTTGGTCTTTAACTCAGACGAGTGTCGCCAACTCTAATCTGCTGCATAACTTGACTCCGCTTTTTACGACTCTGATGGGATGGCTGTTTTTAAATCAATGCTTTGGGGGCAGATTCCTCCTTGGCATGGTAATTGCCATCAGCGGAGCTATCTTAATTGGACTCGGCGATTTGCATTTAACGACAGATAACTTCACAGGTGACTCGCTTGCCATGCTATCTGCTCTCTTCTCTGCCGCTAACCTGTTGACTGTAGAAAAATTGCGAACAAAATTTTCAGCAACAACCCTACTCTTGTGGTGTTCCTTCTTTGGGGCATTGTTGACCTTCCCCATCGTTCTGCTTACCGAAAATGTACTTTTTCCCTATTCCCTGGCTGGGTGGTTGACCGTAATTTCTCAAGCTTTGGTCTGCCAAGTATTTGGTCAAAGTCTTCAGGCTGATAACCTCAAAAGATTTTCATCAGGGTTCGTTGCCCTGTTCTTGCTGCTCGATCCGGTGATTACTGCTATACTTGCCTGGATCATCTTTTCTGAACAGTTAAGTCCTGTGAACTTGTTAGGTTTTTCGGTAGTTTTGGCAGGCATATACCTGGCAAAGTCCAGTCAAGCACCCTACAAAGCCACTCGTTTGGATCGTTGCTAACAATTTAAACTTATTGATAGCGATCGCACTGGGGCACTCTGCTTGAATTAGCTATAAGATGCCGTAATTTACATCTTGCACCAATAAAATTTGAGCGTTAAGCTAGCGGGTGAGCAGGTGGGATCTTGAGCAGGTGAGCAGGTGGGAGGGAAAAAACAGTGTTTCGCACAATTAACTATATACAACTGATGCAACCGGACATGATATCAAAAGTCAAAAGTCAAAAGTGTTAAACCTCCCTCGCAACAAATGAAAGAAACACAGCTAGCTTACTGTTAAGAGTTCCCCGTGTTTCTTAGGAGCAGTTCAACTGGCGGCGCACCACCCCCTACGAATGAAAGAAACACGAGATATCCCATCCCTTTCCCCCTTCCCCTTTACCCTTTCCCCTTGTTTCTTGAAATGTAATTCCCTGTTTGTCTTCGGTATGCCTAAAAGTTATAATTAACGCTTGTTGCTAGTTATCTTTTTAGGGCCCAAGACAGGCTAATGGCTAATAGCTAATGGCTAATGATAGAACCGAAAAATATTCCCATAAGCAATTAGCAAGCTGGCGATTAGCTTCTGCTGTGCAACCCACGATAGTTATAATATCGTGTCCGGTTGCATCGGTTGCGTTTGGAGAGCAAAGGGGATGGGGGAGCAAAGGGGATGGGGGAGAAAAAACGCTTTTTCGCACAATCAACTATACACAACTGATCTCTCGCGGACATGATATAACTAGCAACTTGGGTTAATTATCAAAATTATAAGGCATTGGACTTTACGGCTCTGTCGTGTTAAACTAGAACCTGTAGGCTTTGATTTTCGGCAATTGCATTACGTTCGTAGCTATTTTAACGAAAGAATAGGCATTCTGGGGATGTCAAAAATTAGGAATGGGAATATAGCATTTCTCAAGTCAGGTGTATTACTCCTACTTCTGACTCCTGGCTCCTGACTCATCTATATATTTTTCTCACTTAAGTAAGATGCAGCTAGGTCGTCTGAAAATGAATACAGCAAATCAAACTGCGTCAGGGTGATGTTTCTGAAGAGTTTAAAAAAAATTATGGATAGCAAACAAATCGGCAAAATCATGGCGTTTTTATGTTCTATTCCTCCGAATAGCAATCTCCGCTTGATGTTGCAATTGGCTTTAGCAGTTTCCGTTCCTCAAGAAAAGTATGAAAAATTGTTATTGCCTATGCAGCAAGACAAAGATTTGCGCTCCTTGCTAGAGGAAAATGATTTATTAATGAATTTAATTAACGCTGATGGGTTTCTAGAAGAATCAGAACAAAATATGTTAATGGAAGCAATGGATAAGGTGGGGATAGTTGTGCCTATGAAAATGCAAATGATTGACGTACTAACTCAAGAGTTGACAGCAAATGTAGTTAAGGAAATTGAAGAGATAGAAACCTCGGGAACGGTAGAAGGAATACCTCTGTTATGGACCCAAACATAATAGGCAAAATGTTTGGTTAGCAATGAGAATTTTCAAAATTACCGATTTTAGGATTCGCGCTGATAAGAGCATAGGTATTTTTGAAGACGAACACTTTGTCAGGACTTACGCACCCGGGAGCAAAAACCCACTGCGTCAATCTCGCGACTCTACACCCAGGATTTTTCGGAGCGCATTTGTTTTTTTGCGTCAGTCCTGTTTATCATGTCGCTTTGGTTGTCTATAGTAGGGGCGGGTTTTACCAGAGTAGGGGCGAGTAATACCTGCCCATTGAGTGGAACGCCCCTACTCCGAATCACGAGATATTTCGTTAAAGTAGCCCCTACTACGAACCAAGTAATAAATAAACCCGCCCTGGCTGACGCTACCGATGCAACCGGACATGATATCATTACTAAACAATTCTATTCAGAGGTAAAAAACTATGACTCTCACAGAGCGCTTTAAACGTTTCACGCTCTTACATTCCAATGATATGCATGGAGACTTTCTGGCAGAAGCTACGGGTCTCGCAGAAGGTCATGTGATTGGTGGCATGTCCCTGCTTTCTGGATATATCAATAAGGTGCGCCAGGAAGAGAAAAACGTGCTGTTTGTTATTTCTGGTGATATGCTCCAAGGTTCGACGATTGATTCGGAATACCAAGGACTTTCAACCATAGAAATTATGAATTACTTGGCTCCTGATGTCGTGACCTTGGGGAACCACGAATTAGATTATGGGTTGCCTCACTTATTATTCCTGGAAAAGCTGGCAAATTTCCCCATCGTGAATGCCAATTTATACGTTAAAAAGTATAACCGACGCTTGATGCAGCCCTATCTGATCCTCAATGTCGATGGATTCGATATTATGTTCATCGGCATTGTGACGGAAGAAGCTCTTAAGACATTAAAACGTGACAGGAGTATTGGCACCTTTATCAATCTAGAAGATGCATCCGCAGAAGTTGGCAAGATTTGCAACGCCTACAAAAACGATGACATTGACTTAACCATTATTCTGACACACATCGGTTTTGAAGCGGATAAAAAACTGGCAGCAATGCTAGACCCGGCGTGGGGTGTGGATATGATCATCGGCGGACACTCCCATACATTTTTAGAACAACCAGCGGAAGTTAACAATATTCTGATTGCACAAGCTGGAGTAGGGACAGACCAGATCGGACGTTTCGATATTGTAGTCGATGACGATACGAACAGCATTGTTGAATGGAAGTGGCAACTCCTTCCGGTCGATAATAATCTGGCAGATCCCGATCCCGAAATCGAAAAGCTGATTGCTTCGTTCAAAGAAGAGGTAGACCGCAAGTATAATCGACTGATTGGACGATTAGCACGGAAACTGACTCATCCTAAGCGTGAACAAGAAACTGAATTGGGGAACTTAATCGCTGATATCTTTGCTCAACTCGATAATTTCGATGTAGTTTTTGTTGCCAGTGGTTCAATCCGAGGCAAAGAATTAGGACCTCCAGTGACATTGAGCGATCTGAGAACTGTTTACCCTTACAAAAATACTCTTTATAAATTTCGAGTGACTGGGGTACAGCTAACTCAGATATTTGCTCATATTATGAGACCAGAAAACCGCATACAGGGTCAAAGTCAGTATTTGCAGGTCAACCAAGGGATTAAGGCAGTTTACAATGATGCCGAAAAAAGGCTGGAATCCTTAAGCATTAAGGGACAAGCTGTACAAGAAGAGCAACACTACACCGTCTGTATCGATGACTATCGTTACCAAAATTCAGCTGATAATTTAGGCATAACCCATGAAGAATTAACAAAATTAGGCGACCCAAAAGTAATCGCAACCAATCCTCAAGATGTCCTGGAAGAATACTTGAGCCATCATCAAAATCTTAACAGTTATATCGAAGGAAGATTAGTCTACAAGTAGAGACGAAATCAACCGTTGGATTGCAGGTTTTGCCTGTATATCCACATCGGGATGCCTTTCCTCTTCGTGTCTTTAGACCGAAGAGGAAAGGCGGCACGAGTAGTTTTAACTACCGTGCCAAGATCGTTCGTCGCCGGTGAAACCTGAATCAGAATACTGATGAACTTGAATAACTCCTCTGAATGCAGATAATTCTGTGGGAACTATTAACGCAAGTTGCTAGTTATAAACAAGGGCGTTGCAAGCTTGCTAATTGCTAATTGCTAATATAGGATTTTTACTGACATTAGCCATTAGCCATTAGCCATTCGCTTCTATTCATCATGAGATAACTAGCAACTTGAGTTATTAGTTCCCACAGATTAAGGAACAAAACAATGTCTGTGTTCCAGAAAGTTTTAAGCAACTACCCTTGGCATTGGTACCGCCATGGTAGATAGCAGTCTGTACTGAGATTTAGTTCCCCCCAGTGTAATCCTTGCTCAGTCGCCAATAGTGATGGAAAGTTGGTTTTCCCCAGGTGCGGTTGGCAACCACACTTATGCTGTTTTGACAATTATTGCTATAAAGACCTAGGGAATATTCGGGGAATGACTTGGGTTGGATGGCGTAAGTGTCGGGATCGCCGCTGACTGGAACCAATACCCAGGACTGCAACTCAGTTTGGCTGCGCCGTTGCAACCTTGGGTACCCGTCAGCCCCAGGTTTGGCTGGCGCTTGCAGATACAACTGCTCCTTGTAGACGAAATCTTTCTCCCAGCTCCGGATGTGGTAAGTGCCATCGGTCTGCTTGACCAGATTCCACAGGTGTCCTTGATATCCTGCCGTAGTATTAGGAGGATCGAGGTTCCAGGTATGGACATAATCGTTGACATCGGGATTGTAACCTATAGCTTGTAAATAAGTACCCGTCACTTGGTGAATCAACATCCAGGTACCGGAAACATCATCTGGGCGTATCATTGGAATATCCTCCTCGGGTTCAATTGGGGGTAGTTCTGGAACAGAACTTGGGACTGTGATTTTGACTGTCTTGCCGCCGATGACTTCTCCGTCAACTACGACGTCGAGGGAGCCGTTGAAGACCTGAACCTCGGTTGTAGCTGCTACGGTGCCAATCCAGGAAACGTCAAAGTTAATTACATGGTCTTGGTCTCTGCTGAGTGGACCATATCCGGCGACTGGTGCGATCGCTTGCACAAATGGTGCCGTGGCACCGCTGGCTACCAGACTGACGTTCCCGATCGCGGTGATCTGTGCTGCCAATTCCGTGGCGATGGTGTCGATAATCGTATCCACACTCACACCTTGGACTAGCTTGCAACCCGTCGCCTTGGCAATTCTTGTCCCTTGTCCGGGGGTGCCGCCTGGTTCTCCGCACTTAGTCTTATACCCGCTGGCTGCGGTTTTGGGGTCGTCGTCGAGTCCTGCTGGAGCGCGATAGTTGGTGTTCATGCTCAGTGCCAGCACCTTGATCTTCTCGGCGACTAGCTTGGCGGTAAGCGATGCCTCGGTGATGTCGTAGGATAGGTTGGAGATTCCCTTGCAGACTGCGTCGTGACCGGCGGCGTCGCCAAACCAAACAATAATCCGCTTGGAATCTCCACGCCAACCAATCCTGCCACCTGGTGGTTCGGCAACCTGATCTAGTCCATAGAACTGAGCTTCTGGAGTGTCCCTACCCGGGGAGGTCGTCCAGGAATCGATCGCGGCTTTGACTTGGGCGATATTGGCACTCAGGCTACATTGGTGTGCGAAGGCGTAGGGATGTTCGTCGGCAACAGGAGCCGGAAAGTCCTTGTAGTCGCCAACCCCGAACCAGACATCAGACCCTAGAGCCTGGATTCTGGTCATCACATCCACTATGCCGCTCTTGACAGCGTCGATCGCCGTCCTCATGCTACCTGTCGTGTCGGCGAGAAAATAGACATCCACTTTGGGGACTACCCCAGATTTCGGGATACTGACTTTCACCACTTCGGCGAACGTCTGATCTATGGACAGGGTCAGATCGTTCGTCGCCGGTGAAACCTGAATCGGAATACTCATTAACTTGAACAACTCCTTTGATCAAAAAGTTTGGCCTTCAAAAGGCACAATTCCCAAAGGTGTGATATATTAGACTCCTTTCTTTTATTCGGTAACTCTTAACAAGAAATAAGCAACAGAAGCTCCTCAAACCTTTGCCTTGGCAAGAGGTTTTATTGAGCAGCTTTTTAAACTCTGCGGTTGATTATATCCCTGTCGGTGTATTCCTCTTTTCACTCGCGACACAAAATTTTACATCAATTGATATTGATAGAGTTATGGTTTTTGACAAATTTGCCTAAATGGCTTTTGGCTGGTGTGGGAATTAGCTTGAGCAAGATTGTCCGAAAATTCAACATTTCTGCTCGGCTATCAGCTATTAGCTATTCAGTATTTTTCAAGCTAGAGTTTGGATATTGTCTGCGGTACAAGCAACTCCCATAAAACTTGAGATCGCTCAACTTAATCCCACTATTGGCGACTTGGCAGGTAACGCCCAATATATTCTGGATGCTGCTAACTAACGCAAGTTGCTAGTTATAAACTTTGGCGTTGCAAGCTGGCGAGCTTGCTAATATAGGATTTTTACCAATCTCGCCATTAGCCATTAGCCATTAGCTTCTATTCATGAGATAACTAGCAACTTGAGTTAACTAGGTGAGTATAACTAAATTGAACAAGAGGCGGGCGGGACGCCCACCCCACAAGAATTTCAGACTCTTGTGGGGTGGGCGTCCCGCCCGCCCCACACTTGCATAACTATTTTCACTTTATTTACTTGTACCTACTTAACCACGCTGTCAGTCAGGGTGTACGCCTCTTACTCACGCCGGAACTCTCTCTTTGCGGTTATCCTGCCAGAGACTTGTTGCTGAATCCCAGTTTTGTCCCATCAATCCAAAACTAACAACTTTGGCACAATTGACTCAGCAGTTACCGCCTTCCCTAGCGGTTTTGTTACGAACAGTTATACCCAATCCTCAAACCCATATTGCTGGTGGTAAGCCGCTATTTAATAGTATTGCTCTTTGAGAGCAGGGGAAAGTACAATAGTTATTTCATAAACGACTATTACCGACTTATGATGTTCTTGATGAAAATCCCTATTTTGACCCAGGACTTCATAGTAATTCGTTTTTGCTCGCAAATCAGGACTCTGCTGAAGAGAATCCAGGCAATTTAATCGCACCAGATTCTGCCTCTAAGCAATTCAAGAAGGAGATGGGCGCTGGGGAGAAGAAGGGATTGCTTTGGTTGGAATCATCGGGCTAACGCTTTGACTGGAGCAAAGCGATTTGAAGAAGCATTAGCCTCTGGGAATACGGCGATCGCAATTTCTCCCAATTATCCCGCTCCTTGGATTAATCGCGGTGCTACCCTATGGTATATGGGACGATTTGAGCAAGCGCTCGGCGCAACCGCCCAAGCCATTGCTTTAAATCCTAACTCATCGCAAGCCTGGTTTAATCAAGGTAGAATTCTCACTACCCTAGGCAAATTTGAAGATGCTTTATCTGCTTACGATCGCGCCTTATTAGGAGATGCAAATGTCGGGTATCGTCTCACTTTAGCACAAATTTGGGTGAATAAAAGTGCCTTATTATGGCGTTTAGAAAAAAATCAGGAAGCCGTTGCCTCAGCAGATAGAGCAATTGGCATTAATCCCAAATCTGCCGAAGCGTGGTATAATAAAGCTTTAGCTTTAATGGCATTAAACCGCTATAGCGACGCGGTTACCGCTTACGAGCAAGCCAGCGAAATTGTTCCCGCCAATGCCGATTTTTGGGCAGGTAAAGGTATCGCCTTACGATTTTTAGAGAAATATCCAGAAGCATTAGTTGCCTGACAAACCGCCTTGCAACTAAATCCCACTCAACCCCAAGCAATCGTCAATCAACAGTTTATTATGCTGAAATTACAACCACCACCGGGAGAATTATAGCGGTTCTCGTTTGAGTGCAATAATAGAGTCAGGATAGAGAAAGGGAAAGGAGAAAGATATCCTATATTTGAGCAAGCGCGCTCTCTGCTATAGATAGGAGCAAAATTATCCTCTTTACTTTATTCCCAAGGCGTTAAAGCTAGTTTATTTTTTGTCAACCAAGGAGCGATTATATGGATATTAGATATTTTTATCAAACCTTAATTGCAAAGGAAATGCCAATCCTGGTTGATAGAGATCCGGTTAATACCTACTTGAGAGAGCAAGGATATCAAACCATTTTGTTTGATGATTATGATTTTACCCGTAAACAAGCCGTATTTGCCATAATTTCAGATTACCATTATCACGATCGCCTGATCGAACTATCCCAGACATCGGAAAGTACAGTTGTCCATCTACTAGCTGTTAGGTACGATCCCAGTCTTAAGGCAATTGCTTATTCATTCGAGCAGCTTCTTTCTGGTAATCTCGAACAGGCGTTGGGTTTGAGAGCTAAGGCTTATGATAAAATTGCTGAGGCAGAAGAAGCATTATATTTATCCGATCTCAGAGGTAGTAAACTGAAGTGCTATTTGTCAGAAAGCTTAGAAGTTCTTAATACTACGGATGAACTTAATTCCGGATGGTTTTACTCAATCGCTGAGTTTTGGGAAAGTTCTCTAGTAAATATTAAGGGTAATAAATCCAGTTTTTCAGTAGAGGGAACGTTCTTTTTTGATGGCATAATATATGCTTGTGCAAACCCAGTAGTTAGAGATGGCAACCGCGAGGCTTTAACCTATTTATTAAATCGGGTAGCATCAAGTGAAGAAAAATATGTTGAGTTTGAAGATAATGCCATAACTCGCCTAGTCATAGACGGTAGGGATGAGACTTCGATACTACTAAATATGAATTATGAACTAGAGCGCAATTTGACTCTTACTGAGATAGGTTTTGGCTGTAATACTGCTCTAGTTAAAAATATTGATTGGCAAGTTAATTCACTGATGAACCAAGGGATGTATGGAATGCACTTAGGCATAGGAATGGCTCAAAAATGTCCTTACATTGACTTTATTTCCCAAACCATCAAATTGGTTGAAGATTAAGAACATTATCACCGTAAAAAGTAACAAAATCTGGAGTGGATTGTTACCACATCACATCATAACAAATTTATCTATATTGACAAAAAAAATAATCGAGATATAATAAAAAATTTTATAACCATACACTTAACATAAGTCAATAAATATATAAAAAACTAAATATTATCCCTATTGCCAATTAAAAAAAAGAATGCTTTTATAGAATAAGTTTAGATTTGCCGAGAATTCAGGAGATCTGAATCTAAAATTTTGGCAAGCTAAATAGAACCTAGATTAACCATCAACAATCGAGGATTAATTACCATGGAAAACCAAAAAAAAGAAACCCGGAAACTTGAGCAAGTGAACAAAGAAACTCGCACCAAGCTTGGTAATATATACTGGTAGGTTTTGGTCTAACGCTTAAGAAGAAGACTAGGGTATTTATCAACCGAGTAGCATGGTGCTAATAGACGTTAGCATTCAAACCGGAATTTTCGATTTTGAGAAAATTCTTCCCAGAAGGCAATAGTTTATATAACCAGTCGCCAAAGGAAGAAAATACCCTATTCTTGGTTTTTGGTTGTGGTTTTTCTGGAGATAGTGTCTGAAGTATTGATGTATTACGGTGAGGAACTCCTAGTTGAGAGGAAACCTCACATGTAAATAAAATCAGGGAGATGGGAGGATGGATGACTTCACCAGCTATTCATACCATTAACACTATGTAAAGTTTCAATTCTCAAGTATAATAAACAAGCAATCAGCATGGATATTCGGGAGTTTCATCAATCTTTAATTCAAAAACAGATTCCTATAATTGTCGATAGTCTTGAGGTTAATCTTTACTTAACAGAGCAAGGCTATAAAACTAAATTATTCGATCTATATAACTTTGAGAGTCAAGAGGTAGCATTTTTAATCTTTTCAGATTATAGGTATTACTACAAACTCAAAGAATTGTGGCAAACATCAAAAAGCCGGATAGTTCATCTACCAGCAGTCAAGTTTGATGGAAGTTTGGAAACAATCGACTATTCATTTAAGCAAATTCTAGCTGCTGATATTGAGCAATGCTTAAACATCAGATCTAACCTTTATCAAAAAATAGCGGAAGCCGACAGCGAATTATCCTTATCTGACTGGAGAGGCAGTAAACTAAATTGTCACCTTGGTGAAAGCATAGAAATAGCCAACAATGATGAGGAACTGGATCCAGGATGGTTTTACTCGATTGCAGAATTTTTAGAAAGCTCAATCGTTAACACTAAGGGGGATAAAGCAAGCTTTTCTGTAGACGGTACTTTCTTCTTTGATGGTATTCTGTATCAAACGACAACTGAAGATACAAAAGAAGAGAATATTAAACCTTTAAAATACCTAGCAGAGCGGGTTGCATCAAGTCAAGAAAAGTACCTTGAGATAGAAGATAATACGATCGCACGCTTGATTGTAGACGGTCAGGACTTAACATCAGTTTTATTAGATATGACTTACCACATGGAAAGGAATTTGAGTCTCACGGAAATAGCATTTGGGTGTAACAATGGTATTCTGGAAACGATTAATTGGGGAATCAATTCAGTCCTTAATGAGGGAGTTTATGGCACGCACGTTGGCATAGGTATGGCACAAAAAGCTCCCCACATTGACTTTATTTCCCAAACCTTAAAACTGATTTGATTACTGGGAAAACTTTATTTTCATGACAGTAGCACTTGTGTTGATTGTTGATAGCGAACTTTGTGAGCTTTCCGATCGGGATAGTTCAATAAACTACTAAGAACAAAAATTTCTAAAAATGCTTCCTGATTTCCGTAATACAGAATCTTTGATATCTGCCTCACATAGACCAGAAATATCTCAAGAATTTAATTGGATAAATTGCTGGTATCCTATTATTTTTGTACAAGATTTACCTCAGAAGCGACCTTATGGATTTTCTGTGTATGATGAACCATTAGTATTATTCAGAGATGCTAATGGCAAATTTGGCTGTTTACAAGACATTTGTCCTCATCGAACAGCTAAACTTTCTCAAGGACAAGTCGTTGATGGCAAACTAGAATGTTTATATCACGGTTGGCAGTTTAATGCTAATGGAAAATGTCTGCATATTCCTCAGTTGTCACCAGGAAGTAAAATCCCCCATAATGCTTGTGTAAAATCTTTTACTGTGATAGAAAGACAAGGCATTGTCTGGATGTGGCCTGGAAACGCAGAAGAGTCTGACGAAAAACTGATTCCTGTGTTAGCAGAATTAGACGATCCTAAATTTATAAAAACCGATTATTTACTAGACCTTCCTTATGACCAATCATATTTTATAGAAAATGTTATTGATCCAGCTCATTTTCCAATTAACCATAATGGTAAACGTTTTAAGCGAAAAGACGCACAACCTCTAGAAATGGAGGTAATTGATGTTTCAAGTCGAGGAATTCGGGGTAGATATAGAAATCAACAAACAAATGAACCTTGGGTATCTCTTGAGTTTATTGCTCCCAATTTAGTGAGATATGCATCTTGGAAAGAACAAAGTTTGTTTGGGGGTGCAGACTTATATTCCATACCGACAGGTAGAGGAAAATGCAAGATTCTACTTAGGAATTATGATAGCGTACTTACTTGGCGCAATAAATTACAACCTCGCTGGCTTGAGCATTGTTCCCGTCATTTCATTTTGGAGGGAGATGCAGAACTTATCCGAGAACAACAGATGCAAATAGAAAATTTAGCCAAGAGTATGAAAGAATTGTTTTTGCCATTGAAAACTTCTGATGTCTTGGTAATTGAATATCGTAAGTGGTTAGATAAATACGGAATTGATTTGCCATTTTATCAAGGATATGAAACAAGCAATCTTAATGGTGTTCTACAATCAGTAGAGATAGGGAATCGCTTCACCCGTCACACTCAAATCTGTAATTCTTGCAATCGAGTTCATCAGATAAGTAATCGAGTAAAACAAAGCTTTATTATAGCAGCAATTATTCTTGCTGCTATAGCTATGATTACAGAAAATTATCAAGCACGTATCATTGGAGTTAGTTTATTTATTTTGTCATTGAGTATAGCATCTGCAGCTCAGAAAGTGAAAATATTACTTGAACGTAATTATCTTCGTCAATACATAACAACAGAAAAAATAAATTGAATCATTGAAAAACACTGATTCCGATTATCGTAACTCTGTTAGTGGTGGGAGGTTTAATTATC
The DNA here is from genome assembly GCF_020521235.1 of Microseira wollei NIES-4236. Taxonomy (GTDB): domain Bacteria; phylum Cyanobacteriota; class Cyanobacteriia; order Cyanobacteriales; family Aerosakkonemataceae; genus Microseira; species Microseira wollei. The sequence goes on along the minus strand of NZ_BLAY01000055.1, from coordinate 35,792 downwards.
TTTGTACAGTCATCTGCAATAGCGCTTCGCGCTGCTGCAAGCAGATCGCACCATTTATCTACACCCTATTTTAAAACATACCCGACTCTATGAAACTAACTAGAGAACAAGTAGAAGAGTACGAAGTAGAGGGTTTTTTATTCATTAAAGAACTTTTTTCCCCTGATGAAATGTTGCTAATCCGCGATCAAATACCAACGGTAATAGCAGATGAAGCCGTTGGTAAGGTTTGGGAAGAAGATGGGAAAACCTTACGCACTCTCTACGGAATCCATTTTACGAATCAAATCTTCCGCAATTTAGTTCGTCACCCCCGTCTGCTGCAACCTGCACAACAACTTTTCGGAAAAGACTTATATGTTTTCCGCAGTAAAATTGTGATGAAGCCAGCTTTCACCGGAGGGATGTGGGGATGGCATCAAGACTCCGCATTTGCCCAGTATTACGAAGAAATTCCCTCGCCAAAAGGTGGAAATGTCATCCTTTTCTTAGATGACGTAAATGAATTTAACAGCCCAGTATATTACATACCAGGTTCTCACAAAGAAGGTATACTTGAAGCTGCTAATTCCTCTTCAACGACTAACTCATCCTTTACGCTAGCCAAAGAAACAATCGCCAAATTTGTAAATAGAGGGGGGATTGTAGCACCGAAAGGAGCGGCTGGTTCGGTTTTATTCGTACACTACGATACATTGCATGGTTCAGTTGGTAATATTTCTCCTTTTGAACGTAGTAATTTTGTAATTACTTACAGTTGTACTGAAGAGAGCGCCCTTTCCCACAAAAAAGAAAAACCTCCTTACTTGTCAACTTCAGATATCACACCGCTGCTACCTCTTAGTGAAAATGAATCAATTCGCCTACTGACTAATAAATAGGATAAAATTACTAGACAAGCAATGAAAATACTGGGAATTTCAGCTTACTATCATGACAGTGCCGCAGCATTAGTAATTAATGGCGAAATTGTGGCGGCATCTCAACAAGAACGTTTCTCTCGTCAAAAGCATGATGCCAGATTTCCAGGGGATGCAATCTCTTACTGTTTGAGGGAAGCTTCTTTCAAGATTAAAGAATTAGATAATATCGTTTTTTATGAAAAGCCTTTCATTATGTCGCCCCAAAAAATTGTTTATTCCATTCAAGCACTCCGAGGTATAGCTGCAAGTCTTGTAGTACTGTTTCATACTCAAGGTTTAATTGAGATTTTTTCCGATCAATATAATGTTGATAACGGGTTATTAAACAACTTTTTTCATTTAAAAGATTTTGGAGCAATCGGGGTCGATATATTTTTTTTTGTGATGAGCGGATTTGTGATGGTTATTGTTACTAAAAACAAGTTTCACCAGCGAGAAATATCAGTTAAATTTTTCCTAAAAATAATTTTTAGAGTTGTACCTATTTACTGGTTTTACACAACTTTAACTATTTTATTGGTATTATTTTATAATAATTTTTTTTCAAAAATGTTTTTTACATTTAGTGCAAGTTTTTTTGATGCAATAACTTCAATGAAAACAATTTTTTATTCTTATTTTTTTATTCCACCTTCTAGCTCTTTTAGAAAATTTTATCCTATTCTTTCTGTTGGTTGGTCACTCAATGTAGAAATGTACTTCTACATAATTTTAGCTTTTACTTTAAGATTTATACCAGAAAAATATTTCTTACTTTTTATAATAACTTTTTTTTCTTTAAGTTCAAGTGCTTCTATTTTTATAAATAATCCAGGAGCTATATTAAGTCTAATCACAGCTCCTATCTGTCTTGAATTTGTTTTTGGTTGTTTGATAGGAGTTTGGTATCTCAAAGGAGTTGATTTGACTGTAAAACAAAGTAAATTGCTTTTTTGGACAGGTGTTGCTAGTATTAGCACTTATATTTTCTTCCAATATCCCCAGTATTCAGGAACTTTGGCTTGGTGGCAGGATTCAGTTAGATTTTTTTGGTGGGGAATACCAAGTGCTTTATTAATAGCAGGTGCAGTATTTTTAGAAAAAGCCATTGATTATAAGCCTCACTCTTTTCTCCTATCTCTCGGTAATACCTCTTACTCTATTTATTTAATTCATATGTTTGTCTTATCATTCATAATGACATTATGGTTTGATTTAAACTTACATCAATTAATACCAATAGACTTACTGATTTTAATCTCGTGGGTTGTCTCTATAACTGCTGGGTATTGTTCTTATATAATTTTAGAGAAACCTCTAATTGAGTATCTTTCATCTAATAGCTTATTTTTGAGTTTAGGGGAAAAATCCAGAGTATAAATTTATCCAACATACCCAGTAGACAGCTTTTAGAATCGATCAAACCTATTTTCTTATCTTAATTATTGAATGCACCATTGATTCCGGTAAAATAATTAATATTTATGAGTACAACCCAGATATTTATGAGTACAACCCAGAGTGGAGAATTTATCAAATTCTAGTAGGATAAATTAAGAGATTGAAACTAATGATAACACTTAATCATCGGTATGATTTCCTGCCTCGCTTTTTCCGATTGGCGCTGATGAATATTCTCTCCAGTATTGTTGTGCCTTTGTCAGGTTTGATAGACCTAGCTTTTTTAGGACACTTATCTGACATCCGTTACTTGGCTGGAGTAACCTTAGCGATGGTTTTGTTTAACTATCTATATCGCGTGTTAAACTTTTTACGGTTTTCCAGCAATGGTATGACAGCACAAGCTGTGGGAGCAGATGATCGAGAAGCTATACTGTTGGTTTTACTGCGGAATGGTCTAATTGCCTTAGCGATAGGTATATTGATTCTGATTCTTCAGTACCCTTTGCAAAAGTTGGGGTTTACCTTTTTGGTAGGCGCAACCGAGGTAAAAAATGCAGGTATTGACTATTACAATGCCCGGATTTGGGGTGCGCCTGCGGTATTGTTCAATTTCGTTTTAGTTGGTTGGTTTTTCGGACGGGAGATGAATGGCTTTGTTGTCCTGTTATCTTTCCTGGAAAGCCTTACTAATGTGGTGCTAGATTACATATTTATTATTCGCTGGGGTTGGGGAAGTACGGGGGCAGGGTTGACCACAGCAATGAGCCAGTATTTATCGTTTTTTGTGGGTTTGATTATAGTCGGTTTTTACATCGATTGGTCAATCGTATCAGCAACTATTCAAAAAGTTTTAGATTGGTCAGCTATCAAAGCCACCTTTAAACTAAATGGGGATATGTTAGTTAGGAATTTAACTTTAGTTTCTACTTTATCCATTTTCGTAGAAGTGAGTTCAGCAATGGGGACAACTATGCTGGCTGAAAATAGCCTACTGATTCAAGCAGCAGCTTTTAATATGTTTGTGATTCAGGGAGTAGGATTTGCTACCCAAAGCCTAACTGGAAACTTGAAAGGCAAGGGAGATTCCGAAAAGCTTGAACCCTTGTTAAAGATTTCCATTCTCACTAGCTTATTCCTTTCTATTCCTGTGGCAATTCTGTATATCCTCTTTCCCCAGACTGTATTTGGGCTGTTAACCAACCACAGGGAAATAACGGCATACATCTCTAATTTTACTCTCTGGCTATTACCTTACCAGGCATTTTTTGGAATTACTTGGATATTTGAGGGATACTTTGGGGGTTTAACGGAAGGGAAAATATTACGGAATTCTGCTTTAGTTTCCTTTGGGCTAGGATTTGTGCCCATTGCTATAGCAGCCTGGTATTTTCACAATAACCATTTGTTGTGGTTCTCTATGTCATTAACCCCATTAATAGGTATTGCAATATTTGGGTTACGGTTGATAGAAACCTTAAGAACTAATGTTGAGAATACTACCACTTCTCCGACAGTTGTTGAAACTTAATCCTCATACCTACTCCCAAACCAATCTAAAAATACCTATGCTGGGGAAGCTGGAGAAACTGCGGCAGAGGATAAGAGGGAGTCTTCTGCTGAGCAGCAAGTAAAATCCCAAATTGCCAGATTTTTAATTCATAGAAAAAATACGCGGTCGCAAAGGTGACAAAGATGTCATGTTAACAACCTTTCGCCTCAATCAAACCGGAGTCTGTGGTACAATATAAGATGGGGCGATTACTGGCTCGATGTTCTAGATATGCCAATTGCGAATAGATTTAAGCACCATGAGGGGGCTTGCGACCAGGTGCAGAGATATTGGTCAGGGTACACTCTTAGCGTCTCCCCAACTCCTTTGTCAGAGCATCTTCTTGGTCAATTTCGCTCCCGTAAACGCCATTGAACAGCGATAACAAGTTGAAATTTTCAAGAATCCGCTTGGCATAAATATGCGGTTTTGAAGTCGCAACAAAGATTTTACAACCAGCCGAGGGAATGGTTTTTAAGGTTGCTGGAATTTCAGGATAAAGAGAGTTTTCCAACAATCCAATCGTAGAATAGCGACGACGATAAAGTGAAAGTGCTTGAGCGATTACCCCAGTCATTTCCAAATCACCTGTAGTGGTTGGGGTGGTTTCGATATCAGTAATCAGATCTGGTTTCTCCGAGTCACAGGTTTCAGTTAAATGCGCTAGCAAGATCGCAAGCGCTTTCTTGCGGGCGAGAGTTTATCAGCAAGAGGCTGCGGTGTCTGTGGGGAAAAAGGGGGCCTGAGGTACGGATTTGGTATCATATCATGTCCGGTTAAACACCCATAATTAGGAATGACTTGGGAGAAGGGTGACACGGTGAAGCGGAGAGATTTTTACCAAGGGTAATTAGGCGGACATCATATCACCCGCCTAGATTCTCCTTGACAGTTAATCAGAATTTAAAATCTCGTTTAATCCGGCAGTAACATCCAGTTTAAGACGAGCTTGTTCACCCGATAGTAATGTCAGAGGTTCAACGCGATTCTCGCTAGCATCAACACTCTTGATTACAGAATCATAGGCTGCGGCTAGGTAACTGGATACCTCTTCTAACTTAGCTAACTCGTCGGTACTTAGAGACAAGCCTCGTTTAGCCTCAATCGCACTCACTAGAGGCTTCAGCACCACCTGTTCCAGCTGGACTTTATCCCCAAATCGGACCGCTGCGTCCTTAGCGAAATCTGCGACTCCTTTGGCGACGGCTGGAATGACAGCCGAGTAAGCGTTTTTGGTCTGTACTCCCGTAAATTCGCTATAGATGCGGGCAGAGTGGAACATGAGGTTATTGGCGAGAATCTGAGCTTCGTAAACTTTTAAAGCTTTATCATCTCCTTGTTTGAGTCCCGCTACAGGATCGTAGGTGGTTAAGTCTAAGCCTTGCTCAATACCAAAGGCTGTCTTAATCTGGCGTTGCGACTCTTCTAGAGACATTCCTGAATCCACCAATCCTGTCATCAGGGTTGTTAAAGGAGTGATCATCTCTACCCCAGGAACCACAGACAAGGGACTGTAGACAGGAAGGTTAGTAGAAGTATCGATTCCATCAACCAAGACAATCCGTCCCTCATCTTCATCAATGTGTCCATTGTCATTTTTATCGAAGGAAAGGTAGGGAATGTCGATCGCATAATGGCCTTGAAAATCAGTGAAGGTCAACGGTTCTCCCGCATCAAAGATACCGTTGAAATTGGCATCAAAGAAGACCGTACCGCCGACAATCGTTGAGTCAAGCGCCCGTCCCACTTCGCTGGAGGATCCCCCAAGGGTAAATTCTGCCAGCTGGAATCTTGCTAAGTCTCGCTCCCAGACGGTTGCGCCAAATAGTTTAACCAGACACTCAACGAAGGCGTAAAGTTTTAGCTTCAGATCAAAGAGGCTTAGAGGATCATCAAGGCGCTCAAAAATTTCCAAAGCTCGGATTTTTCCGTCGTATTTTTGGTCTGTGTCGGAGATTTCTCCAACATCGATGATGTCGAATCCACCATCCGCACCGATACCACCACCCATAAACCCACCGAAGCCGATGAAATTTAAACCACCGCCCACCGAGATAGAAGAATTGGCGTAAAGCTCGTTTTTATCGTAGACTTGCTTGCCGCCGACAGTTTGTTGCTCACCTAAGTAGGGACGTTTACCTGCGGTGTCTCCACCCATTTCATAGCTCTTCGCCGTCCAATCTGGTACAAACATGCCATTAAGAATCTTCTTGACGTCTCCCGTGCCGATCCATTCCTGAAACCCAAAGGTATCCAAGGCTAGGTCGATATTAGTCCCTAGATGTATGTCTCCATCGATAATTCCGGAAACAGGCCAAAAGACCGGGAATGCCTTGCTCAACTCGAAGTTTAATTCAAAATCGGGTACGTCTACCTGGATTAAAGTCGCCGGTTCCCCGAAAATCAATTTCAGCACATCTAGAGGGTTTGATAAAATCGGGAAATCTATCCATCCCAAATTTTGCAGCTTTTGAAGCTGACCCTTAACCGCTGTTAATGATTTATTATTCGCTTGATTTCCACTTTGATTCTGGCAAGTTTGATTCGGGGGAGTTTGATTCGGGCAAGCAGCAGTGGCGGGGTTATCACTCACTGTCTGATCGTTAACTGCCCCACCCATAGTCTTACCATATTGGTAACTGTAGCTTGAACCAATCAAAATGTTACCAAAAGAATCAGCGTAAGGCATGAATTGAACACTGGTCAGAGGACTAGGTGTAGCACCAGTTGGAGGAACAATCCTGACATCTATTGGTTTAACTAAGTAACCATCAGAAGAGATGATATCCAAATCGAATGCGGACGCTCCTTCTAATTGATTACTGAGGTTATCGACGACGTTAATGAGAGTGGATATTCCACCGATAAAATCGAGGAATTTATTGATTTTGCGAATCTGTTCGACTTTCTCATCTCTCTGTGAGCCAGCATATAGTAGCATTAAGCTTTCCGGTACTTCGATCAGAGTTACGTAGCCGTTTCTATTTTGATCGAATACCCCTTGTAACCCCAGTTCATTGAACACCTTCACGTCCGCAGTTAAGGCTTTGGCTACCGGCTTAATCGGTTCCATAACTTCATCAATGTCCTGAATCAGGGGTTCTAACTTCTTGGAAATGAGAGAACCTAGATCTAAAGTGAGATCGTAAATCCCAAAAGTGAACTTGCCTTGGCGAGCAACATTTCCTAAATCCCCGACAAATTTGTATCCTAAGTCGAGGCCAAGTTTGAATTTAACGTTGGGGAGAGGAAGACTTTCCTCGTAAGGACTAGCTACACCTCCAGTTCCAAACTTGCCAAGCCCCGCGTTGATGTCGAGAAACAGGGAAGTATCCCCACCTACAGACCATTGAAACGCCTTTTTCAAGCCTTTAATTTCATCCAAACTGAGAATTCCATTGACCTCCTTTGTCCCTGGATCTTTTATCGCAACTTCAAAGAATCCTCTGGCTTTACCAACAGGTTGAATTTTTCCTGATGACACTTGTTCGACAACTTGAGTACCAGGTCCGGAGAAAATAACTCCCCCATTCCAAGTATGTGTTTTGTCGTCAAAAGATAATGCTGAGTTTAAGGGCTGATTATTGAAACTATCCTCAAGAACTTTTTGAGGTTTCAGGGTTAGTTCTAATTTCTTGAAATTATTCTCCTGGTTGGTAGCAATGAAGAATTGATCTTTAAGTTCGGAAACTCCAATTCCCGTCTCTCCAGCTTTGACATTATCGTACAGGTTCTTAAGTGTGGTTACATTTGTTAATTCTGGTGGAATTGTTGCCCAGTCTGGTAGGGGTACATCAAACAATGCTTCTAAACTAGGAATCCCATTGAGTTTGAGATCATCTTGGTTTTTGTCCGCGATCACAATCGAGCGAGTCTCATTGTCATCATATAAGGCTGGATCTAATTCATAACTGTAAGTTCCATCTGCCTTGATAATTAGCGTCCCGAACTTACCTTTGATTCTGGTGGTTTGATTGCCTATTACCGGCACGGGTTCTTGTTTCTTTCCAACTAACTGCTTATAGACTTCGGGAATAGATCCACCCTTAGCCGGATTAGCTGGTTGCATTGGCGCTTGTTTTACGCTCGCGGATAAGAGATACAATTCGGCTGCACCACTGACATCTAGAGTAGCCTCTATCTCAGCAGAAACTTTGGTAACGAGATTCAAGCTATTGGGATCGTCAGTATCAGAAGTGGGATTCTGAATAAACCAGGGGCGAGACTCTCGCAGTAGGGTATAGTTTTTATCCAACTTACACTCCGGCAAAATACAGCTCGTGTTCGCGTTTTTTTGCTCGGTGATCGTAACTTTAACTGACTTAGTTCCCTGAGTATTCCAACCGGAGACCTTGTTTGCAGGATTAGCTTTGAAAGACAATTTCCAGTTGTATTGACCATTACTTTGTGTTCCTGTTATCTTAACAACCCCAGATGTCGTGTTACATTGCTTTTCCTTTCCATCAGCATTCAATTTACTACAGGTAGAATCACCCTCAGATATTTTTACTGCCTTGTTTTGGGTCTTAAAAGTATCTCCTGTCAGGGTATTTCCTGCAACTATGACTCGGTTCTCTTCAGGCTTTTCAGGATTATTTTCTTTGTCAAAGTCCACCGACGCCTTGTAGGTCTGAGCCGAAACGCTAAACACAGTCGGATCGGTATATTTCTCGACTTTAACCTTAAAGTCTATTTTCAAGGGTTGAGACACTTCGCCATAGACATCGGCTACTTTTATTTCTGTCGTCTTGAAGACGATTTCTTGTGACGTTAAATGCTCAAGAGCCACTTGAAGCAACTCCCGTTTACCTTTCAGTTCAGCTGTAACGCTTCCTAAGAGATTCTCCGGATCGACAGTGGCTTTAAGTTGAATTTTTTCTTGAGAATTAGCATAGATAGCAGATGGCTGTTCTAGAGAAATCTCGATAAATTTAGCTTCCTTGCCATCTTTTTTCGCTATGCCAACGATTTTCCCTAGATGATTGATAGTGTTACCCGATTTTTTAATTGCAGGGCCGACGCTGATACTTAGATCCGGTGGAAGTTGGCCGAATTCCCAATCAAACTCAACACCAACAGGAGGAGAGATTGTAGGTTTTTCCGGATTCAAACCACCTGACCCGGAAAAATAAACATCTATTGGATTAACAGCACCACTCGATGTCTGGACACTGAAGAGGTCAGTTCCCTTGGTCTTGGGATCGCCGAGCAACTCATCTAAAGCTTTCTTATCCGTGACGATAAAGGCGTCAAAACCCTTACGGTACTTCACACCAGCTACCACGTCTAGGTTATATTTCGCGCTGAGTATAAATTGCCCATCGAGAGTCATCACTTTGGGTAAACCTAGATCCGTAGCGAATTCTTCGTTAACGAATGGATAGCCATGACCCAGACTAAATTTAAACAGCAACTTCTCGGTATCGAATTTGATGACTCTTACAGGAACCTCTGTGCCGAAAGCGTTATTTATCGCTTTCTGTAGCGCTTTTTCTAAACCTTTGGTGGTCAAGTGCGGTTGTGCCAGGATAGCGCTTTTAAGAGGACCGGTGAAGCGATCTAAGAAGCTTGGAGTCCGGCTTTCGTTAGCTGTATTTCCTCCATCACTAGCGGTTTCGCCACCTAAGCGACCAATTAGGGGAACATCGGTATTGTATACAGCCTCTTGCAAAGACTCGAAGGCGAGAACTAATCCCTCGCTAACTTTTGCTCGGTCAAGGGTTTGTTCTTGTAGTAGGAAACTGAAACGCCCGTTCCCAACTCGCTCAACTGTAACCTCCGTCTCCGTACTATCGATTAAGTTTCCTGTAAACGTTATCCCGTCATCACTCTGGAGTGCTAAACCATTAGCTGTAACAACTGGATTTGGGTTTTCATTTTCCTTAAAGGTCACTAATTCTAAGTAACCATCGGTCTGATCGCTGAGGTGATAACTGAAGCGGTCATGGACTACCCAATCTTCATTATTTTCATCAACTCCTTTAACCTCGCTGTTCTCGAACTTGTAAGTATAGCTACCATCCAATTTTAGGGTCAGTGTTCCATAGCTACCTTGGATTGATTTATTTTCGGTGACTGCGACTGAATCATCCGCGAATCCGAGCGGGTTTGTATCGAAAATGGGATTAGCTAATACTCGTTTATCTTTATCCCGCAGGTCTTTACCGTTTTGATCTCGGATATACATATTGGTGACAACCGTTTCAAGGGTCGTCGTACCTGCTTTAGTAATCTTGGGATCTTCCTCCGTTGGTGTTCCTATCACACCACTGGTGACGATCGCATTCCCCGTGATTACATCACCCTCAATCTCGATCCCCTCGCCATTAGCTTCTGCTATGCGCTGATCTCCATTCTGGGTGATTACAAGATTTAAGGTGTATCGAGTTTCGGTGGTTTGATCGTTTTCGTCTTGATCTTCTAGGTAATAGACAAAGCGATCGCTGATTACCCAGTTTGGCTCTGGCTCTGTAGAGACTTTGTTTACATCGTTTACATCGAGGGTATAAGTATAGCTACCATCAGCCTTCAAGTTAAGCGTCCCGTGAAGTCCTGGAATATCAGTGCCAACTTGTTCAGCAGTTGCTGTTGTTACATTGAGAGCCCTGATTTCAACGGCTAACTGCTGCTTAACTTCAGTTGTTTCGCCATTGGGTTTTAAGGTGTAATCGAATATATCAAGCAGTTTTCCAGTTTCTGGCAACTGTTGGCGACTTTTCTCGCTGAGTGCCGATAGCAGATTAGATTTGATCTCGTAGGTATAGTCTCCATTCGATTTAACTTTGATATTTCCGTACTCCCCAGAGACCTTCTCTTCACTAGAGATCGTCTGTTCCTTAACCTTCGTGATCGTGTACTCAGTTTTAATTTCGCCTGCGTCGAGAACTTGGTTAATCGCCCCTTTCATAGAGTTGTAGAAGGGATCTTCACTCCCTACTCCCAAGGTGAAGTAAATATCGGTATAGCGGGGAGTGAGATCATCATCGTTAGAAACGAGGTTGTTGAAAGCACCAATCCTCACTAACTGCCACTGATTCCAGTTGTTGCGATCAAATGTTACGGGATCGATTTCTAGATAAGTAGCGTCAGGGTAATTGTTATAGAGAATGTCGTTGTAGTAGAACTTGAGTTCAACATCTTGTTGAGGTTGAGACTTCAACCCTACTCGGAAGAAGGTTTCTCCACCTTCATCTACTGCGAACCCTGAATCGGGAAGTAGGAACTTAAGTCCGACTTCTTCGTTATCGATAATGCGCACTCCCGCTTGTTGAGTGTCAGGGTTTCTTGCATCTAATGCGTAGTAATCCCCTGCGTTCGGAGCTTCAATTTTCAAGATAATCTTTTCAAATCGCTCCGCTAGAGATTCTTCGGGAGTGGAGTCGTCGATGGGGAACAGAGGCAGACTCGCGCTTTTTTTACCTTCTGGGATATAGAGAGTCCCTGTGCGAAGTGTTTCTGTGTCGTACCCTTGAAAATCTGGTCCTGGATCTCCTTCATGGCGTTGTCTTTCAGCGGTTGCGCCGTTGCCATCTTCAGTCCCGAAGACCGTGTATTTAATGCCAATCCCTCCTGGATATTCCACTGGCCCGCTATCAACGGTGACGGTAAAGTAACCTGGATGAGTGTTTTCTTGGGCGTTCAAGTTAACGGTGGCGCGGACGATGGGTTTGTCATTGTCCTCAATATTGACTGGAATAGGATTGAGAGGGATAGCGTTATAAACGGCATCCATTTTCTGGATTCCTAGTCCCGTGATTGGGTTGTTAGGCAATTGTCCTGTATATTTTCCATCCTCTGATGTGAGAGGTGGTTCAAGATCTGTCCCATCAATCTTCGCTGTAACGATGAGATTTGTTTCTTCTGTCGCTTCAGATTGATCGGCAAGGGCGATGGTGAAATCGAGTACATGGTTCGCCTTGAGATCTGTGCTTTGGGTAAAGTAGAACCGCTCATTCAGGGTTTGTCCAGCTTCTATGGTTAATCCACTCAGTGGGGTATAGGTGAATTCTCCTTCCCGTGTCCAATCGATCGCTCCATAAGTTCCCGTGACTGCTATTTCTGAATCAGTTAGTTTTACCTTGAGTTGGGAACCGTGGTTGTACTCGACTATATCGTCATCAACAGCGGCTACTGCTACAGTTCGCTCTAGGTTCCAATTTTTCTGATCAAAGGTGAGTCGGATTGGATCTCCTGCAAGTTGATTGGGGTTGTAGAAGAGGTTCCCTGTCTTGGTGATTAGAGGCTGAGTTTCTACTCCTTCCTCGAAAGGCAGATCAATCCCTAGGTGGTCGTGGCTAATCTCGCCGTAACCATCATCGATCGCGTAGGAGAAGTTATCGGTCAGTCCTGCTTTATCAGCTGGTTTAGTTTGAGTGTAAGTGTAGCGCCCATCAGGTTCCCAAGTTAAGGTTCCATATTCGCCGTTAAATGTAGCTGAGCGACTCTTCTTAAACTTTCTAGTAACGGGGTCAGCGGTTTTAATTTCTACGATCTTCCGCTGTGGATAGAGGGTCAACTGCTTGTCAATTGGATCTAGGATGACGGTTACAGGTGAGGTGGGTTGGCTGGTTAATTTGACTTTGACCGTGTTGATTGCCCCTTCCGCTAGACTCACTGTTCCTTCTTCATTGGGGAGATGATCAAAGGATATATCGACTCCAGCTTTGTCATTATTCTCGCTAACAGCATTAATCTGATTGACTACGCTGTTATAGATGTAATCAGCGCTGCTCGCTTTGATGACATATTTAAATTCAGCCTGATCGTCGTCATTTTCATCATCCTCTCCAACGATTACAAATGATTTCTGTGTATCCCATTCATCAGGTAAAAAGTAGAGAGTAATTTCGTCTTTAAATTTTAATTCACCTGCGTTGTTTTTGGCGACTAATCCATCTTTGATACTATTACTCGCGATCTTGAGATAAACTCCCTGCTCTGGACGACTGCTTAATTTAACTTTATAGGTTGTCCGTACTGGGTTGTTTTCTGCCAGAGTTACTGGTTGAGATATCGGTGTCCCATCGCCATTTAGCAACACTATTTCCGCTTTATCGTTATCGATAATCTCAATAACGGCAGAGTTATGCAAGGTGTCGGTGTAGTAGTTTTGACTATCGACTAAACCTGAAGAGATATTGACTTTAATAAACTCTTTCGGTTCAACCTTATGATCGTCAACTGTCGTTACATCGATAGTTGCCTCAGTTTGACCTTTTCTAATCGTGACGTACCCTAAATTCTCATTCTCTTGCAAGTGAATAACTCCCTCGTTATCACTTACCAAGAGGTCTGCATCACCATCTCCATCCCAATCTGTAAAGGTATAGAATTCTACTTGGTCGTAAGGATGGCTCAGGGTTTGTTCCCGATAAGCGGTCTGATGGAGGACAGGAGCAATATATTTGGGGATTAAGGAGTTAGTTGCCTCGACGAAGTAGGGTTTTTCCGATGTACCGAAGTTTTCTAGGTAGCGTAATTTACCTGGCAACTCTCCAGCTCGGTTTTTGGGGTGGTCGATTAGCAAGTCTTTATCGCCATCTCCATCGAGATCGATGAATTGTAGGAAGTATCCTTCGGCGGATGGTGTGGACAGAGTTTTCACAGGACTCTGTTGTTGTCTGGAGAAACCTGTTTTGCTGGTGTTACTGAAGTAGGAAATCTCTCCAGAGTTAGTGATGGTTAACAGTTCTAAGGTGCCATCGCCATCGAGATCTACTAGCGTCGGGGATACGGGTTGCCCAAAGCTGAGGACGCTACCATCGGATTTTTCCTGGGTGGGGGAGCTAAATGCTGGATCGATCGCATTACCTTTGTTCTCAATCAATTCGATGGTTCCGTTTTCGCTTCCTACTAGCAGGTCAATGTCTCCATCTCCATCGATGTCGCCAGCGGTGAGGGGTTTAGCTCCTTCTAGTTTGATGCTAAGTTTGGTGGTATTGAATTGTGGGTTACCTGATTTTGTCTGTCCTTTGTTCTGGTAGTAATAAAGGTTGCCGTAATCATCTAGAACCACCGCGTCGGTTTTTCCATCTTTATTGAAATCAGCAACTGCAAAGGTGGTACGACCGCCGAGTTTTCCAGCGTCGAGATTGAAGAGGTTGGTTTGAGTTTCTTGAAATCCGCTGATGGGTTCGTAATCTTCTCTTGAAGTTGCTGATTGTCGAACTTCCCACAGTGCGGGATTCTTCCAATCTGAAATTTCTGTTCCGTCCGCAGCAATCAATTGAGATGTACTGGTTTCACCCACGAGATTGAGGGGAGTTAATTGATTGAAGTTCCAGTAACCTTTGAGGTGTTCGTCTTCCTTCGAGACAGTTATTGAGCGCGATCGCTGGATTTGCGTTTCTGTTCGAGCAACATCCCACAAACGCACTTCATCAATCTGACCTTTTAAGTAATCAGCGTTTCCTGTTTTGCCGATGCTTGTAATGTTGGGTGCGGATGCTAGAGGTGATTGTTTCTCACTCCATTGTTTTTGTCCGTTGATATATAGGCTGGATTGACCAGAAGCATCTACCGTATAAGCGATATGGAACCACTCATCATCACGAATCGTGTCAGGTATATTGACAGATTTCTCTCCTGATGCAATGTTGAACTCGATTTTACGATTGTTCAAACGCAGGTATTGTTCACCAGCTGCTAATAACCCCTGAATTCCAGTCAATTGATTGGGACGCGCCCAAAGTTCTACCGTAAATTCTGTCCCTAGAGGGATGCCATTTTCGCCAATATTGATGTAGCGCTTTCCGTCTATATTCAGGGCGATATTGCCAGGGGCGTTGACATTTGGTGTCTCGACTTCATAGTAAATCTTGGTGTCTTGCTCAGGTGGCTGAGCGAGTTTAAACGTCAACTGGGTTGTTTCCCCTTCTTGTACTGAAGCAGAAGTGGCAGATATTGTAACCAGGGTGGCGTTTTTATCAGGTAGGGCGAGTTGACTGGTGATAATCTGCGCTTGCGTATCGTAGTTTGCAGGTGGGGTAATGGGGATGTTTTGAGAACCTGAATTGACGGTAAAGTCAATCTTTTTCCCAGCGGTGAAATTAATATTGGGTTCAAATTTCCACTCGCCAGATTCATCGACCTTGAGTTCCCCGAATTCTGTGATGATGCTTTCTTGATCAGTGACAGAAGCGACAATCGGCAAGTCTGCACCTTGGGGAGTATAAGAGAAAGATGTCACATTAGTTACTCCCGTCTGACCGACTAACTGGAAGTGTGCTTCTACTGTCGGTTGACCGTTCACTAAACTTACTGTGACTTTAGCATCCGGGTCTTTTGCTACCCCATCCGTAGATGCAAAGTAGATTTTGATTCCCGAAATGGTTATTTCTCCCTTACTCCACCCTGAGGTCAAGAAGTATGGAGTGACTTTTACGTTTAAATTCAAGTCGGGGTTACTTCCCTGGGGAATGGGGAGAGTGAGGGCACTCCATTCCAGGCGGAGTAACTCTTGTGCGCCTTCTTCAGCAATTAACGATCCATTGTCAATTTTCCAGTTCCAAGAAGTAATTTGTTCTGGGTCAGCATCAGATTCGTCGCGGTATTGAACCTGAATGGCGCTTAAATTATGGCTTGCATCTACAGTTGTGTCATCGAATCCAATGTCTTTAATTTCCTGATTAGCTTTGATGGTAATTCTGTAGTCATCGCTTAACTGTTTCGGGACAATTAAGACATTTACAAATCGTTCACCCTCACCGTATTGACTTTCTCCTTGCAGCGATTCAGGTACTATCTGGAGCTGAGAATCTGCGTAGTTTCCAGCAGCTTTAATAGCAGTTACTTCTACAAATTGAGGTTCATTCCATTTTTCCGGGGTGAAGGTGAATTCCGTCTTGGATAGTTCTATGTCTGCTCCCCGGTCTTCTCCATCAACGCTGAGACTTACGGTGACATCAACCTTTGGTTGTGTCGCCAACTGATAGCCCAATCGCACTACTTGTCCTTCCGTTAACGTAACTTCACGGTCATTCTCTGCACTGAGTTCGACAGGGGTCAGCGGTACCGGAGTGTTACCCGCGTTATTGATAGCGGTATCAGTTTCAATTTTTCCAATAAATCCGGAAGAAAAATTTAGGTTAGCGTCACTCTTAAGCGTTAACCCAGAAACTTTGTATGTTTTCCCGTTGTATTGAAATTCCTGATCTTCGACTTTGAGCTGAATTTCGCTATTGCTTTTATCTTCCACCGTTGCCGATATTCTGACGGGAATGACTATACTTGACGGGGTGAGATAGTCAGCAGAGATCACTTGTGGCACGTTGCTATTAAGAGTTTGCCACGCTACCGATAGATGAGCTTCATCTCCGGTAGATTCTTTGTGAAGGGCTTCTATATAATATTGCTTTCCTTGCTCTAGGAAAATTTCTTCTGATTTTTGGCTTTGCCCCCAATCCCATTGTTGATACTCAGGAAAGCTAGGAGGTGGAGTTAAATCATGATCATCAATCTTTGGTTCTTTAAGAGTTGGATTTTTGCTGACAGCAGAATTCTGAGTTTTAACTTTAAATGAAATTGCCTTTTCTAGAGCAGTTTCAGCATTGTTATTGAGACTGATTTCCCAGGTATATCTGTATTCATTACCAATATTTTCATTTTCTTTATTGTTTTTCTTGCAAACTGTGTACGGTAATAAGTAGTTTGCTTCCTCTCCTTTCTCATTAGCAAGCGACAAACAGTCATCCTTATAGTATGTTGGACTAACATTAGTAGTCAACTCAAATATCCATTTTCTCCCCTCGTTATTCCGCGTCAAGTCAACCTGAACTACCTCCCCTGCTTGAAGTGGAGGTATTGCAGGCGCTGTCATTTTTGCCGTTCCATAAGCTTTTGCTTCTTCTACTTTAGCTATTGTCTGGGCTTGATCTGGGTTTGTACCTTCTGGATTCAACTTCAGTACTGAATTGTCATTCGAGGCAATCCAGAATTTGTACATCCCAGTTTCCGGGGGAATTAAATTACCCCGAATTCTTGTTCCAGAGTTATCTCCACTATTGGGAGCAACGTCGAATAATCTAGATAGCCAAGTTACTGAATCAGGGTTATGAGGATAATTTTCGTTCGAGGTTAAATCCTCAACCGTCGTTCCTGGTATTCCTTCCCAGACTTCTTTGATAAAGCCTTTGTTCAATTGGAACGGAGTTAAATATTCACTGGTGATGATTTGTGCTGTTTGTGAGCTAGGTGTTGTCCATTTGACACTTAGTGTTCCGCTGCCAGTTTGTTCTTTGTAAAGCGCTTCGATGTAATATTGCTTACCTGCCTCTAAGGAAATGGTGTCACCGCTTGCTATTTTCTCTCTGCCCTCGTAATTAGAGCCATTTTTGTTGAACCAAAGCTCGGCTGTATTATTTCCCTCAACGGTAAATGTATAATCTCCTGTCTCAGGGGCAGCGAGCAACCCGCGCAACCGTCCGAAAGCACCTGTATTTTGCTCAACACTAAAATCTGGAATCAGAGAAGCTTCTGAAGGCTGATCCGGGAAATATGGACTTAAAATTAAATCCTCTAAATCCACGACTCCATTCTCTGTGATATCACCGATCTCAACGATATCACCGATGCTCTCAACCCAAATTTCTTTGGTCAATCCTTGACCGCTAGCGCCAGTAGAGATAGCACGACCTTTTCCTCCCACTTTGGTGAAGGTGATTTTTTCTACGAGAGGATCGTTTTCTTGGACGATTAACCCTCCCTGATCATCTTCTCCAACAATTTGAAGTTTAGGAATTAAGTAGGCGATATCCTCATCGCTGGGTCGATCTGGGTTGTGTTGGCTGATAATTAGATCCGCTTTGTCGTTGTCTATAATCGTTACAGTAGCTGGGTTTCCGTCACCGTCAATAGTAAATTCACTTGACTCAGCAAGGGTAATTTTAATATCGCGGTCTCCATCAACGATAAAGTTATCGATGGCATTGATGGGTATATCAACACTACGGGTATATTTGGGAATAATTAAACTTCCGATAGTTCCTTGTCCAAGTATCTCGTAGTCTGTTCCTAGTTGAGCCAGCCCTGTAAGAGTGTAGTGAACCGTCAATTCTCTTGATACAGGTTGATTCAGATTGATGCTAAATCCGCTCTCGTCACTTTTCCCTGCCTCTTTAACAACTGTGGGAAAGTTTGCTTTTACGTTGATAAACAATTCACGCTTACTGACATCAGGGATATCCCCTTCAGCAATCTTCAATTTGTTGTATTGAGCGGCAGTCGGTAAACTGCGAGATATATTGTAATTGCTATCTTTGCTAGTAGCGCTTAAGGTAACAGGCTTATCTGCTGTAGCTGTAACTTGAAGAGGTTGATACTGATTCCAATTATTTGAGGTAAAGGTAATACCATTAACTGTTACATCTGCAGTTGGCTTAACTGTTACATCTGCAGTTGGCTGACTGCCTAATTTGACTTTGAAGCTAACTTTACCGTCGCTGGGAACCAGAGGGTTGTCATCACTGACTACTTCTTCATTAATGCTATCGACGACGATTAGTTCTGCCTTGAATTCGTCACTATCATTAATTGTGAGATCAGCACTAGCACTGCCCAATTCATAAAATTGGTATTCACTACCCAGGACATTATCCAGAGCATGATTGATATTGCTATCAGTAAATGTCTCTAGGGTGAGGGTAAATTCTTCTGGTGCTTCCTTAACTACATCAGGAAGGGCCGCAAAATAGATCTTCGCACTATCTTTATCGACCGGGACGACGACAGCATCTACGATTTGATGATCTGTGTGTACCGTGTCATTGTAGTTATACTGAGGGGCGAGATAGTCCTGTGCTGCTCCCTCATTTACTTTCGGTTCAATCTTGTAGTAAACAGGTAAGCCAGCAGCTAGGGCGTTGTTAAAATGATTTCCGTTGACGGCACTATCTAATTTGACGGTGACATAACCGAGGGATTTTAATTCATCTACGTTAATTTCATTGCTCTTGGTGGAAGATTCCAAAGGATCGGATGCTTCTGTAATTTCTAGTTTGGATTGACTAGAATCAATTGAAGCTATGTAGTTAATATCTTTAATGGTTATTGTGGCGGAAGATTCTGTGCTTGTGCCGCGCTTGTACTCATTGGTTGGTAAAAGCGTTATTGTAAAGCTTTCATCTCCCTCTTTGTCTTTATCGATTAAGGTAGTAATCTCTAACGTTACTGTTTTCGACGCGGACTTCAAGGTTATTCTGTCATATTGCTTAGATCTAAAGTCCTTATCTATCATTTCATCAACATTAACGTTACTGATGTAGTAATAGACTTGAACATCAACATTAGAGGGATTGTCAGCGGTTATTGTAAATCTGGCGTTCTCTCCTTCTTCAACAGTGCTACCTGGATTGACTACTTGAATCTTGAGTGTAGGTATATTGTCGTTGAAGTCAACAGAGTTGCCATCACTAACCCCTTCTCCATTATTTTCTTGAAAGATAGCTGAACCCTTTGCCTGACCAGAATTCGCCCCTGTTCCACCTTTAACAAGGTTGCTGCTGAAATTGCTATTGATAACTCTTAACTCAGCGTCTTTCTTGGCGAAGATAGCACCACCTAAGCCAGCACCACCGCCTCCTTGACCTCCCGGTCCAGCAAAGTTGTTATCATTCTCATGCCCCACTCTTCCTTCACCCTCAGCTCCATTACCACCAAGTCCAGATCCTCCAGCACCTCCAGAGCCTCCAAAACCATGCCAGTTATCCCCGCCTTCCCCTTCATCTTTGCCGCCGCCGCCGCCGCCGCCGCCGCCACCTCCGTAGCCTCCAGCACCTCCAGAGCCTCCATTCCTGCCTGCTTCCATACCTGCTCCTTTATCATCACCACCACCACCACCGGCACCACCGCCTCCTGTTCCCCATAATCCTGATTCTCCATTTTGTTCTTTACCAGCCGGACAATCCTTTTGTGAGCAAGTTTTGCCTCCCTCTCCACCATCCCCCGGAATGTTTTCCTGGTTGTCATAGAATTCGTTAGTAACATTGAATTTGCCCCCTGAACCACCTTTACTACCCTGTTGATTAAGGTATCCTCCCTGTCCAGCCTTTCCATTCGCATTTCCACCCAATGCTCTATTTCCTGAAAAAGTAACATCTTGAACGACGACTTTTCCCTGATCAATAAACAAAGCGCCACCAGCACCTAGGCCGCCGCCACCACCATCTTGGACATCTTCACCTTTGGCTAATCCGTTCGAGAGTGTTAGGGTATCAAAAGTCAGCAAATCCGTAGTATTAGTAGTATTAACACTAAGGATTTGGTGGTTACCTGCCCCACTAATAGTCTGATCGCCATCCCCAACGATGAAGAGTTTGCCACCTCCGGTAATAGTCGGCAAAGAACCAGAGAGTGTAATAGTTCCGCTAATCCCTCTTAAGTCAATAATTGTTTCTTCTGCACTATTTAAAGCTCTTGTAATCGCATCTCTTAACGAACCCGCCCCACTATCATTGGTATTAGTTACTTTAATAATTTCCAGCACTCCGCTGTATTCTCTCATCGCCTCTTCCTGAAACGCCAGAGACGACGCGACCAAACCACTCTGATACTCTAAAGACCAGTCTCCACCGAGGTTACTATTGCCTGTTTTATCCTTAGAAGCTGCTACATCCGCCCCTGTTAACTCGCTCACCTGTTGCAGAAACTGCTCGCCCACTTCAGTCGCTGCTACATCACACCCATAAAGGAGAATATCTCCTCCTGTAGCCAGTGCTTTCCCCCACTGACCTAACCCCTCGCTATAGTTACCGACATTTTCAGCCGTTAACTCTCCATCCCCTAGTTTCAGAGCGCCTGCTGTCCCGTGAGAGACTATTTGAATGCTCTTTAAATCCTTGTATTGTCCCAGTACCTTCGCAATCTGTCCCACCCCATCTTGATGGTCATCAAGTATAAAAGCCCGCGTATTGGGCGCGACAGATTTAGCTAGTTTCTGGTAGTCGTTGACACCAGGGTCTATAAAAACGACTGTTTCTGGTAATTGGAGTGTGGTGAGGTTGAGGGCACTTGCCGCCGTTTTCACCAAAGAGATATTTACTCAGAAAAACAATCCCAGGGCGAGGGCTATTAAGGTTTTGAGCGGTTTTCTTTTCATGACAACGGGGCGTTGTATTGATTAAAAAAGAGGGCATACCTAGCACAGGTTAAACCCATTTTCCATGTGTTTAACCTGTGCTTTATGTAAAGCACAAGTCTTTCCTAAGAAGAGGTTAAGGCCAAATTATGCCATATCTCTTCTTAGTCATTCGACTGGTATATTTTTCAGTCTTTCTTCAAACCTTAGTTAGCTTACTAGGTTCGGAGGAAATAGGCAATACCTAACTCAGATTTTTTTTCCAGGACAGGACTTACCCACGCGGGGCCAAAAACCAGAAACCCGGTTTCTGGGTCAATCTCCCGACTCTACACCCACGATTTTTTCTAGAAACCGGGTTTTTTGCCAAGTCCTCAGGGATTTCCAAGTCGTGGAGTGGACATCGGACCATGATTAAATCGCTAAAAAAGCTTAACTAAACTTAACCATAGCGACTCGCAACGAGGAGGTATTTTTGTGGTAAGTTAACCCAAGTTGCTAGTTATAACTTGTGACAGCGGTAATTGCTCGCTTGCTAATTGCTAATGGCTAATTGCTAATTGGGTTAACAGGCTTTTGCCTTCTTGACAACTACCCATTAGCCATTAGCCATTAGCCATTACCAGTACCGCTTGATGTAACTAGCAACTTGCGTTAAGTTAAACTAGATTGCCGAAAATCAAGGCAGAAAAACCGCGAAACCTTTTTCACAAAACCTCCATTTTTTTTCTTGATGTTCCGAGTACGCTAGGCTTCGTATCTAACGCAAGTTGCTAGTTATCTTTTTAGGGCTGAAGACAGGTTAATGGCTAATAGCTAATGGCTAATGGTAGACCCGAAAAATATTCCCATCAGCAATTAGCAATTAGCGATTAGCTTCTGCTGTGCAACCCACGATAGTGATAACTAGCAACTTGGGTTATCTAGATAAGTGCCGATCTAGGAATGCCAATTCGTGAGGATTGGAAGCCCACACCATAGCCGAAGGAGGCTTGGTGTTGGGAGGATGTAACTATAATGTGCGTTGAATCACCCGTAATCAAAACCTTCTGTTGTGCGTTGTCTTGTAGGGGCAAGGCATCAATTGGTTAAAAGTTTTTTCACCCAGGTGTTGCATGGGGTGGCGTTGTCTTGTAGGGGCAAGGCATCAATTGGTTAAAAGTTTTTTCACCCAGGTGTTGCCTGTTCCCTACTCCTAATTCAGGGTAATCGACCGGACATAATATAAGTTGACACCGATGCCCTCAAGCGTGAGCGAGTACAATCGGAACGACTAGGACAACCAGTCCAGGCGCGATCGCACCGCATCTGCCGTTTGCCAATCGCTTTTGGTTTATATAGCCGCGATTTCTCATCGCCAGGATTAGGTGCAAGATCTCAGTTAAATCGATCAGTAACTAACCCAAGTTGCTAGTTATAATTATCGTGGGTTGCTCTCATTGCTAATCGCTAATTGCTAATTGCTGATGGGAATATTTTTCGGTTCTACCATTAGCCATTAGCTATTAGCCATTAGCGATTAGCAGCCCTAAAAAGATAACTAGCAACTTGCGTTAACTAGCATGATAGACGTTCAAAATCAGCCCATACCAGTAATAGTCGATACAGACGCTGGTGTTGATGATGCCTTGGCTCTGATTATGGCATTAAATTCACCTCAATTAGACCTGAAAGCCGTCACAGTTGTCGCTGGCAATATTAACGTAGATCAGGCAGCGAATAATGTGTTGCGCGTAGTGAGTATTGTGGAACCCGATAGGTTGCCTATTGTTGCCAAAGGTTGTGAAAAACCTCTGAAAAAACCTCCATTTAATGCCGCAGGAATTCATGGGGCAGATGGTTTGGGTGAACTCGATCGGTTTAAGCAAGCTGATGGTACACCTCGCTATCCCCAACTGACTATTGAGCCATCTCAAGAGAATGCGATCGATGTATTGCTTCAAGCAGCTCAAGAGTACGGTGACAGTCTGACCATTATTGCACTAGGACCGCTGACGAATCTAGCAACAGCGATTCAGAAAGATAGTGCAACCATGAAAAAAGTAGGGCGAATTGTCATCATGGGTGGCGCTGTTACTGTACCCGGAAATATTTCAGCCGCCGCTGAATTTAACTTTTTTGTCGATCCTGATGCCGCTCAAATCGTGATGGAGTCGGAAATTCCTCTCACCTTAGTCGGTTTAGATGTGGCGATGAAAGCTCCCTTACCCCGTCAAATTGTTGAAGATAACTTACAGCGTCGTCCTTCAAAAGTTACCCAGTTTATTGCCGACTGCACGCAAATTTATATGGCTTTCTACCGTGACAACGAAGGCTTTTACGGGTGTTATTTACACGATCCCTTGGCGATGGCGGTGGCGATAGATCCGAGTTTGGTCAAAACTGAGTCCCTCTATATGATGGTGGAAACTCAAGGACGATTTACGACTGGCATGTCACTAGCAGATCGGCGCGATCGCCGAGATGAGAAAACGAATCCGCCTAACGTAGAGGCTTGTTTAGATGTAGATACTCAACGGTTTATGCAGCTATTCGATCAACTTGTCTTACGAGTGACAGAGGTTGGACTTTTTACACTCACAGGACTTACGCAAAGAAACAAAGCGCGAGCCGAAAAATCCTTGGTTTCGCAACCAGAGAGCCTGGTCGAAACCGGGTTTCTGGCCTCCTCTTGCGTCAGTCCTGGAAAATCCCTTTGCATATTATGCTAACGACATTCCCTTTGACAAACTTTGCCATAAATTGGATAATGATATTGCCGAATTAATTGCTTTTCCCATAAAATCAGACATCAGAAAAATCCAAATTAATTCCTCATATGCCGCTCCAGATATCTAGCAGCATAGGAATCCTAATTGCATCTGGCTCAGTCTCGTGAGGATGTAAGTTATCTCGCCAGGTACCTTGCTTCAATTTTATGGGAAATAAAAATGTCAAAAGCTACTGCAAAAAAAATATGGTTTAAAGAAACCTTGAGATTAAAAGGTTCTGTTATTCCAGGAGTTTTGTCACCTTCTCTCTTCTGTGGTGGATTTGCCATTCTGATTTCGTTTCTTTACGCCAATCAAGTGCCAGTTTCCCAACCCATTTTAGGTAGTGTAATTCCCAGCATTGTTTTAGGTTTATTGCTAGTTTTTCGTACTAATACAGCTTATGATCGATTTTGGGAAGGAAGGAAACTTTGGGGTAGTACAGTTAACACTATCCGCAATCTAGCTTGGCAAATTTGGGTTGCAGTTGACGAAGTTGAACCTGGAGATCGAGATCGCAAAATTACTGCATTAAGTTTATTGCCAGCGTTTGCGATCTCCGAAAAGCTATATCTCCGTTATGAACCAGCTAGTGAGGAGTTAAAACCTTGGATTTCGCCCTCTCAATATAGCATTTTGCAAAATATTCAAAATATGCCCTTAGAAATTACTCGTTGGTTAGGAGATTACTTGCAGCAGGAATACAAGCGAGGTCTTTTAACTAATCACCAATTGGCTACCATTCACACTCTGATGAATAACTTGATGGATAATGTAGGCGGCTGCGAACGCATTTTGAAAACACCAATCCCCGCAGCCTACGTCATTCATCTGAATCAACTGGTACTCATCTACTGTTTAATTCTGCCTTTTCAGTTTGTCAAAGATCTAGGTTGGTGGACAGGTATATTCGTAGCAATTGTCAGTTTTGCTTTGTTTGGGATTGAGGAAATTGGAGTGGAAATCGAAAATCCCTTCGGTTACGATCATAATGACTTACCACTAGATAAAATTTGTCAAACCATTCAGAACAATATTGAAGAATTCATTGCTTATCAAACAAATTAAAACAGCAGAGAAACTCAGATTCCCGGTTTCTACGAAAACAGGATTGGAAACGCTGGATATTCAGCTTCTCAAACGCTGCATTTTGAGCGTAGAGACTAATTTAGCTGAAGCGGTGAAGGTTTTTCAGCAGGGAATCTCGACTGTCTGCGAATAAAATAATACAGTAGTTTGTCGGGTGCGTTAGACGAGAGTACGGCACCATTAATTGTGTATTATACCTCTGCAATAATTCTTGTGGGGTGGGCATTGGATCCCGCCTTTGGGGTAGTTTCTGGAGAAGTCTATTAATATTATTTGTTGTTTTTAGACTCTCGCCTCGCTGCCGTACTCTCATCTAACGCACCCTACCCTTACTACTGTTTCGGAATAAAATAATACAGTAGTTTGTCGGGTGCGTTAACGAAGTGTAACGCACCATTAATTGTGTATTATAGCGGATTTCATTCGGATGAGGTACACCTTGGTTTGTGTAGCGGCACCCTTAAGGGTGCCGCTACACAAAAGGCGCGATTTCGCTGTACCTCACGCGGCTGCAAGCCGCTGTAATATTATTTGTTGTTTGTCGGGTGCGTTAACGAAGTGTAACCCACGATTAATTGTGTATTAATATTATTTGTTGTTTGTCGGGTGCGTTAACGAAGTGTAACCCACGATTAATTGTGTATTAATATTATTTGTTGTTTGTCGGGTGCGTTAACGAAGTGTAACCCACGATTAATTGTGTATTAATATTATTTGTTGTTTGTCGGGTGCGTTAGACGAGAGTACGGCACCATTAATTGTGTATTATACCTCTGCAATAATTCTTGTGGGTTGGGCATTGGATCCCTCCTTTGGGGTAGTTTCTGGAGAAGTCTATTAATATTATTTGTTCTTTTTATAGTCTCGCCTCGCTGCCGTACTCTCGTCTAACGCACCCTACCCTTACTACTTTTTAGAGTCTCGCCTCGCTGCCGTACTCTCGTCTAACGCACCCTACCCTTACTACCCTTACTCAACTATTTGAACCTCCACAAAGGGAGTGAGAACCTTACCTGTTCAGAGTCCTGTTTCTATGTATGTTCGGCTAACGGCGTTTGGGTCAAAACACCCTTCTACCGCTAGTCCCGGAGAGGGATTGTTGTAGATGAAGCGCACTTTATAAGTGCCAACTTCTGGCAATTTAATAAACCATCGACTACCCTTTCGGTCAGGTTCACCCAACGTAAGCTGCTCATCCTCCCAAAAGAGCTTGGCTTCTGGAAAAAAAGTCAAGCTTTTTCCAGGCAAAACTAATTGACAATTATAATTGTGTTGTGGATACTCTCGAGAGTTACCAAATACTATTGCCCGCCTTATATACGTACCTAATACTAAGCCATCTGGTCTTTCTATCCCTAGTTTGATAACCTCTAAGGGATCGAACCCAGTAAAGCGAACAGGTGCTTGAGTTTTATTGGTAATGCGAATACCAATTTCGACCGGGTTTTCGGCTTGGGAGTTTTTAGCTGGAATTGTCCAGACTCGTTTTGGAATCAAAGTTTCAAAGCTAATTCCATTCACTTCGACAGCATTTGAGTTAGTAGTTTATTTAGTTGTCAGCTGACTGAATCTCTCCGCTTGCACATCACTAGGTGCAGTCAAGACTTTATCTCGATAACCGAGTAATGTTGTAGCGAAAAAAACTAAAGCCAATATCAACCCGAAAATCAAAAATTTACCCATGGTAATTTCCCATGATTTCACGGAGGGGTGGGAGCAGTTTTTGGATGAGTTCCTGCATAGTAAACTAGCACTTTTCGCTTTTCTTCATCAGGTACATAAAATACTCGGTCAGAGCTTGTTACTTCGTATTCCCACGCGCCCAAGTAGCGTTTGCCTTTCAAAGGAAAAACTCGCTTAGGCTTCCTCACCATAGGCGCAGTAGATAAATCCTGATAGCAGCGGCGAGCATTTTCTGGAGCGCGTAACAGCAAGGCTTCCCAATCCCTGTTAACTCGTCGATTTTTTGCTACCACCAGCCAAGAAGATACAGGTAATTGTGTTGCTTGTTCTGCAAAGTTTTCCAGAGTATCAGGCGCAGTCGGTGGTGCTGTCAATTGTTCTTCTGGTGGCACTACCAAATCGGAGGAAATAGGTGCTGATATAGCTTGATCTTGGGAGCCAAGAGTATCGGGTGGTGTCGGTTGTTCTTCTTCTTTCCCTACACTCTCATTTTCATTTTGATCTGCTCCAGACGAATTAGTCATAGTTAAGTCAATTCGGTAGTGCTTTCAGTTATTGGTTGAGTCAGTAAAACTTCATCAACTTCATCATTAAAAGCCGCCGCGAGTTCTTTACTGCCGATGGCGATCGCACTCTCATGCCACTCATGGAGTGTAGCATCAAGACGATCCCAGGCTTCAAGACGGTATGCACTCTCTACTTCTGCGATTAGTTCGCACAGTTCTTCATTATCAAATACTTTTAACCATCCATAGGGATGCGATGAATCAATCTGTTCTCCCAGGCGCAATCGATAGGCAACATCGATCGCTTCACACACAACTTGACCGATCGTAGCTGCCTTGACCATATCAGTCATGCGATCGCGACGCAACAAAGCAAAGTGTTGATCGGATCTAGTTATAGTTACAGGACGTTCCCATGCTAAATCTAAAATTCGTCCCGGTTGCCGATTTAATTCAGTCGCGGTAATTAATTCATCACCGTAAACACTAGCTGACGCTCCAGTAAACATAGTCCAACTCTGATGAGGCAAATCAGTCTATATACGTATTATTATACGTAGCGCCACAGAATCCGGGTTTCTCTAAGAAACCCGGATTCTCAAGCCTAATAACTACGCCCCCGCCACTGGGTAGGTTTTTGCACAGAAGATAGCAAGATTCGCACAAAAGCTAAGGGATCTGCTAAAGGAGAAAGATAAAAGGTAAAAGGTAAATCTAAAAAGTGAGGAGAATTCTTGTTTTTTCCTTGATAAGATGGCGCGATCGCAAACAGCAACCCCACCCTAATCAGCACCAAAAATAAGTTTAGCGCCAATAAGAGAAGCAGGGGAGCAGAGGTGATGGGGAGCAGAGGAGAAACTAATAAAATCGGTAAAGGTAATCCTTGCACAGATAATAGCAACCACAAATCGCTCCAAACCTGTGCGGGAGAAGCGGCGTCTTTCAGATCCAGACTGCGCCCCCACTCTTTCCAAGTTTCGGCTGCACCTTCGTACATCCTGACTTTTAATACCTTCGCCCCATCCAAAAACCCTACTTTATACCCAGCGGCGGCAATATTTCGTGCCAAGGTAACATCGTCGCAAAACGAACTTCTGGCGCTCGTGTATCCACCTACGGCTGCCAACACCGACCGACGACACAGGAAGCACTGACCGTTTGCCATCACTCGTTCTGGCGTGTCGGAATTTACCCCAGCCGATTCGAACCGATACAGCAGCGTCATCAAGAGTGCCGGTTGTAACCACCACTCCCCTCGGTATTTGAGGATAAATTGGGGCGAGAGGGAAACCAGATCGTATCCTTCAGCTTGGGCTGTTTTTACCAAAGCGGCGACTAACCCAGGACGAGGTTGAGTATCGGCGTCGATGCCCAAGATCCATTCGCTTCCATCGCTACTATGCAAAAAACCCGTATGCAATGCCCAAGGGCGCCCTACCCATCCGGGCGGTAAAGGGTCATCTGTAATCGGGCGAAAGCGCGGATCTTTTTCTGCGGCGGCTTTCACCAAATCGAGAGTACCATCAGACGAGCGACTGTCTACAACAATAATTTCCCGCACTTCGTAGCTTTGGCGGCTTAATCCTGCCAAACAGGGACGGATGCGCTTAGCCTCGTTTAAAGTCGGAACGATCGCGCTGACGGTACCTAACAGATCCGGCGTGGCGGTACAAGGTTCAATCGGAGGACGACGCGACGGCCCTTTTAGCAGTCGCGAAAGTAAAATAGCCGTGGCTGGGGCTTGTATTAATAGCAACCCCAGCGCGATTGCACCCTGTACTGTCAACGAATCTAAATTCACTTAACTCCGAGTTTTACAGCAGTTATGGCGATTTCGGTGTTGATGGTAGCAGATTTTGGTGCTGCTACTGGGGCTTTAGCGGGTTGCGCGATCGCATACAGCGCGATTGCCGGGACAACGCCAGTCAACAAGCCCAATAAAACGGGTATTGCAAACCCAGAAGCTAAGCTTAACACGGCTGCGTAAGCGTAGTTACTCAAATAAATAATTAACGGCAAACCGAGTTGATTTCGCGTTAAAGGTTGAGGGGTTTCTTGCTGCACCAAGACGGGCTTACGAGTCCAGATCGTTGCTGCTACGGTCATAAATAGAGCGCTAGTGCCAAACCAACCGGCATAATTTTGGTAGGGCGTGCCAAAGAAAGCGCCTGCTTTTTCCCAGTACCAAAAAGGAACCGATGTTTGACTCATGGCTGGTTCTAGGGCAAAATCCCAAGAAGTGAAGAGGATAGCACCGATGGCGATCGCGCCTACCCAACGCACCCAAGACGGCTTTTGATCCAGCTTCAGCGCCACACGGGCGATTAAATACGAAGCCAACCCCATATAAAACCAGGAAATGGGGATGGTAAACGGCACTAACCCCGCAATTTTATAACCCAAACCATTCAGGTAATGATAGTCACCAAATGGGAAGCCCGTACCCGTGCCCAGCAATTCGCTGCTTAAAGATATGCATACCGCTGGTAGCATAAACGTCAGCCAGTGCCACGCGCCCAGGGTACGATAGGCAAAAATCGCTACAGCGATCGCGCCTAAAATGATATTTACCACAGCGCCCCCAGCCATACTCCACTGGAACAAGTTCTGCCCAAACCCTGGTAAATTCAATATCACTTCCGGATGGGGTAAAACCAATAACAGCCCCGCCCATCCAAAAACCATTGTGACAATGTGTCCAATCAGACAGAAGCCCTCAACCCTAATCAGTTGCTTCATACGATCTCCCATACATAGATGACGCTTGTCAGGCGCTTCTTAATAGTTTACAAACGTTTAACAAAAATTTATATGATGTGGGCAGTTGAAAAAAACAGCACTTACGCAAAAAAACCCGGTTTCTCCCAAAAATCCAGGGTTTCCAGTCGCGAGATTGACGCATCACCTTTGTTTTTGGTGTAGAAGAGGACAGCACTTACGCAAAAAAACCCGGTTTCTCGCCAAAATCCAGGGTTTCCAATCGCGAGATTGACGCATCACCTTTGTTTTTGGTTCCGCGGGCGTAAGTCCTGGAGGAGAAGGGAGAGCGGTGACAAGGGAGAGGTTGATGGAAGAGTTACCCGCGTCTTTGCCTCCCCATATAGCGGTTTGCACTCGGTGATGGTAGACCTTGGTTTGTGTAGCGGCACCCTTAAGGGTGCCGCTACACAAACCAAGGTCTACCTCACACGAAAAGCAATCCCCCATATCCTCTTGTCCTCTTGATTCCCCCTGTCCCCCTGTCCCCCTGTCCCCCTGTCTTGTTCTCCCGCGTCAGAGCGTCTTGTGGTGTGGGTAAAGAGTCAAGTGAGAGGGAGAGGAAGAGGCAAAAGCCACAGGTAGGGGTAAGTTAAAAGAAAAACCAGAAAACCCAGATATGCTGAGCGTCAAAAAACTACCTAAACTATCTTTAATGTTACTGTTGGTGACTTATACTGCCTTAGGGTGGATCTTGTCCGCCTCTAAGTCTCCCTGGTACATCGTGCTGTTGGCGGCGGCATTCGTATTGCTGCTGGCGGAAACCTTAGCAGCGCCTTTTTCCAATATCCGAAAGATTATTCTCCGTACCCTCAGTTCGGATATCAATGCTTTCATCATCGTGCTGGTAGTGTCTTTTCTTGCCGCCGCGATTGTGGTATGGATTGATATTGTCATCCGCGTCTTGGTTTTAGTCTCAGCCGGACTGCTAGCCAGACTAGACCTTTATAGAGCGGGGCTTGGTCAGTGGCAAGCTTTTTGGATTTTAACCGTGATTTCTCTGATTGGCTTTGCCTTGGGTTGGACCGGACAGAATTACCTTTATCCAGACCCAATATTACCATTGCACGCCACCCCATAGAGCTAGATTAAATCGCCAAAGTTTACTAAACTTACTTATAGTTAACGCAAGTTGCTAGTTATAAACAAGCGCGTTGCTAATTGCTAATTGCTAATTGCTAATAAAGGATTTTTACCAATCTCGCCATTAGCCTCGTGACCAGGGATCTGCCTAGTAACGCCATTAGCCGCTCCCAGAGAGATAACTAGCAACTTGAGTTAGTTACGCAACTTGAGTAAGTTATAAACAAACTTATAGTTATTGATGGCGATGCACTTTTGTGCTATATTCCTTAACAATGCCGAAAACCAAGGCTAAAAATTGTCTGGTTTGTAAACCACAGTCGATGCAGAACTAGCCAGCCGCTCAAAAGGTCGATCGTGTTACCACGATTAGTTAATTTGGCTGAAAATAATGGATGAACAATGGCTCTTAGCTTCAAAAGTAAAACGCTCAAAAGCTTCATAGGGTGGGCAAAACCTGAATTGACGCCTGTGGACTGTTGCAACCGACTCCCTTGCTGGAAGCTCTAAGCAGACCCTCTAGAAATTACTTATAACGCAAGTTTCTAGTTATAAACAAGGGCGTTGCTAATGGCTAATTGCTAATATAGGATTTTTACTGACATTAGCCATTAGCCATTAGCCATTAGCTTCTATTCATGAGATAACTAGCAACTTGAGTTTCTAGCCATTAGCCATTAGCCATTAGCTTCTATTCATGAGATAACTAGCAACTTGAGTTTCTAGTTGAATGGTGAAATTTAGGTAAGTTTAGCCAAGTTCTGTATAGCACACTCGATAAATCGTCACAACCCCGGTATCGAGCGGCACAAAAGTTAGACGATACTAATAAAGCGTTTAACTGTCGCTTTGCCCTACAGCCTTCAAGCCGTGGGGCGATTTTGTGGTAAAAAATAGTACCAGAAACCCGGTTTTTTAGAAAAACCGGGTTTCTGGTAGTCTTAAATCTTTTAGCGAACTA
Source organism: Microseira wollei NIES-4236 (assembly GCF_020521235.1). Lineage (GTDB taxonomy): Bacteria > Cyanobacteriota > Cyanobacteriia > Cyanobacteriales > Aerosakkonemataceae > Microseira > Microseira wollei. The sequence goes on along the minus strand of NZ_BLAY01000055.1, from coordinate 4,037 downwards.
CTAGGCCCAGCGCCCAAAAGCCGTATTGCTAAGACAGAATCCTTAGATCAAGCGGAAAATAAAGGGGTAGCGGTAGGCATCTTCGCTCTTGTTCAAACAGTGGAGAATCGCCAAAATTGGCAGAACTATGTTGACAACCTGCAAAATAGCCAGCAGCACGAAACCAATTAATATCCAACATAGAATGCCAAAGATAATGCCGTAGAGCCAAACGTTAAAGTGGAAGTTGAGAGATTCTTTAGCATTTTCCTTCACCACTGGGTCATCGGATACGAGCAAAATTGCTATGGGGATGCCGATAGACACGACCAACAGGCTAAAAAAGATCGATCCGTGACACAATGCCGATAAAAGCTTCCGTTTGTCCGCGTCGTACATATAACCTCTTCCCTAGTGCAGTCTAGTTTATTCTTTGGTTACGAAGCTACCACATTCAATCCACAGCTCGGTGGAGGAGATTTCCGTACCCCAAAGGGGGGTAGGGCGCATCAGTAGTTATCCTAGTATTGTTATGGCGCTCCCGTTGCTAAATTTTTCCCACTCAATTTTTGCATGACTACGGAACTTCAGACCGAAATCGAAACTGCCGTCGAACGTCGTCGCAACTTTGCGATTATCTCCCACCCCGACGCGGGTAAGACGACGCTGACCGAAAAACTGCTACTCTACGGGGGTGCGATTCACGAAGCTGGCGCCGTTAAGGCACGGCGCGCCCAGCGTAAGGCAACCTCGGACTGGATGGAAATGGAACAACAGCGGGGGATTTCGATTACCTCGACGGTGTTGCAGTTTGAGTATGACCTTTGTCAGATTAACTTGCTAGATACCCCCGGACACCAAGATTTTAGCGAAGATACCTATCGGACTTTAGCAGCTGCTGATAATGCCGTAATGTTGATCGATGCTGCTAAAGGGTTGGAACCCCAGACTCGCAAGCTGTTTGAAGTCTGCCGGATGCGGAGGTTGCCCATTTTTACCTTTGTGAATAAAATGGATCGTCCGGGGCGGGAACCCTTGGAGTTGCTGGACGAAATTGAGAAAGAATTGGGTTTGCAGACTTATGCGGTAAACTGGCCTATTGGCATGGGCGATCGCTTCAAAGGCGTGTTTGACCGACACCAACACCAAATTCACCTATTTGAACGCACCGCCCACGGTAGTCGGGAAGCAAAAGATACAACGGTAGCTCTGGGAGATCCAGACGTTGAACAACTGCTAGAACAAGACTTATACTACCAACTCAAACAAGATTTAGAAGTTTTGGAAGGATTGGGACCAGAACTCGATATCGAAAGAGTACACCAAGGTGAATTGACGCCAGTATTTTTCGGTAGCGCCATGACTAACTTTGGCGTCCAGCTATTTTTAAACGCTTTTCTGGAACTTGCTGCCAAACCCGGATCTCGCAACTCATCAGCAGGCGAAATTCCGCCGACAAATCCAGATTTTTCCGGATTTGTGTTTAAATTGCAAGCGAATATGGACCCGAAACACCGGGATAGAGTTGCTTTCGTCCGCGTCTGTACCGGCAAGTTTGAAAAAGATATGGTGGTCAATCACGCCCGGACTGGTAAAACGGTGCGTTTGTCAAGACCTCAGAAATTATTTGCCCAAGACCGGGAATCAATTGAAGAAGCTTATGCGGGAGATGTGATTGGGTTAAATAATCCGGGAGTGTTCGCGATTGGCGATACGATTTACACGGGTCAGAAATTAGAGTACGAAGGGATTCCCTGTTTCTCTCCAGAACTATTTGCTTTTCTGAGAAATCCCAATCCTTCTAAGTTTAAGCAATTCCGCAAAGGCGTTTCTGAATTGCAAGAAGAAGGCGCGGTACAAATTATGTATTCCGCCGATGAAGCTAAACGAGACCCAATTTTAGCCGCAGTGGGACAGTTGCAATTTGATGTCGTGCAGTTCCGCTTGCAAAATGAATATGGGGTGGAAACTCAACTCGATGTCTTACCTTACAGCGTTGCCCGATGGGTGACTGGCGGTTGGGAAGCGTTAGCTAAAGTTGGGCGCTTGTTTAATACCGTGACGGTAAAAGATGGTTGGGGACGCCCGGTTTTACTGTTTAAGAATGAATGGAATTTGCATCAAATTCAAGGCGATCATCCAGATTTAAAATTGAGTTCGGTAGCGCCGGTAGTTTCGGGACAGCAACCGCAATCTTTGTAGTCAGGAGTGACGCAAATAAACCGGGTTTCTCTGAAAAATCGTTAAGTTATAACTAGAGATATACGCAGAAACCCGGTTTATAAATCATTATTTGTCCGGAAAACACAATTATGCCAATGTAGTCATCATTACTCAGATCTTGCACTTACCCGCTGACCCGCCAGCGATTCAAATCGCTGGCTAATAGCGAAAGTCCTCTAAACAGGACTAAAGACTTATCATTAAAGGCTTTCATTCCATTTTAATGGAATTGAGCTATTAGCCGTGGAATTGATTCCACGGCGGGTGAGTGGAGTAGTGCAAGATCTGAGAATAGAAACAGATTAACCGATAGCCGCCCCGCCGATGAACGAACAACGCCAAGAAGCTTATCTTAACCTGATCCAACAACTGCTAAATTGCCCCAATGGAGAAGAACCAGAAATTTTAGCAGCCAACCAAGAATTACTCGATGCTGACTTTTTGCAGGTGCTGGAAGCGTTAGCCCAAATGTATTCGCAGGAGGGAGATGAAAATACAGCAAATTGGTTGATAAATTTGAAAAATAAACTGGTAGAAGCATTGAATTTATCATCGCCAGTTAATCAAGCACAGAACTTAGAATCTCTCAGCGAGTCAGATTTACAGGCTTATTTGCAATTTTTACTCAATCTACTACAAGCAATATCAGACAGCAACGGCGACGCGGAGGTTGTTTATCCCTTATTGGCAGCTAATACAGATAAAATCAATCTAATTTTCGCAGAAATATTGCGGCGTTGGGCAAGCGCAACCTTGGCACAAGTAGAAGCAGATGCAGCACAATCGATTGCGGCAGTTATTGGCAATTTTAGCAATCTGATTCAGGACTTCCCCTTGGGAAACAAAGCCAGCAATATGGAAATAGCCATTGCAGGCTATGAAATCGCACTGACTATTTACACCCGCGATGCTTTTCCGGTTGATTGGGCAATGACGCAAAATAATCTGGGTAATGCTTACAGTAACAGGATATTGGGAGAGAAGGCAGAGAATATTGAAAATGCGATCGCTGCTTATAATGCGGCACTGACTATTTACACCCGCGAAGCTTTTCCGGTTGATTGGGCAATGACGCAAAATAATCTGGGTAATGCTTACCTTTACAGGATATTGGGAGAGAAGGCAGAGAATATTGAAAATGCGATCGCTGCTTATAATGCGGCACTGACTATTAGAACCCGCGATGCTTTTCCGGTTGATTGGGCAGGTACGCAAAATAATCTGGGTAATGCTTACAGTAACAGGATATTGGGAGAGAAGGCAGAGAATATTGAAAATGCGATCGCTGCTTATCATGCGGCACTGACTATTAGAACCCGCGATGCTTTTCCGGTTAATTGGGCAACGACGCAAAATAATATGGGTAATGCTTACCTTTACAGGATATTGGGAGAGAAGGCAGAGAATATTGAAAATGCGATCGCTGCTTATAATGCGGCACTGACTATTAGAACCCGCGATGCTTTTCCGGTTAATTGGGCAACGACGCAAAATAATATGGGTAATGCTTACCTTTACAGGATATTGGGAGAGAAGGCAGAGAATATTGAAAATGCGATCGCTGCTTATAATGCGGCACTGACTATTAGAACCCGCGATGCTTTTCCGGTTAATTGGGCAACGACGCAAAATAATATGGGTAATGCTTACCTTTACAGGATATTGGGAGAGAAGGCAGAGAATATTGAAAATGCGATCGCTGCTTATAATGCGGCACTGACTATTAGAACCCGCGATGCTTTTCCGGTTGATTGGGCAGGTACGCAAAATAATCTGGGTAATGCTTACAGTAACAGGATATTGGGAGAGAAGGCAGAGAATATTGAAAATGCGAT
>NZ_BLAY01000054.1 GCF_020521235.1 Microseira wollei NIES-4236 | reverse complement strand
CTGTCAATGTTTTTGGTTTATTATATCAATACTTCGTGAATTTTTGCCTAAAGAACGTTCGCGAGACTGAAGTCTCGCGCGGTTACCCCGGTATAAATACGCGGGGTTTTCGCGAACTTCTCTATAATGCAGTCGCAAGCACTCAGTCCGATCCCGCAGAACAACTCTTCTTGCAAGTCAATCGACTCTATCGATCCGGTCAATTCAAAGAAGCAACGCCGCTAGCCGAACAACTGGTTGCCCTGCGTCGCCGCCAAGTGGGGAACGCACACCCCAAAGTCGTTCAAAATCTCGGCAATCTGGCTATTCTCTATGCTTCTCAAGGTCGTTATGATGAAGCAGAACAGCTTCTTGAAGAAGCATTAGCGATCGACCGCCGTCTGGGTCGCGAAAACCTCAGTAACTCTGCTTCATTTAGCAATTTGGCCTTGTTGTACGAGTCATTAGGTCGCTACAGCGAAGCCGAAAAGCTCCACAAAGAAGCTCTAGATGTACGTCGCAGTCAGTTCGGCGAGGAACACCCCCGAGTTGCCCAAAGCCTCGGCAATCTGGCAAATTCATACCTGCTCCAAGGTCGCTACAACGAAGCCGAACCGCTCTATCAAGCAGCGCTAGACCTGTATCGTCGCTTGGATCGAGCAGCCTTAGAAGGGTATCGTCGCTACGAGAGAACGCGCATAATCCGATCGCGTCCCTCGAACAATGAAGGCGATCGCATCTCCCCGAATGTCGCCTTCGCCAGCAACAAACTGGCACAACTCTATTATTTTCAAGGGCGATACAACGAAGCCGAACCGCTTTACCGAGAGGCTTTAGCTGCGTTCCGCAGCCGATTGGGTCGCGAACATCCAGATGTTGCCAATGTCCTCAATAATCTTGCGCTGCTGCTGCACGCGCAAGGTCGCTACGCCGAAGCGGAACCACTCTACAAAGAAGCCCTCGCGATCGATCGCCAGCAACGAGGCAACGAACACCCCAATCTAGCCAGCACAGCCAATCATCTTGCAACCCTGTATGCGGCCCGAAACCGAACGGATACTGCCCTTGACTCGCTTAACCAGGGCTTGTCGATTGAGGAAGTAAATCTTTCAAACCTCCTGATTACCGGCTCCGAACGCCAAAAACGCCAATATCTCGGTACAATTGCCGATTCCCTCGACCTTGCCCTCTCGCTCCACTTGCAAGCGGCTCCCAATAACTCCGAAGCGGCAAACCTCGCCTTCACCACACTCTTGCGGCGGAAAGGTCGCATCCTTGATGCCGTCGCCGACAATATGCAAATCCTGCGGCAAAACTTAACCCCCGAAAACCGCCAACTCCTCGATCGACTCAGTACCAAACGCAGCGAACTCGCTGCCGCAATTTTCAATCCGCCCCCAGATATCGCCGACGCTTCTTACCTGAAGCTTGCGGGACGGTGAAAGCCCTGTCTCTTTAGAGCAGGGATGAAAGCGGACACGAGCAACTTTAGTTGCAGTTGTATGTGAAGTTTTGTGACAATTTGGTTTAGGGGCTATGGATACCCTAAACCAGGTTTGTATAATAATTATAGGTCGAACAAAAGCTGACGCCATGATTGTTTACGAATTCAAAGCCAAAGGAAGAATTGAGCAGTACCGGAAGGTTGATGAAGCTATCCGGACTTTTCAGTTTATCCGCAATAAAACAATCAGGTTTTGGATGGACAATCGCGGTGTTAAATTGTCGGAACTGAGCAAGCTTGGTGCTGTTTTAGCTAAAGAGTTCGCATTTGCTAATCAATTAAACTCTCAAGCTAGACAGGCTGCTACTGAGCGGGCATCGTTTTCGATTCAACGATTTTACGAGAACTGCAAGTCTGGTAAACCTGGTAAAAAAGGGTATCCCAAGTTCCAAAAAAATAATCGTTCTGTGGAATACAAGGTCACAGGATGGAAGCTTTCAGATGACCGCAAGTACATAAACTTTATTGATAGGTGCGGTATTGGTCAATTGAAACTGATGGGAACATTAGATTTGCACTATTACCAGATTGACCAGATTAAGCGGGTTAGAATCGTTAAACGCAGCGATGGATATTATGTTCAGTTCTGCATAAAAGCCGACCGCAATATCGACACCAATCCTACTGGTAAAACTGTGGGATTGGACGTTGGATTGTCTGCTTTCTATACCGATTCTCAAGGAAATAAGGTAGAAAATCCTCGTCACCTACGTAAGTCCGAGAAGGCTTTAAAACGGTTGCAGCGTCGTGTTTCCAGACGGGAAAAAGGCTCTAACAACCGCTCAAAAGCTATTTCTAGTCTGGGGCGTAAACACCTAAAAGTTTCCCGTCAGCGTAAAGACTTTGCGGTAAAAACTGCATTGTGCGTGGTGAAATCTAACGATTTCGTGGCGTTTGAGAAACTTCAAGTTCGTAACATGGTTAGGAACCGTCATTTAGCTAAGTCCATCAGTGATGCTGGATGGTCACAATTCACCCAGTGGTTAGAGTATTTGGGCAAAGTATATGGTCGGGTTGTGGTTTCTGTGCCGCCCCAGTATACCAGCCAAAATTGCTCTAGCTGTGGCGAAACAGTGAAAAAGTCTTTATCCGTTCGCACTCATGTTTGCAAGTGTGGATGTGTACTAGATCGTGACCATAATGCGGCAATAAATATTCTAGAGAAAGCGCTAAAACAGACTGGTTGTCAGTTAAGTACCGTGGGGCCCAGGTCAACTTTTAACGCTTGGGGAGAGAAGGCCCTCTACCTTTGCTTGGAAACAAGTTTGGGCAAGGTCACTCATTGAGCCAAGAATCTCCCGTCATTTATGCGGGAGAGTGTCAACGCAAACACCTCGCCACCCTCAAAGGTGAAGCCGAGCAACTCGAAACCCAACTCGCCCGCGCCAGTGCCGAATTCCGCACAGACCAACAACCCGTCACGCTTGAAGGCATCCAAGCTCTCATTCCCAGCAATGCAGCTCTGATTGAGATCGTCCATTACCGACCTGTTGACTTTAAAGCGTCGTTGGATCGGCGTTTCGGTGCTGCCCGCTATGCCGCCTACATCCTCAACGCCAGCGGCACGCCGGAATGGGTCGATCTGGGAGATGTAGAACCGATCGACACCGCTGCTCGCCGATTCCGCCAAGAACTCAACAACCCCAACAACCTCAAGGCCGCTCGTCAACGCGCCCGCGAACTCGATGCCCTGGTCATGGAACCGATCCGCGCCCGACTGGGCAATGTCGAACACCTGCTGATCTCTCCCGATAGTCAGCTCAATCTCGTTCCTTTCGCCGCCCTCGTTGACGAGCAGGAACGATACCTGATTCAAACCCACAAAATCACCTATCTCACGACAGGTCGCGACCTGCGGAACTTAGAGCGATCGCGCCCAGCCCAATCCCCGCCCCTGATCCTCGCCGACCCCAACTACGACCAACCGGGCAGCAGCCGCTCGACTCGTGCCGCCCAACGTTCTCAAGACCTCAGCAATCTCCGGTTTGGCCCCCTCCCTGGAGCCGCTGCCGAAGCTGAAGCCCTGCGCGGTCTCCTGCCCAACGCCACCCTCCTCACCGGCGACAAGGCCACCGAAAACGCGATCAAACAAACTCCAGCCCCCGAAATTTTGCACATTGCCACCCACGGCTTCTTTCTCGCAGATGTCGAGTTTGCCCTGCCGCGCGATGGCACTCGTTCTGCCACCATCATTCCCACGCCCACCGGAAACCTCTCCGGTTCCCCAGCACGCCCCTCCAGCACCGAAAATCCATTGCTGCGATCGGGTTTAGCGCTGGCGGGTTTCAATGTGCGAGCCAGCGCCGGAGAAGACGGGGTACTCACCGCCCTGGAAGCTGCTGGATTATCGCTACGCGGCACCCGTCTCGTCGTCATGAGTGCCTGCGAAACTGGGGTGGGTGCGGTTGCCAACGGCGAGGGAGTCTACGGACTGCGCCCCGCCTTCGCGATCGCCGGTGCGGAAAGCCAACTGATGAGCTTGTGGCAAGTCGATGACTACAGCACTGCCGAACTGATGGAGCTGTATTATAGCCGCATCCTCAAAGGTGAAGAACGCAGCGAAGCATTGCGGCAAGTTCAGCTCGACCTGCTGGCTGCCCCCGCTTACGAGCATCCCTATTACTGGGCCTCTTTCCTCTTCTCCGGCGACTGGCGACCCATCAAAGAGCGATAAGCTGTTCTAATTTGTACATGGGGAACTGAGGGAACAGGGGAGCAGGGGAGCAGGGGAGCAGGGGAGAATATAGATCCAAACTCTCCTGAAGCCCCTCTGCACCTCTGCCCCTCTGCACCTCTGCCCCTCTGCCCTGCTGCCATGTCTCAAATCAAACGCCGTCATTTCCTTCAAGCTGCTGGTTCTACCCTCGCTGCCATCGGTCTGAGCCAATTGGATTTCCTCCGGCAAGCCAACCAATACGGGCGCGTCCTGGCTAGCGGTACGCCCCGCAAGCTGGCTCTGCTGGTGGGGATTAACAGTTACAAAGGAGCCGCCAGGGATTTGCAAGGTTGCGTTACCGATGTCGAACTGCAACGCGAACTGCTGATTCACCGTTTTGGTTTCAATCCCCGCGATATCGTTGCGGTTTGGGAAAATGCCGAAACCCCTGACTTGCAACCTACCCGCGCCAACATTCTCCGAACCTTTCAAGAACATCTGATTGCTCAGGCCAAACCGGGCGATGTGGTTGTGTTTCACTTTTCGGGGCATGGATCGTTGGTCAACGATCCTAGTCCGCTTGACTCCAAAGAGTGTCGCGCCAATAAGAATTGTCACCTGAATGGCACGATGGTACCCAACGATCCGATCGAGCGACGAGACGAATCGACTCTGATTGTTCCAGATATCATGGGGCGATCGCTCTTTTTGCTCGTCCAAGCCCTCGAAACCGAAAATGTCACCGTTGTCTTAGATAGTTGTCACTCCGGTGCGGCAACGCGAGGCAATACGGTGGTGCGATCGGCTCAACGGACATCGCGGAACAAATCGGCCATTCCCCAAGCAGCGGAGATTGAGTTGCAAAAAGCCCTGATCTCGAAGCTAGGACTGGAAACCACGTTTGAACAACGGAGACAACTCGGCATTGCCAAGGGCATTGCCTTGGGTTCGGCCCGACGCAACCAGGAGGCATTGGATTGTGCCTTTGATGGCTTTTCTGCGGGAGCTTTCACTTATTTGTTAACCCGGTATTTGTGGCAGCTTCCGGGTACTGAAGCGGCTAGCAAGACCTACATTAACTTGGCTCGGAGTACGCGATCGCTGGGAGAAAGGCAGCGGCATAATCAGGAACCAATTATTGAATATCAACCGAATCGCAATTATGAAGAACAGCCGGTTTATTTTGCCACCCCTGTCAATCCTGCTGCCGAGGCCGTGATTACCAATATACAGAATGGGCAAATCGAGTTTTGGCTGGGCGGTGTTTCAGCCCAAAACATTACCTCAACCAATACGGTGTTTACGGTGCTGAATCCATCTGGACAGATGCTCGTTACCCCAAATGGAAAACCCGTTGAAGTTCAGCAGCAGGAACGCTTGGGGCTGGTTGGTAGAGGAAACGCGATCGCTGGCGATGTCGGACAGTTGCGGGAGGGGATGCTGCTACGGGAACGCATTGTTGGGATTCCCACCAATCCGATGCTGACCATCAGGTTAGATAACTCCCTTGGGGATGGGCTAGACCAGGCGCGATCGACCTTGCAAGGCGCATTGATAGCGGGAAATATCAACCGGATTCAAACAGCACCCGTGGGTAAGGCCCCCCTTGACTGCATTTTGGGGCGCATGACCGAAGCCTATCAGCAACAACTCACCGAAGCCGAAGAAACCGATTTGCCGCCCCTGAATACCATCGGACTGTTTACGACATCGCTGTCGCCGCTACGGTTTTCTTTTGGACGAATCAATGAATCGGCTACAGCGGCGGCGAACCGACTCAAACCCCAGTTTCGCTTGTTGCTAGTTGGGAAAGTGTTGGAGAGCATTGCATCTACAACATCCGAGCTGCAAGTTGTGGGTGAAATTTTTTCGGCGAGTGGGGTAGGGTCGCCTGTCCCACTCGCCAGCCGGGGAGCAGAAAACCAAAGATCTATCCTTCAGTCGATCGTTCTGGGGGCTGAACCCTTTGCTTCAGGAGATGCGATTCAAATTAAGGTTGAGAACCAGGAAGACCGAAAACTCTATCTTAGCTGTTTGGCGATCGACGCTTTTAACAATTTAATCGTGCTTTATCCGGCAGATTTTGAATCCCCAGAAGATGCCTCTCAGATTGATGCTGGGGGCAGCTTAATCGTGCCGCGTCCCCAGGACGAGCTGAAGTTTGCGCTCTCGGGTTCCGGACAGATCCAACTGCTGACGCTGGTTAGCACGCAGCCGCTGCGAAACGTGCTGCGGGGATTGAAGACGATCGCCCGCAGGCGAGGCTTATAGAATAATCCGCGAAAACCCCGCGTCAAGAGACCGGGGTGACCGCGCGAGACTTTAGTCTCGCGAATGTTCTTTGGGCGAAGGTTCGGGGAACTTGGCTATCAAACTACGAATCAGTTCAGACTTGTTCATCCCTCGTCTGATAGCTTCTGCTTCTAGTTGGCGCATCTCGTAATCAGTAAGTTTTATATCCAATCTGCGATCTTTCATTGAAAATATACGGACAAACGACTGTACCAACAGTATACTAGAAATATAGCAATGGAGGTCGGACGTGCTAGTTCTGGAATACAAAGTCAAAGGCAAGCCAAAACAATATCAAGCGATTGAGGAAGCTATTCGGACAACTCAATTTGTCAGAAACAAATGCATCCGTTACTGGATGGATGCACCCAGAGAGGCAAAAATAAACGGTTTTGCCTTAAACAAGTATTCAACAGAACTACGCAACGAATTCTCATTTGTTAAAAACCTAAACTCAATGGCGGTGCAAGCGGCGGCTGAGCGCGGATGGTTTGCAATTTCCTGGTTTTACGACAACTGCAAAGCTAAAAAACCAGGTAAAAAGGGCTTTCCACGCTTCCAGAAAGATAACCGCTCAGTTGAATACAAGACTAGCGGATGGAAGTTGCACCCGACCGCAACGCCCGCATCACCTTTACCGATAAGAAAGGGATTGGTGAGTTAAAGCTATTAGGAAAGTGGGATATTCACACTTATCCGGTCAAGTCAATCAAACGTGTTAGGTTGGTACGACGTGCTGATGGCTACTATTGTCAATTTGCTGTTGATACTGAAGTCAAGGAACAACTAGAGCCAACCGGAAACGTCATCGGATTGGATGTAGGACTTGAGTTTTTCTATACCGATTCTAATGGACATCAGGAGGAAAATCCGCGCTTTTTAAGGAAAGCTGAACGAGCGATTAAACATGCTCAACGCCGCATCTATAAAAAGCAAAAAGGCAAAAACGGACGCTGCAAAGCACGGAAAAGATTTGCCAAGAAGCATTTAAAAGTAAGCAGGCAACGTAATGAACACGCACTTAGACTGGCGCGTTGCGTAATCAGGACTAACGACCTAGTAGCCTATGAAGATTTAAATGTTCGCAACCTGGTCAAGAACCACTGTTTAGCTAAGTCAATTAGTGACGCTAGTTGGACGCAGTTTAGAGAGTGGCTTGAATATTTTGCTGGCAAATTTAACCGAGAAATTGTTGCCGTTCAGCCACATTATACAAGTCAGAAATGCAGTAATTGTGGCACTGTTGTGAAAAAGTCTCTATCAGTTCGCACCCATGCTTGTAAGTGTGGATGTCGATTGAATAGAGATGAAAATGCAGCAATAAATATTTTAAATCTTGCAGGAGCAAGCTAGGGGAGGGCATCCCCAAAGTAACGCGCTCCGGAGTTGGGGTCACTACGCTAGTTGGTGCAAACCTGCTAGAGCAAACTCTGACGTTGATTACAGAATCTCCTCGTCTTTAGACAGGAGAGTGTCAACCCGTGGATTTCTTCAGGTGGAAGGGGATGAACCCTTAGACTTAATTGCTGGATTGCTGGGCGATTTGGATAACCTATCCCGGAGTCGGAGAGGAGAATCCGCCACGATTGGCGCCGTACAAAATAATAATCAAACGCCAGCAGATGCAAATGTTTTGGCAGCCTTTTCAACTGCAATCGAGATTCGCGAACGATCTGGAGTTTGACAGCAATTAATTTGCTGTTCGGGGCGATCGAAGATATTCAAAATTAAGTTCGCCAGCGAGCTAATTTTTGATGTGAATCTGGATTGGCTCTGCTCGATCGACAAAGACGCGATCGCGATTCAAGTGTATAAATGTTTTTTTTGAGGATAGACTACCGCGATCAATATTCCAACATTGGGCAGATTGCGTGCTAATCTAAGAAAAGACCGATCGGTTTTATCCATGTCCAAAGCCAGCGATACCAGAGCATACATCATTATGAAGGCAGCGGAACTCTTCAACCAAAAGGGATTCGCCGGATCTTCGATGGCGGATGTGATGAAAGCAACCGGGCTACAGAAGGGCGGGATCTACAACCATTTTCAGAGTAAGGAGGAACTGGCAATTGCGTCTTTCGACTATGCTGTCGATCTGCTCCATCAGCGTTATCGGCAAGTGCTGCGCTCGTCGCCCAATAGCATCTCTCGGCTGTTAGCCTTCATTGATGCCTTCTGCGAAATCTACGACGATCCACCCCTCAAAGGTGGTTGTCCGATTATGAACGCGGCGATCGAGCAGGATAGTCATCAGGCGGCTCTCCACGAGCGCGCGATCGCAGCAATGAATCAATGGCGCGATTTTCTATGTAAGATAGTCGCTCGCGGTATCGATCGTGGTGAAATCTCTCCCCGCGTCCATCCCGATGAGATCGCCACCCTGACGATCGGCACTCTAGAAGGAGGTCTGATGCTCAGTCAGCTTTACGGCGATCGCATCTATCTTCAGCGCTCTGCCGAACACCTGCGGCAGTATTTCCAGCAGTTGTCCAATTAACATCCCATTTTTTTTTGAATAAAAAAAGACCGATTGGTCTGTGCAGAATTCAAGGAGAAATTCCATGCTCACCTTTTTCTACCACCCACTCTCTCCCATTGCTCGCCGCGTCTGGATCTGCCTGTTAGAAAAACAGATTCCCTTTGAACCTAAAATCGTTCAACTTCAGCAGAAAGAGCAGTTTGAGCCAGAATTCCTTGCCCTCAATCCCTTTCATCACGTTCCAGTTATTGTCGATCGCGATGTCAAGCTCATTGAGTCGATCGCGATTCTCGATTACTTAGATCGCGCCTATCCCACACCACCGATGAGCCTCGACAATCCAGCCGCCTTGGGCAAAATGCGGATGGTGCAAATGGCGATCGTTAACGAATTAATGCCCACTTTTCCGGCGATCGTTGTCGCCGAAGGGCAACGTTCCCCAGCGCATCCTAAAGCCCAAACCTTAACCACAGCCTTGACGTTTTTACAGGCACAACTAGGCGATCGCCATTATTTTGGTGGCGAAGCGATCGATCTGGCAGACTGCGTTGCCGGAGCAACATTACCCCTGCTACGACGGCTAGGAGTCGATTTTAGCGACTATCCCCAGCTAGAACAGTGGATGGATCGTCTGTGCGATCGCCCGAGTTGGCAACAAACAGAACCCTCAGCCGATGACTTTGATCGCTGGCGGCGGTGGATACAATTAATGGTGAAGAGGAGCGATTTCCTCACAAGAACCGTTTAGTTCATCCTGGAGAGATTGACTCTATGGAACCCATCCTTCCTGGTGCGCCTTGGTTGATCGCGCACCGTTCCATGCTGGGAATTAATAGACCCCACAAAATCGCGCTCAATGGTCAAGATTACGTGCTGTGGCAGAGCATGGATGGGGAAGTCCACGCCCTAAATAATGTTTGCCCTCATATGCAAGCTGCTTTATCAGAAGGTTGGATTTGCGAAGAACGGAATACTATCGTTTGCCCGTTTCATGCACTGGAATTTGATGGAAGTGGTAGGCTTCATCAAGCAGGTAAGCCGAGTATCCAAGCGATCGCTGAACCTCTGGAATTAATCGTGACAGGCGATCTGATTTGGACATACGGTGGCTTTGAACCTCGTCTGCCGATTCCAGACTTACATCAACGCATTGCTGCGGAGTACGATTTCATTGGTATAACTGCTGAGAAAAGCATTCAACGCGACTTTCTTAGCAGCCTGCTGATCAACTACGACCACAATCATCAAAATGGAACGCATCGAGAAATGTTCAGGGTGAAATCCTGTCGCGCTGAGTTTGTTGAGCAGGATGGAATTTATGCCAAAGTAGCTCAAACGGTTGAAGTTGCAGACTATACACCAGAGGAAATCGCAGCTAATCCAACACTTGGTACGTTTCCAAAAGTGATGCAAAATTTCCTATAGTACGTCTTTCCGTCTTCTCAGTTCTTCTGTCTAAATACCCCAGATATTCAAACTTATCAAGGGCATATCCTTTATCCCGAAGCAGAGAATCGAACTAAAACTTTCATTGTCTTGTATGCAAAATTTAAGACTCCTGAGCTGAAAGCAATACTAAAAGATTCTTTACTAGAGACTGCGGCGGTTGTCGTGGCTCAAGATACCCGCTGCCTGGAGAGCCTGTACCCTCGTCAACAACCCAAAATTCGACTCCCAAATGAGGAAATTATGTTTGACGCTGAAAAGCTTTATCGCGATTGGTAGCATAACCAGGATTGGCATCTCGATAAGTTGTATGATTTTCTTCCCAATCTAGGAATTACAGTTCTACAAGCTGTGTTTAGTCGCTACGTTGTAGACCTCAATCGCCCCGTTCAAGAGCCATTATTTGGTGATTTTTGGAGAGCGGCGTTTGATGCACCGCTCTACCGAATTTCCCTATCTCAAGAACAAATTGAATATCGAATTCAGCAGTTTTACCATCCATACCATCAGCAACTAGAAAGGCTTTTAAATCAGATGATTGACCGATTTGGTTGAGTTTACTTGTTAGACCTACACAGTTTTATGGGGCTAATTGTTGAGGATGTTTGCTTGGGCAATGTCAACGGGCGAAGTTGTTCCGAATTTTTGATTTCTACAGTTGAGTCTGCCTTTTCATCAAAAGGCTATCAAGTCGTTCGTAACAAAGTTTTTAACGGGGGTTATATTACACGACATTACGGGCAGATGCCCCAAGTCGAGGTTTTACAGATTGAGATTCGATACCCGACTTACTTAAAGCCAACACAACTCGATCGAGATTATGTTCCAGGTTGGAATGTGGCGGAGTTCGAGCGGGCAAAATTTAACTTTGAGGCTATATTCAGTAAAATCGCAGCTTCATGTGCGGATAATTTGACAGCAAGCTAATAACTTAAATTTGATATACTCACCGCCCTAAAAGTGCGGTGATTCGCTTCATTAATTGAAATTTCCCACCTCGCTCAACCATTCCGTTTCAGGTAAACGGCGATAAACATCGCGATCGCGCGTCATCAGCTGATACCCAATAAACTCGCGTCGCAGGGTGGCGCAGTCCTCATGGTGTCGCTTCAGTATGGTATTGACTTCTTTCTCAGAATAGTCGCGATCGCACTCAAACTTTTCTACCAGCCATTTCAACAACACAAACCGTTTTTTGCGGCTGACGGGAATGCTGGTAATGCGATCGCCTACGATAAAGGACTGCAATACCGTTGTTTCCCAATTCTTTGGCTCCACATCCTGGGCTAGGGTTTGCATCTGCTCTGGGGTGAGTACGTTTCGACTGAGATGTTGCAGTTGCTCTAGGTTGAGGCGATAAAGATGCGTATTACCCTGCGGACTGAGGCTGACCAGGTTGAGAGCTTTCAGCTTGGCTAGATGGTGGGAGACTGTCGGAGGCTTCAGATCTAACAATGCAGCCAACTCTTCCACACTACACTCGCGCTGAGCCAGAACCCCCAACAGCTTGAGCCGACTCTCGTTGCTTAGAGCTTTGAAAAAATCCAGTAGGGTTTGCAGATTTTGAGATGACATAGAGCTAATTAGATGAGTCTCTAATTAGAAGTATATCAAATTAGTTTGGCGATCGCCCATGCTTCCTCAATCGGGTTGGTGCGTGCGATCGTTTAGCATAGGGAGCGGAAAAGCTGCACGGGGTAGTCTATCAAACTTGTAACTAACGCAAGTTGCTAGTTATAAACAAGGGCGTTGCTAATTGCTAATTGCTAATTGCTAATTGCTAATTGCTAATCTTGGATTTTTACCAATTTCGCCATTAGCCATTAGCCATTAGCCGCTCCCAGAGAGATAACTAGCAACTTGAGTTAACTATATGGATGTATTCGTTCGAGAAGCTCAACCAGATGATGCGGCAGCGATTATCAACATCTTGAATCCCATCATCAAAACTGGATCGTACACGGCACTGACAACCCCGTTTTCGCTCGAGGCTGAACGAGCATTTATTTTGAACTTCCCCCAGCAAGGTATCTTTCATGTCGCCGTCTGTCGCCAGGAACAAAGAATTGTAGGATGTCAGAACGTAGAGCCATTTGCTACCTATACACCTGCATTCAATCATGTAGGAGTAATTGGCACCTTTGTCGATCTTGACTATCGACGAAAAGGTGTAGGTAAAAGTTTGTTCGCAGCGACGTTTGAGGCGGCTCGCTGTAAAGGATACGAGAAGCTGTTTGCTTATGTTCGTGCGGACAATCCGGCAGCATTAGCAGCTTATATGAGCCAGGGATTTCAGGAAATTGGCATAGCGCGAAGACATGCTAAGATCGACGGAGCGTATGTGGATGAAGTTATGATCGAACGATTTTTGTAATTGAGATGGCGCTCGCAGGAGATAAAAACAATCTAATTTAAACAAAGTATCGGTGGTAATCAAGTATTCCTATTGCGAATTTGCGCGAGCGCGACAAGCAAAGCATCCAATATCACTTTAAAACTGGCTCATTTCCATTCCACTCAAATTGAACTCAAAACCATAAGTTGGGCGAGATTGAACTTTTCGCCATGCAACACTAATGATACCAAAGAGAAAAATTGAAGTTGTCGAATACAGTGCGATCTGGGCGCAATCGTTTAGCGAAATAAGCCTTATCATCGCTGAATGTCTTGGCAATTCGATCTTGAAAATTGAACATGTAGGTAGCACCTCGGTTCCCGGTCTAGCTGCAAAACCAATAATTGATTTAGACGTGGTAGTTCCTGCGCGCCAAGTTCTTCCTGATGTGATTCATCATCTTGCAATATTAGGCTACGAACATGAAGGGGATCTGGGTATTGCTGGAAGAGAGGCGTTTCGACGGGTAGGAGAAGATGTACCGTATTGTGAAGCTAGAAAGACGTGGATAAATCACCATCTTTATGTTTGTGAAGCTCATAGTCGAGAACTTGCCAGACATATTACTTTTCGAGATTTTCTGAGAGCTAATCCAGAGCGAGCTTTAGCTTATGGATATTTGAAACAACGACTTGCCGCTCAATTTCCGCACGATATAGATTTGTATATTCAAGGTAAGCAAAAATTCATAGAAGAAAGTCTTCAGCAAGCGGGTTGGGTTGAGCGATCGTGAGTCAGAAACCGGGTTTCTTCGTCGATCTCTAATATGATGTCCGGAAAATCACCCATAATATAAATCGATGTGCATTATGGATGATATCGTGTCCGATCCTATGACCAAGCATCAGTTCGTAGTCAGGACTTTAGTCCTTATCCATCATCCTCTTAAAAACTTCAGTTTTTACTACAAACATTTTTTTATTACGGGCAATTGACCGGACACCATTTAATTTCAAAGCGACGATTTTGCACATAAATCCGGTTTCTTTGCGTAAAGTCCTGTTGTTAAATTGGTCAGCTATAGCAACAGCTAAGGCAGTTAGGAAGTTCTTAATTGGTAAAACCATTGATAAAACGCCCTTCTTCCCCTAGTCCCTAGTTCCTAGTATCTTCAACGTTAGCCTGGTTTTCAATTAATTCAATAAATTGCGAAATCTGTTGAGGCGATCTGATGTGATAAACGCTTTTTGTACTTTCAGCTGGCTTGATATACTCGCGATATCTTGGGGTCAAATATTTGTGACATAGCCAAAGCACGCGGTAGCTACTCAGCGAACTCTCCAAGATTGGACTATTTTCGGGCCAGCCTTCTGGCGGTTTAAAGTGACCTACAATCAGTCGTTTAGTCACCCACCAGAAATGTACAAATAACGGTAGATCGACAAAAACTAAACTATCCGCCTCATCAAGTCGCAGCCAGAGGGTTTCCATGCAACCGAACCCGTCAATAATCCATCGGTCAGTATCCAGAATTTTCTGATGGGTGCGCTTATATTCTTCGTGTGGAACCTCAGCACCTCCCGGTCGATATTGAATTTTGTCTAAGATGTGAAGTGGCAAACCTGTGATTTCTGATAATCTTTTACTTAAAGTTGATTTACCGCCTCCAGCATTGCCAAATACTGCTACTTTTTTCATGGCTATTCTCCTTTTCAGGGAGTATGTAATTAAATATTAACCCAAGTTGCTAGTTATGAGGTTAAGCATTTTCGCTCCCCCTCGCATCCCCCTTAAAAAGGGGGACTTTGAATCCGAATCCGGTTCCCCCCTTAAAAAGGGGGACTTTGAATCCGAATCCGGTTCCCCCCGCTGTTTTGGGGGGTTATATCATGTCCGCGAGAGATCAGTTGTGTATAGTTGATTGTGCGAAAAAGCGTTTTTTCTCCCCCATCCCCTTTGCTCCCCCATCCCCTTTGCTCTCCAAACGCAACCGATGCAACCGGACACGATATTAGGGGGGATCGCAACCTACAATATTTATAACTAGCAACTTGCGTTATTACCATTCCGAATATATTCGATCGCTACCAGCAACGCATCCAACATCACTTCAAAACTGGCATCGGTCGAACGAGCGAGCGTCATTAAGTCTGACTGTTCTTTAATAATAAATCCGTAAATTGCAGCATTCACCATTCGCATCACATCAATTAAGGCATCGTTACTTAAATCGTAAAGTTGCAATGAGGCTTGGAAAAAACGCAAGGATGCTTGAATCAGTTCCGCTTCTTCAGGATCGGTGGGGCGCATTTGATAGTTTGAGATCGCTCTAAACCGGGCGGGATGCGATCGCGCAAAGTTTCGGGTTGCTTGTGCGCCGACTCGCAGCAAGGTTTTAGAGTCAGTTAAATTTGCGGTGTGCCGTTGGAGATCGGTTAAATAGTCTCGCCAAATTCGCAGCGCGACGGCGCGTTGTAGCCCCGCGTTACCATCCAAATGCTTATAGATCGCCGGAGGCTTAATGCCCAATTCCCTCGCCACCCGATTCACCCCCAAAGCTGTCTCCCCCTCTCGATCGAGACAGGCGATCGCCGCCTCAATTACGTCTTGCTGCGTCAGCGAGTTTTCTTTCGTCGGACGACCCATAAAGTATTTAGTTAACTATATTAACTAAAAACGACTATAATTTACACTAACCTTCTTTGGGTGGTGGCGCATGACGAATCTGACAATTGCCTCGGCGCATCAGCTTGCTGGGATGATTCGCGATCGCGAAGTTTCTGCGGTGGAAGTTCTCGATGCAAATCTTGCTCAAATCGCTCAACATAATTCGCAGCTCAATGCCATTTGCACATTGGATGAAAACAACGCCCGCACCAGAGCTAAACAAGCCGATGAAGCGCTAGCTAGAGGAGAAAACTGGGGTGCTTTGCATGGGGTTCCCGTCACAATTAAAGACATCTATGAAACGGCTTCCCTTCGCACAACCGCAGGTTACATTCCCCTCAAAGACTACATTCCTCAACAAGATGCCACGGCTGTTGCAAGGCTGCGGGCAGCAGGTGCCGTTATTCTCGGCAAAACGAATATGGCGGAATTGGCGGGAGATTACCAAAGTACTAATTCACTTTTCCCGCGAGTGAATAATCCTTGGAATCTGGACTATACAGCAGGCGGAAGTTCTGGGGGAAGTGCGGCGGCAGTTGCGGCTTTCCTTTCACCTTTAGCTCAAGCGTGCCGTAGCCCCACGCTCTAATCTTTGATTGAGCGTGGGATGAATGCGAGTGAGCCCTTGGAGTGCAGGTTGACCAATGCTGAAGGAACTGAAAGCTTGGGAAATCTGCAACGACGAAACGAACAAATCTCTTACCAACGAAGCGAATTTTCTGGAATTGGGAACTTTCCGACCGGATTTGTTATCATGGTTATAGAAGCGTGATAAGGGTCGCTCTCGTGTTGAAGGCAGTCAAAGTCAGAATTTATCCAACTGATGCCCAGAAAATCCATCTAGCACAAGCTTTCGGGTGTGTGCGATGGGTGTGGAATCAGTCTCTTGCTGTAATGTCAGCAACTTACAAAGAGACGGGTAAAGGCATTTCTGCTCTCAGCATGAAGAAACAGATCCCAGTCTGGAAGCAAGAGCATGAATGGCTAAAAGAATGCTATTCCCAATGCTTGCAGCAATCGGTACTGAATCTGTCTGGTGCGTTTATTAACTTCTTTGACGGTCGGGCGCAATATCCTACTTTCAAATCTCGCTATGGTCGGCAGTCGATCCAGTATCCTCAGAACGTCAAGGTTTTGAGCGATTCTGCAATCAAATTCCCTGGCAATCTGGGAACGGTGAAGGCGAAAATTCATCGCGATTGTGTTGGGAAGCTGAAGACTGTTACCGTATCGAAACTGCCTGATGGTCGTTACTATGCGTCTCTATTGCTGGATGATGAAACCGCTAAACCAGATCCAAGCAGTGAAGGTAAAGCGGTTGGGATTGACTTGGGATTGATTGATTTTGCCGTGACTTCTGACGGCTCCAAGTTCAACAATCCGAAACATCTCAAAAAGCACGATCGCAACCTAAAACGGAAGCAGCGTAAGCTATCCAGAAAGAAGGAATTGACGACAAACAAACGGCGTAAAGCAAAAGTTGCACTCGCCAAAGTGCATGTCTTAATTTCAAGAGTGAGAGAAGACTTCCTGCACAAGCTATCCCGCAAGATAGTGAACGAGAACCAAGTGATTGTGGTGGAAGATCTAGCGGTGAAAAACATGGTCAAGAACCATAACCTAGCCAAATCAATTTCTGATGCGGGCTGGGGGATGTTCCAAACCATGCTGAAGTACAAAGCAGAGCAAGATGGCAAAATCTACCTCGAAATTGGGCGATTTTTTCCGTCATCACACCTCTGTAATGTGACACTGCTACCGATTCCAAAGATGGATCTCTCGGTGCGTTCTTTCCTCTGTCCTCATTGCAACTTGCATCATGACAGAGACGTTAACGCAGCAATAAATATCCGAAATGAAGGCTTGCGGATCTTGGCGTTGGGAACCAGCGCTACTGCCCTTGGAGGCAATGTAAGACCAAAGCGGTTTGGGCGTAAGTCTACGACTGCGGAGGCGGTTGCTGATGAATTGGGAAGCCTACACTGTATGCGGTAGCATCAGTGTAGGTAGTTCACATATTGGCAATGACTTAGGGGGTTCGGTGCGTCAACCTGCCCACTTTTGTGGAGTATACGGTTTGAAACCGACCGATCGCCGCATCTCTACAGCTGGACAAATTCCAGAAACCCCAGGAATGCCTTACTGTTTGCGGCAAATGATGACGGTGGGATGTTTTGCCCGATCGATTGAAGATATTCGCCTCTGTTTTTCCTTAATCGCAGGTGCCGATCCTCGCCGTCCCGATGTTCCGCCTATTCCCCTGGACACGGCGTCTGGTAAGACTTTAGAGGATCTCAAAATTGCCTGGATTGATGAGTGGGCAGAAGTACCTGTCGATCCGGAAATTCGAGTTGCAATGGGTGCGATCGCGCAAAAATTAGCTCAAACGGGGATGCAGATCGAACGTTGGCTGCCCAAGGATTTCGATCTATCGATGATTTGGACGCTCTACGGGCGCATGGCGGCATATATTAACAACTATGCCCAACCCAAAGATCGCTACAACATACGGCGCAGCCTGACGTTACTCTGGCGCACAGCCACTCAAGGCGACAAGAAACTCCGAGAATTGGCAAATTTTAGCCGCTTTTTACCCGAATTTATCAATCCCAGTTTGAGGGGTTATTTCGAGACATTGACGCAACGCGATCGCTTCACGGCTCAAATTGACGCAGCATTGGAACCGTGGGATGTTTGGCTCATGCCTGTGGCGGCAACTCCTGCGTTTACCCATCGTCCCGCTTGGAGTGCGATTGATATTGCAGGCAAGTCTTACCCCCATGGCCTTGCCAATGGCGCTTACACGATGCCGTTTAATTTGAGCGGTCATCCTGCGGTGGTGATTCCGATTGGACAAACTCAGGCTGGATTACCGATCGGATTGCAAATTGTAGGCAAGCGTTGGCGAGAGATGGAATTGTTAGCGATCGCGCAAGAACTTGACAAAGTAGTTGGCAATTTCCAGCATCCACCGGGGTATTGAAAACGCAACTCAATTTATTTCAAAGCTGAGTGTTGCCTTCCTCCCAGTCTTGGCGATTCTGACTCAGGCAAGTACATTCACCGAAATCGTGCCGTAGCCATTTTACTGCTAAGCGAAGCTATATATTAACTAAAGCAAAGGTATGTACGGTTATCACTATATTTTATATAGTACATAAATACTGTTCAGGTGTTAAAATAGGGTACAGATTTTTTCTATAGTGTCAATTTATCAAATATTGCACTATATAAAGATCCATCTACAAGTTCTAAAGAGCGTACCTCATAAAGAATAAGATCGAGGCAAGCTTTTCATGCACACTTACGCAACAGACGCTTCAGAGCGAGAATCCACTCCTATTTGGTTGGCATTTATTGCTGTGGTTGCTGCTCTAAGTTTGAGTTCTGCTTTAAAGATTATGAAATTAGAGGTTCCTTGGTGGGTTGATGCACCTTCCGTAATGGGATTTTACGGCTTGATTTACCAGTGGTTTGACAAATGTCTATGGTTTCAAAAATTTTCTTTTGTTTCATTTTCCGCGATTCCAAATCTTCAAGGAACTTGGGTGGGAACAATCCATTCGTCTTACGGCAGTGGTACAGATGTGCCAAATGTTGTCTTATATATCCGTCAAACATGGACGCACATAAATGTGCGATTGGTTACTCATAATTCGAGTTCTTATTCGATTATGGCAGCCGTTAATACGTATGAATCTTCTGAACCTTGCTTGAAGTACGAGTACATGAATGAGCCGTCTGCTTTAAGTGTAAATACGATGAATGCTCATAGAGGAACAGCTAATTTACAACTTTCCTCAGATGGAAATGAATTAGCAGGAGACTACTTTACTGGGCGTGGTAGACAAAATCTTGGAACTATGGAGTTTAAGCTTATCTCTCGTAAATACTTGAAACGGGCAGACGCTATAAATAGGGCAGCACCTCTCTTAAGGCCAAAACCTTAGCACTAGGTAATTTAAAATAAGGCACAAAACTATTACTATATAAGATTTTTGTGCATTGCATTAGATAGTTCAGCATAACAAGTACAAAATCAACTTAATTCTTTGTTAATTCTCAATTAAACAGTGTAGTATGCCTATCTCTGAATCTCAACTTCAAACATGGTCTAATCAAGGGGCAGTTGTATCAGCTAAACTGACTCATGAATCTATTAGAAATGCCTTAGCAGCTTATAACTGGTCTTCTGGCATTACCTATGACACTTATCTGCAAGGCTCATATCGAAATTCAACAAATATTCGTGGCGATAGTGATGTAGATCTTGTAGTTGAACTTACCTCTGTTTTCTACTCAAATCTTTCTGAGCGGGAGAAAAGTAAACTAGGGATAACACCTGCTGCTTATGGTTGGTCTGAGTTTCGCCAAGAGGTCATTAATGCTCTATCCAGTTACTATGGCTCTCAATATGTTGACAAGTCAGGTAGTAAATCGATTAAGCTACTGCCTAATAGTGGACGGCTCAAGGCAGATGTAGTTGTAGCAGTAAAGTATAAACACTATGAAAACATGAGGTTAGTAGCAGAGGGCATGACCTTTTGGACGCTTTCTGGATCGCATCAGATCTATAACTTCCCAAAGTTGCATTATGAAAACGGCACAAACAAAAACTCACAACAACAGACAAAAGGCTTATACAAGCCCAACGTCAGAGTATTTAAGAATGCCCGAAATCGAATTATTGAGACAAATACTCTTTTGTCAGGGCGCTTTCCATCTTATTTTATTGAATGTCTTCTCTTTAATGTTCCCAACAGTAAATTTAGTACCAGCTATCAGTCAACATTTGTTAATTCTATAAATTGGCTAAATACTCAACTATATAACGATGGTTGGCAAGGATTTTTATGTCAAAACAAAATGAATTATCTATTTGGCAATTCAACAGTTCAATGGAACGTTATTGATGCTCGTGAATATGTATCAAGATTAGTAGCGATGTGGAATAATTAGTGGTTTAGCCAGCAGTCAAACAACCTCATGATCTCACTGTAATTGTGGTAACGTAACACGGTAACGATATTATATTAGTAATTAATCAAGTCTATCAATCTAAACTCAAAGTCTTGGGATTTGAAGTGCAGCGTGGTTTTTATGATAAGTTAGCTGCTCTAGCGGTTGATAGTAATTCCCAGATAACAAGTATGCTGCCAATCCCAACACAAAGTGACGTAATTTCTTTTAGAGCTATCACGATCGCAGTAATGGATTTTTGTTTTGAGCCGCTGCGATCGCGGTTTTCTCAATTCTCAGTAACCTTGTCTCTGGACGTTTAGCACTTTGAATCCAAAACAGGATATTTTTTTTAATTGTGTTGCTGAATGACTCAAAGTTTCTGTTTGCAGCATCATCTGTTTCTAAAGCTTTTTTTAAGTCTACTGGAACGACGAGTGCTTCAACCTCATCTAAACTCGTCCAGGAACCATCTTGTTTTGCCACTGCAATTTTTGCTAACCCGGCCTCGGTCATCTTTCCCTGGTTAATCAATTCTTCGACATACTGCTTGTTTAATTTTGACCACACACTTTTTGGCTTTCGAGGCGTGAAGATTTGTCGATAACGCTCTTCATCCAGGGATTGGATTTTGCTGTCAATCCAACCAAAGCAGAGTGCTTCTTGGACGGCTTCGCTGTATTGCACGCTGGGTTTTCCACTTTTGATTTTGTAATAGACTAGCCAAACTCCGATCGCGTCTTGATGGTTTTGTTCTAACCATCGTCGCCAGTGATTGCGATCGCTGGCATAAACGATGTCAAGTTGGTGTTCAAATTTGGGCATATTGTTCTATCAGGCACACTCTCGGAACTGCTTTGGAGTCATCCCAATTGCTTTACGAAACTGCGCCGTAAAATGGCTTTGATTGGAAAATCCAACCTGATAGGCGACTTCTGCTACCGTCAGCCGCGCTACCGAAAGCAAAATTTTGGCGCGTTCGATCCGGCGCTGCATAATATAACGATGGGGTGATTCTCCAGTCGCAGCTTTGAAAGCGCGAGCAAAGTGAAACTGACTCATGGGAATTTGGGCGGCTAGGGTAGCGATCGCTAACTCTTGAGCCAAATGTTCTTCTATATAATCCTTCAGTTGCTTGAGTTTCAAACCATCTCGATGACCCGCTTCAACCGTCGGCTTAACTAAGACTCTGGTATGGTTTCTGAGCAAATGAACGGCTAATAAATTTCGCAACGACTCCACATATAGATTACCAGCCAGCCCTCCATTCAGAACCTCGGCTTTCAACAATTGCGCCACATGCAGAATAGTTGGATCTTGAAAGATGACTCGATGCTCGATTTCCGTCGTTGAGGATAACCCGTTCTCTGTGGCGATAGTCTGTAACAAAGCCGGATCGAGTGCCAAATTTATATACTCACTTGGTTTTACCCGACGATGCCAAACAAACTCTCGTTGCCCATATACAAATACACTACCAGCCGGTAAGCTTGTACTTTGACGCTGACCACCATCCACTGACCAGGTAACCTGCTCGTGCGGTGCAAAGGCAACACTTAAAACGTGCTTAGGCATGGCAAAATCAAATTCCCCCACGGCATCAAGCCGACCATACTCGACTGTCAAACCATCCCACTCACGTCTCAAAATCGCTGCGGTTTGCTTGGTTTTGGGAAACAGCATAAAGATTTGGGGCAGGAATATTTACCCTTGTTAATTTATATACTACCAAATAATCAGATCCCTTCCGTTTACATACTCACACTAAACCGCAGGTGGGCTTCTGCGGCTGGTGGGCAGATGAAAGCAAGATTGTTTGTACAATCTCTATAGTATGACTAGATTTTGCATAGAGCAATCCGAGCAAGAATGAATTAGTCTAATTAACGCAAGTTGCTAGTTATAAACAAGGGCGTTGCTAATTGCTAATTGCTAATTGCTAATTGCTAATTGCTAATTGCTAATCTTGGATTTTTACCAATTTCGCCATTAGCCATTAGCCATTAGCCGCTCCCAGAGAGATAACTAGCAACTTGAGTTAATTAGCAGTGCATGGAAAGATTCAAGCGATGAATGATAAAGAGCATCTCCAGGCTCCACCTGTTCTCAATCAGATTTTGTCTGCAACGGTAGCAGCAGGCTTCCAAATGGCATCTGAGCCACAAACAGGTTCCCTCCTCAGAACCTTGGCTGCAAGCAAACCGTCAGGATGTTTTCTAGAATTGGGGACAGGTACAAGAATTTCCACAGCCTGGTTGCTGGATGGGATGGATGAAGAATCCCAGCTGCTCACAGTAGAAAATGATAGTCTTATCGCATCGATCGCTCAGAAGTATTTAGCGCAAGATCGACGAGTCAGTTTTCATACTGAAGATGCAGGCGTTTTTATGGAGCGTCTTATAGCGCAGAACCAAAAATTTGATCTAATCTTTGCGGATACCTGGATAGGAAAATACACTTGCCTTGAAGACTCACTGAGTCTCCTCAAACTCGGTGGCTTGTATGTGATTGACGACATGCTGCCCCAAAAAAACTGGATTGAAGGTCATGAGTCTAATGTCTTGACATTGATAGTAGACCTGGAGAACAGGCAGAATTTGAGCGTCACCAAATTGGCTTGGGCGAGTGGAATTGTTATAGCGACAAAGAAAAAATCATAGGTTCTGGTGTTTGTGTTACAGAATCACCCAAAGCGAGTTGTTGAAAGCTAGGGTGCGTTAACGCAGTGTAACGCACCTTCACCGCTGATTCAACAATTGCTTAAAACTTTCTCCTTAGCTGTGGATTTCTGTTGCAGTTTTCTGGAGAATGATACACCAGCCAGACCTATACCCAGAGCGAGAAGTCCTAAAGTAGAGGATGGTTCGGGGATAGAACTAATTCGAAGAAATTCGATGGGAGTGCTGACAAGTATATCGCCTCTGGCATTGAAGATGGTATCTAATGAGAAAATGTCGTTTTCCAAGATGCTGAAGTTAGAAACTACTTTACCACCAGCAAAAGTAGGACAGCCATTGGGGGCGTTACTTCCTACGTAGCGAAGGGGTTCCCACATTAATTGAATGTCACAGCTAATTGTGGCTATGTTGTTAATGTTAATCACCCGCTGCGGCTGTGGAAGATTGCACAGTCCGCGTCAAATATCGCTGTTGACGAAACTACGAACGCTTAGCCCGACTGTGGAATTATTTGGACTAAAAGAATAGAAGCGCAGGCGCTCAAAAGCAGTACTTTGCTGTTCCAGATAGATGTTTTCAACTCCAGCACCTGGTGTTCCACCAGCCAGTTGCACATTACAATTTGTCATACTGATAAATGGCACAGCAGGGTTGCTTGCCACCTGTTGACCATTGTTGAATAAGCCGGTAAACCACCTCGCTACCTCCTGAACCTGAGTCTGTATGGGTGGTGCAGCAAGGGTAGCAGCACGACTTTGTTGGGGAAATATTAAAGTTGCCAGTAAGACTGTGAGAGTGTAAGCTCTTAGTTTATTCATAACTCAATGCCTCAACCTGAGCGGAAAATGTCTACCAACGTAGAAAAACTATAACATGATTGCTGTTTGGGTTGCTCATATGTGATGCAGAAGCACAAACTAGCCAAATCTATCCATCAAGTTGGTTGGGGTATGTTTTGTACCATGCTGAAATATAAGGCAGAAATGTCAGGGAAGATTTATCAAGAAGTAGATAGATTTTTCCCTAGCTCAAAAACCTGTCATGTATGCCTTTTATTCTACTGAAACTTTCGGTATAACCCTGGGATTTATGTCAATGGTGGCTTAGGGTAACAACAAAGGCAATCTGCTTTCTCATGAAGCCCGTTCGCTTTCTGATTTCAGTAATTCGCGCATTCATTTTGGTATTTTCCCCAAGCTTTATGGCAATTTACTTTCTGATTTTGCCCGTTGGCTTTCTCATTTCAGTAATTCGCGCATATATTTTGGTGTTTGACGCAAGCGAAACGGCAGTTTGCTTTCTCAGTTTACCCTTTGGCTTTCTAATTTCAGTAATTGCCGCAAGCATCACAACTATCGCTATGTAGCAAAAGCCATGCAAAATATAGCGATATTTGCTCAGGTTGATCGATACAGAGGTTTTTTACCGTAGAGACTATTAACCCTATTGAATGGCAAATTACCTATTATGGCTCGTCGAAAAAGAACCTCTCAAGTTTTAGAAAAAGCTGTGCGTCGTCTGGCTAGCATAAGTTCGATTGACCCCAATTTAGATTTAGGCAACTCACTCACCCTTGCTGAATTCTCAACCCTAATCGAAACCATGCAAACCAAAGAAAATGCATACAACACCGCCCTTTCAACCCTGGATAAACTCTACCGTGAAATGCTCCAAACCGAGCGCGAGTTGGCAGATATGGCAGAACACATGCTATTGGGTGTAGCTACCCGCTATGGCAAAAGCAGCGTCGAGTATGGCATGGCAGGAGGAGTACCCAAAAACCAGCGCCGCAAGAGACTGCGAGGCGAGTCGCCAACCCCCAGTTCTGAGCAAGTAATCGCCACTGGGAATGATAACCGCAGCACCAACGGCAACAAAAATGGCAACAAAGCCGCCGCAACACGTTAGTAGCATGTAGTAGCATGTAGGGTGCGTTATCAGCGGTGTACGGCACCGTCACCGTTGAATAAAGACTAGCTCTCCCGTACTGAGGTTGATAAATTTATATCAGGACTTAGGCAAAGAAACTTTGGTGATCCAAAAAATCCTGGGTTTGGGAACGAGAAATCAAGGTCGAAACCGGGTTTCTGGCAACGCCCTTGCGTAAGTCCTGTATATGTAGGTTGAGCATAGCGTTACCCAACCTTCTCCGGGCTAACAAGTTGGGTTTCGTCCCTCATGCCAACCTACAACTTACCAGCATTAGTTAACAATCTGTGGAACGGGCAAAGCAATTGTTGAAAGAGGAAGAGAGAGCGATCGTAGATATTGCTTTAGAGTGTGGATTTGCCAATCAAACCCATTTGAATAAACACTTGCGCAAATTTACGGGGATGACTCCCAAAGCCTACCGTCAGCGTTGATTTACAATTAAGCTGGATAGCCAGGAGGTAACAGTAATGACCATTCAACTTAATCTGAAGCCAGAAATGGAAGCCCATTTGATAGCCCAAGCTACTGCAAAAGGTATCTCTGTAGAGCAATATCTCGAATCTTGGATTGAAACTAACTTAACACCTGAAATAGAGCGATCGCTACCCCAAACAGAAACCACACAAGAGTGGGTTGAGCTACTAGAAGCATTTTGCAACAATCCTGCTCTGGCAAATGTTCCACCTCTATCAGACGAAGCCATTAGCCGCGAAAGCATCTATCGCGAACGGGAAGATAGCCAGCTATGAGCTATTTGGTTGATCCGAATTTCCTGCTGCGTTTGGCTCAGAGTACCAGTCCATTACAGCAATATGCTCGTAATGCCTACTCAACATTGCGATCGCCAGGTGAAACACTGACCATTGTGCCGCAAAATATTGTTGAGTTCTGGGCAGTTGCTACTAGACCTGTCAATGTCAACGGGTTAGGGTTATCGATCGATCTCGCATCTGGCGAAATAACTCAGATGAAACAGCTATTTGTGCTTCAACCCGACACCCCAGAAATCTTGCCGATATGGGAGCAACTTGTTATCGCTCATCAGGTGATGGGTAAACAAGTTCACGATACACGACTGGTGGCTGCAATGGTCGTTCATCAAATCACCCATCTGCTCACCTTCAATACCGATGATTTCCAACGATTCACTGAAATTACCACAGTCGATCCTCGTCAGATTTCAGGCTGAATATCATAGGAGGTTAAACGATGCATGTGCGATCGCAGTTCAATCATTCCCAATGAGCTATTCACCTATCAAAAGACTTGGAAGCAAGATCTGCTAAGTCACCGCTGATTCAATAATTGCTGAATCTCATACCAAATCCGCTTCCATGACCCCCTTTTTAAATGAACCGCCATAGGCGCGAAGCGCGACTTCCCGTAGGGTAGACGCCATAGACGCTTTCAGAGGCGCACTCGTTGAGTAGAACGCCAAGAAGAAGATTATAGGGGTTGTCGAGCCGGATTTGATATCAGCTCATTCTGCTTCATCATCCTCTGCATCGCGACCAATAAAAAAAGCCGCATTCCAAGGTGGAACCTTGGAACGAGCGATCCATTTGAGCCTAAGTTCTAAATTTTATCTCGCTTTAATGCCGCAATCAGTAAGTCAGCAACAGCACCGCCAGATGCTGGATTTTGACCAGTGACGATCCTCGTATCTTCAACAGCAAAAGCAGCCCAAGGTTCATCGGCTTTTTTGTAAATAGCTCCTCGCGCTAATAATTCGGTTTCCGTCAAGAAAGGAACAAAGTCATCCAGTCCGGCAAGTTTTTCTTCTTCATTTGAAAAACCAGTTACTTCTTTGTCTTTAACCAGCAGCCTTCCATCTGACAATTTGATATTAAGCAAGCCTACGGCACCATGACATACCGAAGAGACAAACCCACCATTTTCATAAATTTTTTGGCTGATAGACTGTAGTGCCTCGTTCTCAGGGAAATCCCATATTACACCATGACCACCAGCATAGTAGATCGCAACGTAATCATCCGGATTAACCTCGCTTGGTTTTAGCGTAGTCCCAAGACGATTCATAAATTCTTTCTTCTGATACCACTCCCAATCAGTTGGATCTGCCATCGCCAGACTGTGTGGGTCAATCGGTGTATATCCGCCTAGAGGACTGACATAGTCAACTTTATAGCCAGCCTCTTCGACTTTCTTGACAAAATGGACAGCTTCTCCCAGCCACAATCCGGTAGCCCGGTTCATGTTTGGATATTTTTCAATGCTGGTTAGAACAACAAGTATTTTCTGGCACATGATGTCACCTCACTGTTTTGCTCTGGGCTGATTGTAGTCACCGCTGATTCAAGAGAAGTGTAACGCACCGTCACCGCTGATTCAACAATTGCTGAATTTCAGCCCGCAAAGCAGCGATTTCACTTTGAAGTGCTGCAATTGATTTTGCTCCTGCTAATTCTGCTGCGTCATCCTCTGCATCGCGACCAATAAAAAACGTCGCAATAGTAGCAGTAACATAACCAAAAACCGCAAAAGCATAGAGTGCCAAAACAAGGCAAAGTATGCGACCTTCAGGCGTTTTGGGCCAATATTCCGAACCCATTGTCATCATCAGCATTGCCGTCCACCATAAGGCAGTGCCGTAATTATTTAACCCAGAGGAACCATCGGCAACATCTTTTTCAAATGCATACATTCCCGCTGCACCTACCAAGGTAATAACTCAAGTTGCTAGTTATAAAATTCGGTCTTGCTAATTGCTAATTGCTAATTGATCGTGGGCATATTTTTGAGTTCTACCAGCCATTAGCTATTAGCCATTAGCTGTTAGCAGCCCTAATAAAGATAACTAGCAACTTGCGTTAATAATTATCGTTAGTGCTACGACATAACCAAATCCGCGACGGCTAACACTCGCAGCTAATGCCCGCATCCCTCGATTAGTACCAGTCATGACTCGCAACAGCTGCAAACTTCGCACAGCCCTTGTTGTTTTGAAGGCTCGCACAACTTGTACAATCCGAAAGGTACGCAAAGCAGGCAACAGCAAAGAAAAAGCGGTGAGCCAATGGCTTTTGATATAGGAAATCTTGCGGGGAGCCAAGGCGAATTTAACTATAAAATCTGCAATAAAGATAACCCAAATAGTAGTGCTAACGACTTCTAGCAGCGGGTTTAATCCCCAAATTAATTCAATAATAAATAGGGCTAGCCACACAAATGCCAGCACCAGCATCGGAGTTTCCAGCCAATCTTCTAGCTGTTGTAAAATCTCGTTGCGCTCTTGTTCTAAGGCTTGTTTTTCGGCAAGGTTTGGGTTGGTCATATTTTACGCGATCGCAAATCTCATCTACCAGGCTCCAACACAGTTACATCAATCAACGGTGTCACATTAAACCCTTGCTCTTTTAAGCGCTTTTGAACTGCACTCTTAATCCGGTTACTAATCTCTTCATCCGATTGCTTAACACCCGGTTTACGCTGGACATAAACGACGCTAAGTAGGGTATTTTGTCCTGGAATATTGCGCCGAGTAAACCGCACATTCGACTCCACTAATTGTGCTAAACCAACTTGCTCGACCGCGTTTTCAACTGCTGCATTAGCTTGTTGGGCGCGGCTAGAACGTTCTAGATTAGGAGAATTAGAAAACTGCCAGGTTAAAAGACCGATTAGTGCTATAACGGTAATCGCAAGCGCAGAACGGGTCACCCATTTTTGACCGCGTTGATAGCGAGTTCCTTGAGTGGATAATCCATAAATTCGGAATAATAAAGCAGCGGATAAATTTATACCGCCTAATTGCAGCAAAAGCAAAAACAGCGCATCGATTACCAAATCCCACCTGCCAAGCGCAGTCCCCATGCCGACAATACCCGCCGGAGGAGCCAAAGATGCCGCAACTAACATCCCAGCAGCTGCCCCAGATACCAGACTACTGCGCTCTGACTGTACCAAATTCAGCGCCCCAGCAGCCCCAGCAGTTAACGGTAAAAGCACCGCTACCGCTGAAACCGGGCTGCTATCGAGCATCAGACTCGTAGGGATTTCTTGCCGCAGTATCAGGCTCAGTAAACAAGTTGTCGCAATTGTGACAGCAAATGCCGCAAAATAACGGAGAAGACTGCGACCTAAGAGGATGCGATCGCCTCGTGGGGTAGCAATGGCTGTATTCATCGCCGGACCTGCAAAAGGCGCAATCAGCATCGCCGCTACCAGCAGGTAACTTGTATTCGTATACAACCCAATCCAGACCACAAAACCTGCAACGACTGCATACCCCAAAAACCCGCGCCAAGAGCCAACACTTTGCAACCCGGAGAGAAAAATTTCAATCGGACTGCGTTCCTCAACATTGGTGACTTGCTGCGGTGCTTCGTTTGCGGGGGGTTTTAATGCTATTACGCCCGTAGGAAGCAGGGTAATGTGTAATGAGGGCAAGTCTTGCAACTCTGCCAAAAGCTTCTCGACCTGTCGGTTAGAAACGTGGACAATTGCTAAGTCGATTGGCTGATGGCTACCTTTTGCCTCAAATAGTGCCACGTTAGCGGCATTGTGAGACTTAGCGATATCGAGAACCGTTTGTCCGCAACCGGGTGGCACTTCGATAATTAGCTGACGCATATCGCCCTCCTGCCGCTACAGCGGATTTCAGTCGGATCGGGTAAACCTTCGTTTGTGTAGCGGCACCCTTAAGGGTGCCGCTACACAAACGAAGCCTTAAGGCTGTACCTTACAAAGAGTGCAATCAGCTGTAAGGTTCGCGGATTTTTGCAGCCAAGTCTCCTAACTAAGGGAATATTTTGCGGACTTAGGCAAAGAAACCGGGTTTCTAGGAAAAATCGTCTGCGAAAAAACCCGGTTTCTGGGATCTTCTTGCGTAATATCATGTCCTTAAGATTACCCATAATCATCAGCCGGGACACGGCATTATTAACGTTATCTGTTTGTCCGAGATATCTATGATGCCGTGTCCCTACGCAACGACGCGGTGGAATTTTTTTAATTATCGGCAATTGAACGGACATCTTATAAATCCTGATTTTTCAACTGGGTTTCTCGCTTTCTACCAACTCCTCTGATAGAAAAGGAGCAAGTTCTTTATTTAACCGACCAGTACGGAGAAACTCAGCATAGGTATCGGCTTCAATTGCCAGCAATTCCGCTTTTAGTTGCTCAGCCGTAAAGTTTCGCAAATTCGGATATTCAAGGAGTAACTGTTTAATTTCTGCTTCTAGGCGTGCCAATTCTCCTTTAATTAGCGACTCCTGGTAGTTATAGAACTCTGGCTCAATACCCGCAGGCTTTTCTCTTTGAGCGAGGTATTGCAGCACCCGATTTAAGGCAGCCTGACGAGCAGTTATTTCTAAATATCGCTGACGCAATGGTTGGTCGCCCAATAGCTGTAGCTTTTTTAACAAAGGTTCGATCGTGAATCCTTGCACCAGCAGGGTAAACAACACTGCACCAAAGACAGTAGCAACGATCTTTTCCCGCTCTGGTAGAATGGCGGGGACGCTTAATGCCAGAGCGATATGCCTCCCTTCCGCTTCGCGAACGCCACCGATCCGCGCAATCCTCCCCACCAAAGCACGGTTTGTTCGGGGATAGGAATGGACGACGCGACGAGGCGATTGCTCAAACTGCTGAGTAGGTAAATAGCGATCGCGCGCGTTACAATCATCCCGGCTATGGTGAGAGCGATCGCAGGCAAGTTTTCCCCTAAAACCACATAGTGCATCTGATCGCCAATCAATAAAAAAACAATCGAATTAACAAAAAAAGCTAGAAACTCCCAAAACTCGGTAACAATAAGTCGAGTGCGGGGATTCATCCCAATCCGCGAACCAAAATTACCCAAAATCATCCCCGCCGTGACAACCCCAATTACCCCCGAACCGCCCAAATTTTCGGTAATTAAATAAGTCCCATAGGCAGAAACTAAAGTAAAAGACTGTTCTACTAAGGGTAAATCAAAGCGTTGGGTTAAATAAGAAATCCCAAAACCAATCAAACTACCGACGCCAATCCCAATCCCCACAACAGTAAAAAACTCAACCAGAATCGGTTGCAGAGTCAGGTCGGTTGTTTTCAAAGAAAACGCCAACAAAAAATTAAAGGCAACCACTGCCATCCCATCATTAAAAAGGCTTTCGCCTTCCATTAATGTTAAGAGGCGCTTTCCAACTCCCAACTCTCGAAACAGCGCCGTCACCGAAACCGGATCGGTCGCAGAAAGGCTAGCCCCAATCAGCAAAGCAGTAGTGAGGGAAATACCAGCGAGTTGGTTTAAACCAAAAGCAACACCCGCAATTGAAATCACAACTCCAATAATCGCATAAAGGCAAATTGGCACTAAATCGTGTTTGACATCCGACCATTTTAAATTCCAAGCCGATTCAAACAACAGCGGCGGTAAAAAAATGAACAAAATTAATCCAGGTGAGAGATTGATTAAGCGCACATCAACCAATGCTAGTCCCAATCCCACGATTACCAGTAGTAAGGTATAGGGAATGCGGCGAAACCAACTAAAAACTTGTGGCAGTGTGGCGACGCTTAGGGAAACTGCCAACACTAGCAGAAATTGCTTCAGGTTTTCTTCAATTGCGACTTCGCTCATTGCTTTCTCAGTTGCTACGATCTGTTTTCAGGTGAGTGTCAAACACCGATTTTAATCAGAACATTGCGTTGCAGGCGACCCTCTAAAGGTAGGAATCTGCCAGTAGCTGACACCCTTAAGGGTGTTGCTACACAAACAAAGCCTGCCTTCGCAGGCTTTAAAAGCTTTAGCCCGCGCAGGCGGGCTTCGTCTGTGTAGCCGCACCCTTCAGGGTGTCGGCGTAGATGTGAGATGGATTTCAGTAGAACAAAAGAGGGGTCAAGAGCGAAAAATCGATCAAAGTTTACATAATTAATTATGCTGGGATATCTTCAGCAGATTGTTGTGCGATCGCTCAGATCTTGCACCTGTGGTATTAGCCCGCCCGGAAATTAATTTCCAAGGCGAGTAGCGAAAGTCCATTAAAATGGACTGACAGCCTTTAATCATAAGTATTTAGTCCACTTAAGTGGACTTCTGCTACTCGCTGTGGGAATTTATTCCCTGGCGGGGTAATGCCACAGGTGAAAGATCTCATATCGCTTACTTTTTCTCATACTTAAACAAAGTGCAGCCCTTGATTTTATACCTGCTGAATATGAACAGGACTTACCCACGAGAAGCCTAGAAACCGGGTTTCTGCATAGATCTTTAGTTCCCAAAGCGACGACTTTTCATAGAAACCTGGTTTCTGTGCGTAAGTCCCGAATTGATCCCGTCCAACCTGCAAAAAGCAAGCGATCGCTACAACATTCCGGATTATCGCTGAGTCTGCCTGTATAAATATGCAATCCAGTCTTCCCCCTTCAGCGATGCCCCAGGACTTTTCCGGCAGAAATCTCCGAGGACGCAATTTCAAAGGTCAAGACCTCACAGGTGCGAACTTCTCCCACGCAGATATCCGAGGTGCAAATTTTACCAATGCCATCTTAAAAGGTGCAAACTTCAGCCATGCCAAAGCGGGACTGCAACACCGCTGGGCAATTGTTCTGCTAATAATTTCATTAATTCTATCCGTACTATCGGGATTACTTTCAGTCTTGGCTGGTTTTTTGGTAGCACTTTTCTTCACTCCTACCGTGATGAAAGACTACACGATTATTCCTGGTGTGTTGATATTAATAGTGCTTGCAGCTTTCTTTATTGCCACTATTCGCAAAGGTCTGAGGGCAGTGGTAGTGTTATGGGCAATGACAGTGCCGATGACAGCGGTAGTGTCAATAGCATTGGCAACGATAGTGCCAAGGGATGCGGCAGCGACAATCACAATCCTAACGCCAATAATAGTGGCAGCGGCAGTGGCAGCGGCAGTGGCAGTGGCGGCGATAGTGGCAACGGCAGCGGCAGTGACTGAGTTAGCGGCAGTGTTAGTGGCAGCGACACTGACAGCGGTAGGGGTAGTGTTAGCGGCAGCGACACTGACATGGGTAGGGGTAGTGGCAGCGGCAGCGGCAGTGGCAACACCAGTGGCAGCGGTAATGGTAGTAGTGGGTATTTACATAGCTTGGCGTGCCTTAGCTGGAGATGAGAAACACGCCTTTGTTCGCACCATTGCTGTTATCTTCGCTGCTACAGGTGGCACAAGTTTTCGCGGTGCTTATTTAACCGATGCCGATTTCAATCAAGCAATACTAAAAAACACAGATTTTAGAAACGCAAATCTGACTCGCACTCGCTTTTATGAGGCACGAAAACTTAACCTTGCCAGACTTGGCGATTCAATATTAGCAAACCAAGCTATTTTCAATTTACTCATCAGCGGCAATGGCAGAGATAAATCATACACTCACGCTAATCTCAGAGGCGCTAACCTGATAGGTGCAAACCTCACAAATGCCAATCTCAAAGAAGCCGATATCGTTGAAGCAACATTCCAGGGAGCCAATTTAGAATGGGCAAACCTGACTCTGACTCAAGCAATTGGCACTGACTTTACCAACGCTCAAATGACTGGCGCTTGTTTGGAAGCATGGAATATTGAAAATAGCACCAAATTAGATAATGTCGATTGTCGATTTGTTTATCTCCTAGAAAACCCCAAACCAGGAACCGATGACCGCGAACGCCGTCCCAGCAGCGGCGAATTTAAACCGGGAGAATTTACCAAGCTGTTTGAAGAGGTTTTAAATACCGTCGATTTAATTTTCCGAAATGGCGTTGACTGGAAAGCCTTTGTCACCGCCTTCAAAAAAGTGCAAGTCGAAAATGAAGACACCGAACTCGCCATCCAGAGTATTGAAAACAAAGGCGATGGCGTGGTTGTCGTCAGAGTCAGCGTTCCTCCCGATGCCAACAAGGAAAAGATTCATGGCGATTTTATGCAAAATTACCAACTTGCACTTAAAGAGATAGAGAAATATAAAGAATTATACGAAGATCAGCGTAAAAAATATTCAGATATGCACGAAATTGTTAAATTATTAGCTAGCCAGTCTCATCAAGTTAATGTTAATAATGAAGTTAGAGCAACATCGGAGAGTAACCCCGTGCAAGAAACCAATCAATACAACCTGCGAGATGCCACAGTATCAGGCAGTAATATCGGGACAAACCACGGCACTCAAATAGGTACACAGCATAACTACGCCGCTGAACAAAATCTAGCAGAAGCCGCAGCAGATATTCAGCAGCTACTACAACAATTGGAGCAAACTTATCCCACCAACACCCAATCTGAAAAAATGGTATTCGTCGCAGAAGCGATTAAGCAGATTGAAGGCAATCCAACTTTGAAAGAACGGGTATTGGGCGCGATTAAATCAGGTGGAGTTGAAGCAATAAAAGAGTTAGTAGATCATCCGTTAATTAATATCCTGCTAGCAGCTTTGGATGGGTGGCAAACAGGAAATTGACATCTTGCACCATTTGAAGGCGAAATAGATGGCAGGGTGTTTGAGTAGATGCGTTCGCGAAGCGTGCCGGAGGCATATCGCTTCCCCATGAGAAATGAGAAACTATAATGCGATCGCCCCACTTATTCCTTGCTATCCCTCCTCATCTCCCCACTGACTGAGGTACGGAGGTAACTCATCAAAAGATACCCCCACAGCGCGGCAAAACTCTCTCATTTGCCACACACTCATCGTTGGTTCATCACCTTTTTCCCATCGCCGGATAGTCGAGGCAGATACCCCGATCCGCACCGCCAACTCTTCTTGGCTCAAATTAGCCTCCTCCCGCAGTCTCTGAAACGGCAACTCATTCTCTGGTTGCCGTTGACGTTTCCTTTTCCTTACCATACCATTATAGGAACCTAGTTTAATCGCCTAAATTAAGCGATTAAATATTGCGCTTATGGTAGGCACAGCCATAGATTGGACAGACTGCACCAAAAACAAAAGGTGTAGACCTGTCGCTTTGCTATGGGCAAGCATACTCAATTTAGGATACAGTCATGAACGCTCAAGAAACATCCAATACCTGGGTAATTTACCGACTTTTGCCCAACCTTCAACGTTTGCCAGTCGCACAATTTCGCAGTCGCAACGATGCAGAATCTTCCTTGAAAATCATTCGACAAATGCTGCCAGATGCCCAGTTAATACTTGCTTTTGAGGTCAGCTGGGAAAATCCCACTCCCAATATTGCTCAAGTCTCTGCTAAAAAGCCAAACTTGTCTGCACCAGTTAACAGAGAAATGCTCAAAATTCTCATTATTAGCTCCCGAAAAGTTGTCAACCGTACCATTCATTCTTTACATCACGCAAATTTTGCCCAGGTTTCCGACTGGAGTCCTATTGTCCCCACTCAAAATCCGAGTGAAGTGATGAGCATCTTGGTTAAATATTTTGCTGTTGACTCTTAATTTGCTCCTAGTTTGCCAGAGCGATCGCAACTCTAACATTGTCCTAAAATTGATGGCGATCGCTCTCACCAAATTGTTTCTATATCCGATAGCTGAATTCTGCGATCGCGACTAATAATAGGCACATTTAAATACATTGCTGTAGCAGCAATAATCCGATCGGGCAAGTCTGGAATCTGCACTCGGTCAACTTGCCTCAAAGCTTGAGCTATATTGCGGTCAAACGGAATTTCAACCAGTAGAGCATTATCCCCTTCAAGCGCTTCCAACAAGCGATCGAGGGTAGTTACATCAATACGTCCTCTCTCAGTTAGGTAGACAATTTCAGCTAGCGTAATCGATGAAAAAGCTACCTGATTTCCATCAGCAGCTATCTGTTCAATTGTAGTTCTGGCAGTAGCAGAAAGTCGCGGATCGGCAAAAATATACCAGATAACTACATGAGTATCAGCAACAGCACCGAGCATTAGAAATCCTCTCTTGGAAAACTAGCCCATTCTTCCCGACGAACCCGATCAATTTCATCAGCAGATGGAGCTTTTCCTAAATCAGCACATAAGCCCCATAACGATCGACGAGGAGTAGAACTCTTAGCAATTAATTCCTTTTCTATTTCAGGAACTACTTGCTTAATCAAGCGCACTTTATCCACCAGAGAAAGCTGCTTCACGAGATTTACAACTTCTTGTAGCGTCATGACTTTTCCGTCCGCTTCACAGTTGAGTTTTTGAATAGCCTATTTTAGCATTATCGATCCAGCCACTTCGCTATTTATCAAAATGTGCGCGTTCGCGTAGCGTGCCGGAGGCATATCGCGCACATTTTCCCACCGCGATCGCTCCACTGATTTCAAAGCTAGCTATGCAGCAACAAAAAGAAACTCTCGATCTAAGAACTTCCTCGCCCCAGCGATCGCATCCGCATAACTACCATGAAGGCTCAATCCCGTAGATTCCAGTTCGGTTTGGGGGTCATAAATCTTGTAGACGAACGCATCTCCCCAAGATTGAGCCGTAATAAACCATCGGTGTTTATATTTAATCCCTCCCTGTCCTTCAAAAACCGGGATGAGATTTTCCTCAGCGCACCAGCACTCTAAACACTGACAGCGGATCAGATAAGACCATCCCTGTTCCGCGAGTTTGACCCCAACGATTTGACCTGGCAACGAGTTGGTGTCGGCAGTCGCTTGCACCCTCGCTCCGATAAAGAACCAAGGCTAAGTGAAGGGATAATCTAGCTTAATTTCGATTTGACCGTTATGGGAAGTGCAACTATCTTCGAGTTTTTGAGGCATAATTGGTAAGCCCTTTAATAATGGGGGTGAGAGTGGGCGATTCACTTCTTGGCCGGAGCGATCGCCCCTCTCTTATGACTGATTATCTACTGAATGCTTTGCACTTGTCAACTGTTGTATGCTATATTATATGCATATTTTAAGAAAGGAAAAAAATCATGAAAGTAGAAAGAGTTCAAGCGGTGGAAGTCCCTGGGCTGGGGAACAAGATTAAGGAAGCTAGAGAAGCAGACAAGCGATCGCTCACGCAAATTTGCGGCTTAGTTGGCATGTCTACAGCTAACTGGTACAGAATCGAGCAAGAGAAGAATGAAAGTGTCCCAGAAGAAACACTGCGGAAGATTGAAGCGGTGTTAGGTGTTGAATTTGGGGTAAATTTCCCTAGTCTCTGAAACGGCAACTTATTCTCTGGTTGCCGTTGACGTTTCCTTTTTCTTACCATCGCTATATTTTTTGAGACGGGCGATCGCCAAACCCTTATCATTAACCCATCGTGACTATAGGTGCAATTCCCGATGAGACTCCTAGCAACTTAAAAGAGCAACTCCTCTTGCAAGACGCTAAAGCTGGCAATGGTAGAACAATTCAGGGTGGAATAGACGATCCACTCGGAGATGCTCCTAGATTGGTAGCAAACTAGGGGGGAAATCCTGAAGATTGGTATAAAATGACAAGTGACCAAGCCTTTGTCATTGATGGAGCATCGGTACAAGTGCATTGGTTGGGCAACATTACAACGCTCCAAGATGTTGAATTTAAATTCAAACGACAGTAGGCTAAAACAGCACCTAAAAACCAATGAGGTAACTCAATTATGAGGATTCGTTGTCTAGCTAATACTGGTGAATCTCTTCCCTCAAGTTACATCGCTCCGGCACGAGGGTATAAACAAGAAACCGAGTTTCCGCTAACAGTTGGCAAAGAATATACTGTTGATGCTCTCAAACAATGGCAGCGAAATGTTTGGTATTATATTTGCGACGATAACTCTAGGTACTATCCAATACAAACTCCAGGCCCTTTATTTGAGATGGTTGACAACAGAATGTCTCAGTATTGGAGGTTTAAAGTTTCTAATAATGGCTTATTAAACGCATTTCAACAGTTTTCCGATCCCTATTTTTACGATAAGCAGATAAAAAAGAAGTTTTAATATTTGAGAAAGTCAAAGAACTTATGGATGTAGAAGCTTTATCTCCAGAACCCATGCTTAACGCAATCGATCGCTCTTTAGAGATGGCTAACCTTTCTGGCTGAAAATTATGCCATTCGTCAACGAATTATGACGATAATTGAGTTAAAAAATCACCCAGTTTGGCAAGATTTAACTGAACTATTAGAAAATCTAGATGCCAACTCTCTTGTAACAGAACATCTGGAATTATGCGATTATAAAGTCTGCGGTTACTGGGATGAACAAGATGAATTTTATCAAGAGATTTCCTTACCTTGTTCTCTGTCTGCCGAGTTAGTCAGCAGTTCGATTGGTCGGACAGGCAAAAAACGTTGGATTCAACTTAAATTTGTTCTCCAAGCTGACAGAATAGCTTCTGAAGATTGGTCAAATGCTAATGCGACACAAAATCTTGGCAAACTGACCATAACTTATAATGAAAATCTGCAATTTGTTGATGAAAATTGGCAGATAAATATCGACTCTCCTTTGATAATTAAATCGGCTGACTGAGTCCCATAAACCGCGTTTGTTGACCCAATTTCGCCTGCATAGCCGATTTTCAACTGAGAAACCAGATGTCTTTAACCCACATCTTGCACCTGTGTTTTTCGCCCGCCGTGGACTCAAGTCCACGGCTCATAGCTTAAGTCCACTTAAGTGGACTGTGTATGGGATTTCAGTCCATTTTAATGGACTTTCGCTATTAGCCAGAGAATTTATTCTCTGGCGGTTGTGGACGGTGCAAGATGTGAGTTTAACAAACCCGGTTTCTTTCAAATCTACGCAGGCCCAATCGCTTCAATCGCAGCTTCTAATGCGATCGCAACATGGGACCAATGCGTCCCCCCTTGACAAAATGCAATATATGGTTCCCGCAACGGCCCATCGGCGGAAAATTCTAACGTACTCCCTTCAATAAACGTACCCCCCGCCATGACGACTTGACTTTCATAACCCGGCATTTCGCAAGGAATCGGTTCTACATAAGAATCAATCGGCGAATGCTGTTGAATAGTCTTACAAAAAGCAATAAGTTTTGCCGCAGAACCCAACTTAATCGCTTGAATTACATCCCGCCTTGGTGCTAAAGGCAATGGATTAACTGGATAACCCAATTTATCGAAAACATAGGCGGTTAAATGATTGCCTTTCATCGCTTCCCCCACCATTTGAGGTGCTAAAAATAATCCTTGAAACAGCAATCGATTTTGGTCAAACGTCGCTCCGCCAGCACTGCCAATTCCCGGTGCAGTAAGGCGACAAGCAGCAGCTTCGACTAAATCTGCTTTACCCGCAACGTAGCCACCTGCCGTTACAATTGTCCCGCCGGGATTTTTAATCAACGACCCCGCCATTAGATCGGCACCAACGTGGGTGGGTTCTTGCGTTTCGATGAATTCGCCGTAACAGTTATCGACAAAACAAACAGTATTAGGATTTTGTTGTTTTACCAAATAAACTATCTTCTCGATTTCCGCAATTGATAAACTCGGACGCCAAGAATAACCGCAAGAACGCTGAATTAAAACTAGACGAGTATTGTCTTTAATTGCCGTAGAAAGCGCTTTCCAATCGACAAGTCCTTCTCCAGTTAGAGGCAATTCGCGGTATTGGATGCCAAAATCGATTAAAGAACCTTGTCCTTGCCCCCGCAAGCCGATGACTTCTTCTAACGTATCGTAAGGAGAACCCAC
This sequence comes from Microseira wollei NIES-4236, assembly GCF_020521235.1. Lineage (GTDB taxonomy): Bacteria > Cyanobacteriota > Cyanobacteriia > Cyanobacteriales > Aerosakkonemataceae > Microseira > Microseira wollei. The sequence goes on along the minus strand of NZ_BLAY01000054.1, from coordinate 15,745 downwards.
AACCGATAGCATTTCGTCCCCAGGACGCAAAACCCCGTATAAGGCGCAAGCGATCGCGTGGGTACCGGAAACAAATTGTACCCGTACAGCCGCCGCCTCCGCCCCCATCACATCCGCAAAAACTTGATCCAGCACCTCGCGTCCCATGTCATCGTGTCCGTATCCGCTGACACCCGCGAAGTGATGCGCGCCTACCCGATGGCGGCGAAAAGCATCCAAAACTCTTTTGAGATTTTGCTTGACCTGAGCGTCAATACCAGAAAAAATTGGAGATAGTGCCTGTTCTGCTCCCAGCAGCTGTTCAAAGCTGTTCATTGATTCCTCATTCAAACTAAAAGTGTGCGGATTTTCTGTTCGCGCATACGGAACTGGAAAAATCGTTTATAGGTTATTGCATGACTGTCGCGACTACAACTGAAGAACAATCGCTCCCAACTTTGCCAACTCGCCCCAAATGGGGTGTTATTTTGTTTATGGCAGCCATCCACATCGCCGCGTTGTTCGCTTTATTGCCAAGTAATTTTAGTTGGACAGCAGTCGGGATAGCTGTTCTGTTCCACTGGGTTACAGGTGGATTGGGAATTACTTTAGGATGGCATCGTTTGGTCACTCACCGCAGTTTTGTTCTCCCTAAGTGGTTGGAGTATTTCTTTGTATTCTGCGGCGCGCTCTCTTGTCAAGGGGGAGTGATTGATTGGGTTGGCGAACACCGTCAGCATCACCTATATTCCGATCAAAGTCTAGATCCGCACGATTCTAATAAAGGTTTTTGGTGGAGTCACATTCTTTGGTTGTTTTATGAGAGCCACGCCGAGCAGGAAATCGATCGCTACACCAAAGATATCGCTGATGACCCAGTTTATCAGTTTTTCCAGAAAAATTTTATCCCGATTCAAGTCGCCTTAGGGGTTGTCCTTTACTTATTAGGCGGTTGGTCTTTCGTAGTTTGGGGCATTTTTGTTCGCCTCGTGGTAACATTTCACTGCACTTGGTTCGTTAATAGCGCTACCCATAAGTTTGGCTATCGTACTTACGAATCTGGCGATCGCTCTACAAATTGCTGGTGGGTGGCGTTAGTATCCTATGGTGAAGGTTGGCACAACAATCACCACACCTTCCAATATTCTGCCCGTCACGGGATGCAATGGTGGGAAATTGACATCACTTGGATGACAATTCAATTGCTACAAGCACTCGGTTTGGCAACAAAAGTCAAATTGGTGGAAAAATAGGTAATTGCTAATTGCTAATTGCTAATTGGTAGAGGGAGAGGTAGAAGATTTCGGATTTTCCTCTTCCTTGCCCCATTAGCCATTAGCCATTAGCCATTAGCCATTAGCCATTAGCCATTAGCCATTAGCCATTAGCCATTAGCTAAAATCTTCCATTTCCCTGCACGATATGCTTGAGCGTGGTTAAAGCGTCTAAGCTAATAAACCCGCGCCGCTGTCCTTTTTGATTCGACATGCCTAAAAAAACGGCGTCGCCTCGCGACGGATTGCGGGAAAAACGCGGACTGGCATTAATATAAGTCGAAGCGCTATTGACCCCTAGAGCAAATTGGCGATTTTCTTGGTAAGATTCGGTGACGATGCAGTCGGCATGACCGCTGCTGTATCGATTAATCCAGGCGATTGCTGCGTCTAAACTCTCGACTCGCTTAAACGCCACCGTCTTGGTTAAATAAGGTTCGCTCCATTCCTTATCATCTACTAGGGTTAATTCCGGGAACTCAGCCACCAGCTCGGCATCCCCTCGAATTTTAAAGCCTTTTTCCTTTAAATTATTCCAAAGCATCGCTAAGGACGAGGGTTTTTGGTTGCTATGGATCAAAACCTTTTCAATCGCATTCACCGGATCGGGTTCGCTTTGATGCGAGTCTAAAATCATCCAGCGAGCGAGTTCCAAACTGCCGGAAGGCGACCAATATAGGTAACAGTTACCCATTGCCGATCTTAAAACGGGCGTCGTTGCACAGCGCACGACTTGCTGTACTAAACTAGGACGACCGTAGGGAATCACCAGATTCACATAACGATCTTGGGTGACTAAATCTTGTAGGGAAGATCCTTGCTCGGCGGGTAGCAACTCCAGACATCCTGGGGGCATCCCGCAATCATCCAAGGCTAATTTTAACGCTTCGGCGATCGCCGCGTTGGAATGGCTCGCCTCGCTACCACCTCGCAGAATTAGACTATTCCCAGTTTTGATGCATAACCCCGCCGCGATCGCTCCTAACTCCGGAAACGCTTCGTAGATTAACGCGATCGTTCCCAATGGCATTAGCTGACAATAAGTTTGCGAGTGTTCCAGCTGATACGACGCATTCATCACCTTCCTGATCGGATCGGATAACTCGGATAACCTCTCCAGCATTTGAATCGTCGTCTGGAGGCGTTCCGGCGTCAACTTCAGCCAGTCTAAAATTAACTCCGGCACTGCCATTTCCCGACTTGCTTCCAAGTCTAGGGTGTTCGCTTCCAAAATATCATCTGCCGAATGCTTCAGCGCTTGCGCCAGCGATCGCACCGCACGGGAGCGATCCGCGCCTCTAGTTGTCCCCAATTCCAAAGCAGCTTGATAGGCGCGACGAACTATCGCGATCAGATCCGGTGCAGCACGCGATGAATCACCCGTCATAACCCTAACGCCTATAAGCTAGCCAGAGAATCAGCGCTGGCAATACCGCTAAGATCAGCGCCAGCAATACCCAGGGGACGATATTCGCCGACCCCGAAGCCGAGCGCCACGCCAGCGGCAGCCATATCACTAGCGGCACTAAGAGTATAACAATCGTCAAGGGTAAATAGTGCTCTTTTAAACCCGAATGGGCGCGCTGCCACCGACTCCCCGTCCACAGCCAAGCTTTCTTGTACGGGTAGGTGGTCGATAGTTGCTCGATGACTTGCCCATTCTCTTCCACCACAAAAATCTGCTGACATTTATTACAGCCAAAAGCTTCTGTCAGCGTTATCGGCACTAAACGCCCCCTCCGTCCGCAGGGACAGGGGTAGTCTGTATTTAAATCAATTTTTTCAGATTTTGGAGATGACACAAGCGGTCGTATATTAAACCGATTCTATATTAATCTAGAACGAAAAAGGCCGAGAGCCGTCCTTTTCCCCATCTAGTGCTACGTGGGTTTCCTTTTGCCCCAACGGGCAACGATGGTATTTTTATTATTTTAGCCCTGAAACTTTTGTGGCTAAAAATTGTATGACTATTTTAGGTTGTCAGCTTGCTTAGCCTTAACCTTTGCCTATTATATTTCAAAGCGGGCAACGCGATTCGAACGCGCGACATTCACCTTGGCAAGGTGACGCTCTACCGCTGAGCTATGCCCGCACTTGCTTTACCTTATCTAGCATCTCAGAATCAAATTGATTTGTCAAGGGTTTTTGGATTTTAGATTTGGCTGGCTGAGGGATGAGGGGCGGGCACAGCATGGTACAAAGACTTTTTCTCTTTTGACATCCTCCCCATGCCTGAAGGCAAGGGGATTCCAAGAATCACTTCTTGCTGGCTCTCCTCTTTCCACGACTCGGCTTACTTAGAGGAGTTGCCCCACCCAAGCAGAGGTCGATGTCAAAAGAGGCGTTTAACGTTCCCCTGTGCCCCACGGTACGGAGTGCTAACTCAAGTATGTTGATAGCTGCATTCGGGTCTCGGTCTTGTATATGCCCACAATGAGGACATCTATGAGTTCTTCTGTATAGGAACCTTCTAGGAGTTTGATTCGGCTTTGTTCTGCGGCGTTGAGTTGCTGTTGCAAGTTGCGCTCTTGCTCTCGTAATTGGGGGTCTGCACCTGAGCGAATGTTAACGCTAGCTTCGGCGAGGAGTTCTAGGAGACTGCGGGCTTTAGAGCGTTCTGATGCGTGCAGTGCCATTGCGTTGTAACCTTTGGTGGGGTTGGTTTTGTGCAATTGCATTAGCAGGTCGATGTAGAACTGGTAATAAAACTGCACGGTGGCAAAGTAGGAGGCGCAAAGTTGCTGGCTGGCTATTTTGGTGCGGAGGTCTTCCATAATTTCAATGGCTGCTTCCATCTGAGTCAGCGCTGCGTTGAGATTGCCTCTGTTGCGTTCGAGGTAGGCGAAATTATACAGGGTAACAGCTTCCCCTGTCTTGTCGCCCACGGCACGGGATAGAGGCAACGATTGATTGTAGAACTCTAGCGCCTGTAGGTCTTCAGATGGTGTGAGATTTTTGAGACTAGGCGGGATAATGGGGGAAATGCTGGGATAGTAAGACTTTCAGTCGTTTTATCAAATTGGACGCTTTTTCAAATGGTTTGAGCAAGTGTGAAATCGATTTTTCACTTGGTTTGAGCTTTTCAAATGATTTGATAATTGAAATTTAACCATAAAATTATTTCAAATCTAGATATTATTCAATTCAATAACTTCAGATGTTGTAAGCGAACGTAAAGTACAGCGTGGAATTTGCTTCTGGTCTATGATTACCTGTTTGCTTAGGTTTTTGACTTTCATTAAAGTTTTACTCCTGTTAAAAATTCTAACTGCGCTGGCGTGACATTGAACTCTTGCGTTCCTTTCAAAAAATGCTGGCGCCATACATCGGCTGGGCAGAAATTTATACCTGCGCTTTCCGCGCGCTGGTCTTCGGGTCTGTCGCCTACCATCCAATTCTGACTTTGTGATAAAAGAATTGGATTCGTTTTCATACTTGCTATTTCGTTATAAGCAAGTTCTATCATGCCTGCTTTCGGTTTGCGGAAATTTATGTTGACTGCTTGATTAGTGTATTCCAGATTGAAGTTGATTGGTAAAAAAATGATATGAATTTTATAACAACAAATTTTTCCTTTAATCCTGGCCAAAAATACTGATGGCAATTCAGGAACAAGATTTAAGATAAATCGCATTTCTTCTGTTGAATATTTTTATAACCGGCTGTTATTTCTTCTTGATTATAAATTCCAATTATCAACCACCCTTGTAAATGGTAGTGGGCGATCGCTTCTGCTGCCCCTGGTAGCAGTTTTACGTCATGCGGGTGTTGCTTAAACTGGTTTCTGCTAATAGTTTCAGTGACTGTACCATCAATATCAAGGAATCAGATATTCATTGCTGTCTCCTATTGAATATAAAAACTTTTCGTTGGCTTTCAAGTACTATTTGAGGTGTTAAGTTTTTGCTATGTTGCATGACAAGGATCTTAAATATCAAACTGAACAAATTGAGTCGTTGAAAAAGCGAGTGGAACGACTAGAAGAGAGTAAAAACTTTAAAACTCAGCCGAGCGGTGATTTTCAAGCTGCTGCTAAATTCTCTTGCCGAGTGTGCAGGGAAGGTAGAGGATGTCGTACTACTACGTGTTCTGATCCTACTTAAATGCGAACAAGATCGAAATCAACTGATATTTTGCTTGGCTCTAGATACAAAAGCTGTTTTTGCAGCACAACTTTCTGGGCGGTATTTTTTCTCGCGATTGAAGGTGTTGCAAGCCATCTAGAGGATGCTTTGAGTGATGGGTATTTGGTTTGAGCAGATGTTTTTGCAATTATCCGAATTGTTGCTGCTACTGTGGCAGGGTTTTGGGGACGATATAATGCCTCAGAAATAATTTACACGCCCAAGGGTTTTCCTGGTCGAAATAAGGATGATGCTGAAAAGTTAGTCAGCACTGCTGTTTTAGATGAATAGCTCAAAGCTGACATTGCTCCTTAACTGTTTATTCTTAGGAGCGATATGAATTTAAACCAGATTGAGCAGGTGATTTCTCTCAGTGAGCTTACTAACAATTCAACACTTGCTAGTGAGGTTCAAAGTCAACTAACGCGATTGGGCTTTCTCGCTCCTCCGGCTGATGGTAAATTTGCGCCAATGTCTGCACAGTATCTGAAGAATTTTCAAAGATGGATGCGGATTGATGAAAGTGGTTTAGGGGTGCGAACGGCTGAATATTTGTTGGGATTGAAGACAGATATTATGCTGAGCTTGGGGCAGGATTTGGCTAGCAGGATTGTTAAATATATGCGAGCAAAGAAATATTTTGTGGTTGTCAAAGCCAATCGTTATCTCAATAAGTGGAGCTATCTTCCCGCCTGTTGAATTATTAAGGATGCGAATCAACGAGCCTTTTTCTATTGAATACTCAATCGGAAAAGGAGATGCAGACATAGCAGAATGGCACTTCAAGATCCACTACGGAACGCGAGTTACAGGAGGCTGGTGTACGACCCGATATATTTACGTCAAAAATTATCGAATTCAACCCATAGATTATGCGCCACCCGGCGCTTTATTACCAGACAATCATGAGGTAATCATTGTCAATTTTCCTGTCTCTGTTCCGACAATAAGCTACGCTTTACGAACAACCGACCAAACGCTTAATATCACTTATCAAAAACCGGACAACAACCAATCGATAACGCAAAAAACCAAAGTATTTAAGCTTAATATTCCAACATTTGAGAAGGATTATGAAGTAGGAAAATACATCGGTGTATCGATTCCAGAAAACTTGAGGCAGTAACAACCTTGCTACAATGCATCACCTCACCTTAGACAGTGTTTAGAATCTAAGAATATCCTGTAATTTTGTGTGATGATGCCTCTAGGGATATCTCACTAGATATCGCCAAAGAATACCCTATAGAGATATTACAAAACAGTAGCAACATCGGAGTTGGAACAACCAGACAACCCTTGGTTAATCGGGCGAAGTATTACGGTTTTAAATTTGTACAGTTGTTGGACGCAGATGATTACCTTTGGCGCCACAAAATAGAAAGCCAGCTTGAAGTATCAATCTGGGCGGATATCATAATAGAGCGATTGTTGCAGGTCTTCCCTAACTCTAAAATTCGGGTAATTAACTTTGATCATAGTCTACTTAATGCCGCCAAATAAAACAGAGTTTTGCATTTAAATGCTGGCTGATGGCTTGAGAAGAAACCCATTTTTCATCCTAAGAGATGCTGCAATGATGCCCTGTTTATGCTGGAAAGACAATGAAGGGTTAATAACAGTTAAATCTGGGCAAAGAGATATTTCCGATGAAGAGAGAAAGGCACTTAGAGCTAAAATTCAAAGATTTAGGCTTGACGAACCCGTGAAGGTATGGTGCAAAATACTAAGGGCAACCGCATCAGAAGATGTCGCAAACAAACGGGTAAAGCTTGAATCCCAAGTGTACGAAGCGATTGATTCCGTACCCATCCCAGAGGTTGACGGAGAGATATTAGACTGGCAGAAAGATTGGTCGGTTGAGTGGCTGGTATTGCCGCAACCGTATCAAAATCCTCCTGTCTCAGATCCATGCTTACAACTATATGCATCATCGGAGGATTTCGCAAAGAACCATACAAACGTAATCAAACGGATGCGATTTACAAAAATCGAACTGGATCAACCAATCACTCAAGAAGGAGGCGAAACTAAAGCGCTGGACAGGGTGCTGATCGAGGGGCTATCCGAAGATGCGATTGCGGCAAAAGTCAAGATGCGATCGCGCCTCGAAGACCCGCAGCAGTTGTCTGAGTCTTGCAACCTGGGGGAAGAGGTGGAAGTTCCAGTGCCAATCCGGGGGGCGGGTCTTAGACCAGCGCAGCAAGCGATCGCTAAAATAATAGGGATAAGTACTTGGACACCATCCAATGCCAGACGTTAATAGCCTGCTCCAAAGGCGTAAGATGCTAACTAGAAATGCTTCTTTAGGCAGGAAGCAACAGATACAAAAACCCAAATTGGTCACTCAAGGCAATTATTTAGGGATAGATAGTAATGCTTCGATCAACCGCAACCCTGTAGCGATTATAAAAACTACGAGCGGGATTGCAAGGCATGAATTGATTACCTCTGGTCAAATACTGCGAGCCAGCGTTGTAAATATCGCTAAACCTGCTCAATCGAAGCTTATTTGTCACGCACAAAACTAATTTTAATTTTGACAACCTTGGCTATCCTATCGATGAAAACCATCGTAAAAATTTTGTTTTTGCCGGATTTTATCCTCATATATATTTAGTTTCCAACCAAACAGGAAACGGTAATCATGGAAATGGGTTATCTTTTGCTGAACTGATTCAAGAAAATTCCAGCAACGCAAGGCATTGGAATTTTGCCCAAGCCAATTATGGGCGATACTTTCAAATTGGTTACATAGAAAGTACGGATTTCAACCCACATTTAGGTATTCAAAATACTGGCAGACGCTGCTCTCAATTGTTGCACCAGGTTACTCCACCAATTTGGGAAACAGGGCTGGAATTAGTTTAAATGGCAGATTCGCTCCCGAATACCATTTAGATTTAAACAACGGATCTATTGGTTAGGGGTTAAATAACACGCGTACAGAAAGAAAAGATAACCCTGGCGCAGTGGGAACGTTATACGCTAAACAAAGTGGATTTTTTGAGACAGACTCTCCTTCTAATTTTTATCCAGGTGCTAACTCGTGGCAGCACTTAATCGATTGTCGCTACAGTAATAATTCGGAATGTGCCCTGCAAATTGCCGCAGGTTTTTGGAACAATTTCAATCGTTTGTGGTGCAGAGCTACACGAGGAAACCCCCCACGAAGTTGGAATAGATTTTTAAGCATTAGTGCCGACAATCAGTCAAACGGATGGCTCAGTACTGGGAATAACAATGTTGATAGCAATCAGCACTTTGTAGGCACACTGAACAACGTTGATTTAATCTTTAAACGAAACAATATCGCAGCGTTTAGAATACCGTCTCAAAACGTTATTCAAGTAAGTTGTTTGTCTGGGTATGGCAACCCAGCCCGACCGCATTACAGTTTCTATTGGAATTGGGGAGAGGATGACGGCATGTACCTTGAGGCGGATGGAATTTTGTGTTTTTCCGTCCAAGGAACTAAACGGTTGTCAATTAACCATGCTCGTCGAGTAGAGGCACATGGATTTAGTTTTCGCACCGAGCAAGGTTATTTTGTTAACAACGATAGAGTTGTTAACGCTAAATCATCAACCGCTATCAACAATCTTGAAATTAGCGCTTCCTTGTCTGATGTTATAAACACCCTAAATTCATTGATAACTATTTTAAGAGATCACCACGATTTGTTTAATTAATATGGGATTAATACTCAAAATAGGGAAAATATACACCGAGCGCTATGGGCATAGCGGCTCAAGCTTCTACGCTAAAATTGGCAGAATTTCTGACGTAAATAAATCTAAACTAGAAGCACTATTTACCGTGGATGTATACCTAAGCAAAGACGCAAGCAACCAGCAATTGTACCCAGTGCAAAGCTTGCTTTATACCCTAAAGGGAGAAGATTTTCAAAAATGGTACTCTAAGCCTTTGATGGAAAATCAAGGGTTAGATCCTGATCAACAGCTTTACTTGTACTTACAAACCGTAGTAGACCCAGAAATCAATCAGCAGGCATGGAAAGATTGGCAGCCAGACCAATAATTATACCATAAAACTGAAAGTAAGGCAATACTCTGTGTCAAAAAATCATAACAAATCGTCTCAAATCATGTGAAAAATCAAACCATATGAAATGAGTCTCAAGACATGTGACGACCTACACTACACCCGATTAAGGGTAATCGACCGGACATGATATCAATCGATCAAACACCACTATAGGGCAGTCTCTACTCCCACTAAACCAGCGCCTGCATTAGCCGTCTGAGGTAGATTATCTCTGGGAGCGTGGAGCTGATGCAGGCTTTGGGATTAAACTGCTGGCAAAAATGTTCTGTCTGTTTCAGGGGCAAGATGTGCGATCGCTCTCTTTCCTGGGCATTCTAATACAAACCTAATAGGAATCCTAAAATGCCCTATCAAAACATTACCGCCTCTGTTTCAGAAGCCGACGTGCAAGCAATCAAAGCCGCACTTCAAACCATCGAACAAAAGCTGCCCTTCCTGATTACCCTGTCAGCAGAAGAACGACGCAAACTCTCCAAGATGGGCGCTAAAAGCCTTTCTTTCGTCAACAACAGTCTCACCGCCGCCCAATCTAACCCGGACATCCTTCCTGCTAGTTTTGACTTGGAAGAGTTTGCGCAAGACTATAAACTCGCTACGACTCTCACCGATATCTTCTTTCGACTCGAACAACTAACTGAGAAAGTAGACGACACGCTAATGGCAGTCAGCAGCGAAGCTATGAGCAGCAGTTTGACGGTTTATGATTACGTTAAGACAGCAGCGAAAAAGAGACCCAAACTAAAAATCATCGCCGAACAGTTAGGGGAACGCTTTAAAGCAATTCGCAGTAAAGCTACCAAGGTTAATACTGCCGCTTAGGTTGTCGCTTGGTAGGGGCACGGCATGAATAATATCAAGGGGCAAACCCAAAATATTGATAATGCCGTGCCCCTACTCGTTGTTGAGGCATAAAATCTCATCCATGAGTCTGGGAAACTCGCCCCTGAGTCTAGAAATCTCATTTATGAGTCTGGGAAACCAATCAACGAGTCTAGGAATCTGAGCAACGAGTCTGAGAAACTCGTGCCTGAGTCTAAAAATCTGAGCAACGAGTTTTTGCAGTTCGCCAACGAATCTGGGAACTTGATCGACGAGTCTCGCCACCTCAAACTACGATACCACCCGCAAGCGCGACCGCACAAAATCAATCCGCTTTCCGCAACAGCGTCCCTGGCGCTACCACTCCCTCCACCATGCCTATTCCGACTAAACCATCGCGCGATATGCCTCCGGCACGCTTCGCGAACGCATCGTCACTTTCCCCCCACGATTCCCCGTCGCGCCAACACTCCCCAACACCGTCCCATCCTCTAAACTTGCCAACCCTTTTGCATCAAATCCACCCAACCATAAAGTTGCTCGATTTCCTGTCACTTCAGTTACCACTGCATTAGCCGTCGGACGTGGATTATTAATCAAATATAGCGGTTGTCTTTCATAGCCGCTGCCCACTTTCACTTCATAAATAGGAGTTTGGTTGTAGATTTCAGGCATTTGTTCTCTTACGTAAGCGCTCGCGCTTTCAACATTGCTATTTTCTGGCCACAGAGCCTGAGTCAAACGGTAAGTAAAAGCGCCTGCATCGAAACCATTCAAACGTTCATCTATCGCGAATTGATTCGGCTCAGTTGCCGCTAATACAACACCTTTTGCAACGCCCGTCCGATATCCTTTAATAAAGTCTTCCCGCGAAATATTCAGGCGTGACAGCCACATTTGTTGAGCAGCTTTCTCTTCCGGAGATGTGCGGATATTCCTGCCGCCATCGCGGGAACGCACCCGTCGATCTCGCGTCGCACCTCCAGAAAAACAACTATCGAGAACAACCGTAATATTTTCACTCTTGACCGCTGACATCAACAAAAACAAAGTGTGTCCCATAATATCTTTAACCACCCCACCTTGTTCAGGATAGCCAGCCGGTAAGTTACCATCAACCGGAACAAAAGTACCGTTTAATCCGCTATTATCCGTCGTGGAACTAACAACTATCGGGTCTGGATCCAAAATGCGAGAACCATGTCCTCAATAGTGATATACAACCACATCTCCCGGCTTCGCTTGCTTAATCAAATGTTCTTCAAATGCTGCTAAAATACCTTGACGAGTGGCTTGTTCATCAGTTAAAATTAGAAGATATTTCGGATTAAAACCAAAGCGGTGAATTAAAAGCAGCCGCTGCAATTACACATCATTCACGCAGCCGCGTAAGGGGTGTGAGGGATAGCTATTAATCCCCACAAGTAAAGCCAGTTTGCGCGGGGTACTTTGAGCCAAAACCTTGCCGTAGCTGTCAGCTTGTTTTTGAAAGTTAAGCTGACCGAATCCCACAGTTGCCAGTGCAGAACCAACCAATTGGAAGAACTGACGACGAGAGAGGTGGGACATGATAGTTCTCTCTATAACTGCTTGTTCGGTATTTTAGCTCAATTGATGACCGCGTTAGATGTCCAGAAAGCAAACATCTAGAAACCCGGTTTCGCAAAGAAAGTGGTTTTTTTATCCCAAGTTGCGTTCATGCATAGTAGGGGCGGGTTTAAAGAGATATCTGTTTAAACCCGCCCCTACCCTATCGTAACGTGGGGGTTTGGGGGAGCTATAGGACAGAGGCTTCAACGGAACGAAGTGGAGTAAGCCTCCGGTACATGGACTCCCCCAAGTAAAAAGCAGGTACAAGGGTGTACCTGCTTTTTACAATCTCTTCGTCCTATTCTAGGATAACTGACATAGAGTTAAAGCTGCCATGTTAGTATTCGACGCCAAGTTACGCAGAACAGACTCGCAGTACGCCATCCTAGACGAGATGATTCGTACTGCTCGTTTCGTGGGTGCGCGACGTGAAAGTCGTGTGTAGGTGCATCAGCATTAATGACTGAGGAACCGTCTCCTCTATAGGACTCCTTCCCTATATTCCCATGTAAAAGGGTCTAGTACCCCGCCTACCAAGATAGTAAGTAATGAAATCAAGGGAATGCAAGGCACAAAAGCGGAAATACGGACAGCGAGTTTGATATATTCTGCAAGGGAAAGGAGGGTAAGGGTTAACGCAAGTGAATCATCGTAAGCTCCGTGAAACGAAAATTTAGGGCGAAAAGAGCTGATACGCCATGCCAAAAGGCAAGCAGGTAAGTTATTGAAGTACGGATTTTCAATAACGAAGGAGTAAAATTCCTGCCGGAGTATAGATGGAACCCGAACCCTCCGCAGGTCACACATACGAAACACGGAAAACCCCACTGGCTCTTGGGTAAGGTCGAAAAGCCCAAGTAGGTCAACCGCAAGGGAGACGGAACCGCCAAGGGGGTAAAGGATGCCAGAGAAAGCGAAAGTCAAGGGTAATGCCTTGGATAGGGGTGCAAAATTTGCCTCACACCGAAAGGTGGCAGACTTCTGGCGGGTCTTCAACGATAAATCAAAGTAAAGCGATTGAACCTTAGTGAAAGATAGAGTCAGTAATGACATCGGAACGAAGGAACCGCTAAAGACATGGGAATCCATTAATTGGAAACTCGTGAATAGACGGATTAAAAACCTAAGACAGAGAATTTATCGAGCAACTCAGAATGGACAGTGGAATAAGGTGCGTAGCCTTATGAAGCTAATGATACGTAGCTACTCCAATCTACTATTGTCTGTGCGAAGAGTAAATCAAGAAAACGAGGGGAAGAAGACGGCGGGCATCGACGGTCAGACGGCAGTCACCCCCGCAGAAAGAGTAAAACTTGCCGAAGAAATGAAGGATTACACCCTATGGAAAGCTCACCCCGCTAGAAGGGTATATATTCCAAAAGCCAACGGAAAACAAAGACCATTAGGGATTCCAACAGTCAAAAACCGCGTAGCACAAGCAATAGTCAAGAATGCATTAGAACCTAGTTGGGAAGCCCGAATGGAGGGCAGCAGTTATGGTTTGGGACCTGGTAGAAGCTGTCATGATGCCATAGAACACACCTGGGTTCGCCTTAATAAACAAGGCAACGACAGATGGGTATTAGACGCAGATATCAAGGGAGCATTCGACAACATCAGCCACAAGTTTATACTCAAAGCTATCGGAGAAATACCGGGAAGAGAGTTAATTAAACAGTGGCTGAAAGCAGGTTATGTAGAATCCGAAATATTCCATGAAACGGAAAGCGGAACACCACAAGGGGGGATAATCTCACCTCTATTAGCTAACGCGCTGGACGGAATCGAGCAAGTCCTAAGCCAATTTAAGAAAAGGCAAGGGAAGAACAAATCGCCTAGATCGCCCAAATATGGATTCGTTAGGTACGCTGACGATTTCATCATTACCGCCGAAACAAAAGAGGATATTGAGGAAATAATTCCCTCGGTAAAGGAACTCCTCAAAACAAGAGGACTGGAGTTAAATGAGGACAAAACCAATATTGTTCATGTAGAACAAGGATTCAATTTTCTGGGGTTCAATGTCCGCCACTTCCAGGGAAGCTGTCTAGTAAAACCTCAAAAGGAAAAAGTAAAACTATTCCTTAGAGAAATAAGGGATTGGCTCAAATCCAACAAACACGCCAGCCCAGAAGCAGTGATCCAATACCTAAACCCCCGAATCAGGGGATGGGGAAACTACTATAAACACGGGGCAAGTAGCGAAGTGTTCAGCTATGTTGACCACCAAATTTTCCAGGCAATCTGGAAATGGTCACTAAGCAGACACCCAAGCAAGGGGAAGAAGTGGGTAGCAGGAAAGTATTTCATCACTGCTAACGGCAGGAAATGGAGCTTTCACGCAATAGTTAACGACAGAAGTGGGAAGAGGAAAAACCTAATCCTAACGAAACTCGGAGACTTACCAATAATATCATATCCGGTGGCATCGGTAGTGCATGGCGGGGTGTGAAAAATACTGTGCGATCGCAGCCGATATGTCTAGACAATTAAAAATAGCTCCTCATCTGAGCGTGGAGGAACTAGAAATCAACTAAAGCCAGTGCATCTAACCCCATAGAACGTACTCGTTACCAAATAATTTGGCTGTTATTTTACACACTTCTTACCAGGTAAGCAATATGACTCACCACTACTACCGAATCATTACCCGATTTTCAATAAAGAGCAAGAAAAACGCGATCAACTCAAGCATTAAGCGAGCTTTTCTGCTCGAACTAAGTCCGATACTTGAGAAACTCAATCATTTCAGTACTATTGTCTTACCGAGTGTTACTTTAAATCCCTAACTCATAGACAAAGAAGCTTTGGTATTGCGGTGCATCGACTGGTCCAAGAGATTTTTTAGATATTTGTTGGAAACCGCAGAGTTTAAACTCTTGTTCGGCAATCAAGGGTGACATTTTTTGAGCCACACCCCGCTCTAAAGAGACGGGGATTCAGGCCAGGAATTAAAGTTAACTTTTCGCCCTTCAATAGCTATCTGGTTAACATTTCCTGACTGTGCCGAGAACCGCTCCGAGGGAGAATGAGACTGCCTACTTTCGGACTCGCCTAATCGTTCGCGGTTTATTTGAAAATCCTTCCAAGCCTCGTGCAAGTAAGGCTCCGACCTTTCCCACTGTTGCACAGCGAGATGCAATAGAAGGACACCTTCCTCATTGACAAATCTACCCAAATAGGCACTCCATAGATCGCGATGCATCGCAAATCCCGTCTGGTCGTAATGAACGCGATCTGAAAGCTTCTTTTTGATCCGTTCACCAGTTAAATGGGTTTGTGACAGTGCCGTTTTTTGGGTAGAAAAAGTAGTGAATGACCCGCCAGCATTTTCAGCTTTACGAGCCAATTCCGACTGGACAAAACCAGGAGATTTAGCTCTAATTGCCTTGCCATATCGCTTTTGCCACGATCTCACCGATACATTTTCGGTTTTGATATGTTTACCGCACCTCAAGATTTCGTTAACAATTCTACGGTTTTGAGACTTGGCATAGGCACTCTTGCGGCGTTCTAGCTCTCTCTTCTTCCTGGCGATCCGGGAATAGGTTTTAGACTTTTTCCATTGTTGTTTTCCTTTCTTGTGCTTACCTTTTTTGATCGCTGACCTGCGTCCTACACTAGCGGTAAAGTCTGGTTCATAGTTTTGAGGGTTTGAACAACGTTGGGAGCGTTGCATTTGACGCTGTAAGGCTTTGATCTCTTGTTCGTAAGTTGGCACTTGCTCCGCGAATGGGAGTATTCCAGCTTTGTTATCTCCAACAAAGGCAATATTGGAAATATTCAAATCTAAACCAATGACTCCATCAGCTACATAGTTTTTTTCTTTCTGATATGGCATTCCTGAGTTAATTAGTTGAATGTACCAACGTCGTTTGCCATTCAACTCTC
>NZ_BLAY01000053.1 GCF_020521235.1 Microseira wollei NIES-4236 | reverse complement strand
CGTCCCACCCCACAAGAACAAAGATGATTTTTTCTTGTGGGATGGGCATCTTGCCCGTCCCACCCCACAAGAACAAAGATGATTTTTTCTTGTGGGATGGGCATCTTGCCCGTCCCACCCCACAAGAACAAAGATGATTTTTTCTTGTGGGATGGGCATCTTGCCCGTCCCACCCCACAAGACAAAAGATGATTTTTTCTTGTGGGATGGGCATCTTGCCCGTCCCACAAATTTCAAATTTTTACTCAGACAACATCTCCAAAAACTTACAACTCCCCATCGCCGAATCAAACATATGTAACCCAAACTGCCGCGAAAGTTCCTCGCAAACTTTCACTCCTCCCACGCTATTTCCCCGTTCATCTAACAACGTGGCAAGTCTACCCCCGGTAGCTAAATCCCTGGGGATTCATTTAAATAGTTTAAGAGAGAGCATACCCCGTGGATATACTCTCTCTTGAACTTAGGTTACAGCCAAAGACCACAGGTTAGGGGCACGGCTTAGGTAGGATTTGAGTCTCACAACAAGACTTTCTATTTTCCCTACTACATCTGCACCACCAATTTCTTCTCTCTCTCAACAACTGTTGGCGTTTCCACAAGCAGTTTGCACAACTCGTCCAACTCATCCGTTCTCGCATCAATTACTAGCTTTGCACGTTCTTCCAGCTTCTCGAGATTCTCAGGACTTGGATCGTCTATATCATCATTCCCCTTAGTGAGTCTTGGTTGCAAGCGATAATATTGTTTCGGGTCGCCGTCTGCATCTGGCAGGAGTTGGTCTAATTGAGAACCAACTGCTTCACTTTGACCGTCCATAACAATATTAATAATCCGTTGCATCCATTGAGCTTGTCCCCAGCGTTTCACCCGCTCAAATTCATATTCGCGGGTCAGCGAACCCGTACCGATTGAGACAACAATAATCTCATCTATAGCCAGTTTTTTGTCTGGTTGCCTCAGTTGTCTTGCTTTTTTCTTAGAAGCAATTATCGCTTCCATAATTGCCAGGGAAGTTGGATTGTTGGCAAAAACTCCACCATCTATTAATGAATAGAAGCCGTTTGGTTTATTGTCGGTGGGAACCGAGACTGGTTCAAAATAAGTCGGGGCTGCGGAAGTTGCCATAGCAGCTTCTACCATTGTAATACTTTGGCATACTCGGTGGAAGTCCAAACCGCTTGTCTTTTCTGCCTCCTTATTACTGGTGAAGTAAACAGGAATCCGCAGTTCAGTTTCATAGCTGGTAATGAAAATTTCCGTCAGTGCCTCTTGAATTCGAGTTTCCTTGCCCAAATATTCTGCTAAAACTTCTTCCCTGCCATTTGAAGCAAATTTTGGTTTAAGAAATAGTTCCCTTAAATTCTCGTGCCTGTCTATCCAGGACTGGTCGAAAATCCGTTTTCCCTCTTCCCGATACAGGTCGATTAAATCCTTAGCTTTGTAATGCGGTATTTCCGGATTATCTGGATGGGGTTTAGTCAGACCTAATGCCAAGATACCGCCGGTTGAAGTGCCAGCAATCATATCAAACAATTGACAGATCGGCTTGTTTGTCCGCCGTTCAATTTCGGCTATAATCATCGCCGGGATAATCCCTCTGATGCCGCCACCGTCGATTGACAATATTTTATATTTAAAAGTCATATTACTCTCCTTGGTCTGGCACAAAAACTAAATAATTGTTACCTTGATTTCTCGAATCACTTCTAAATTTATATTCCCCTGGTTGGATTTACTTTCCGGACTTTTTTCACTAATAATGAAAATCGTTGCAATTTTTAATAAATCCCAAGTCAATAGTTTTCCTTAATTGAGAAAACTCCAGCTTATTTGCTAGAGAAATACCTTCATCTATATTTTGGAAATTTTGCCAGACTCTGACAGTACCCTCACGGGGTACTTTTGCTTGGCTCTATTACTACAAATTATATAAAAAGTCAATTTTTTTAATTAAATTATAAAACTCTAAAACTTTCTATACATTTAGTGGCAACCAGTCGCCCATCGGGACGCCCCAGGAGAGAAGAAACTGTCTTGCTTGTCCCCCTTCCCACTTCGCTAGATTCATAAATTTTATGAACATTCTGTATCTTAAAACACAATTTGCTTGCCAATTTGAGCTTGGCGTGTTATATTAAAAAAATAGAAGGATAATTATACACCAACCGATCCCAATCTGAAGTCCATGATGAACAAAAATCGTCGCGAAGACCTAAAAAGAACAGCCGAAACACATCGTGCCAACATCCAGAAAAGGCTGCAACATCGCTTGGAAGTCGCCAGAGCCAACGGTGACCAAGAGTTAATCCGGCAACTGGAAGCGGAAATGCAGCAACTGTAGAGCAGTAAAGCGCTGAAAAATAGCATTTTAGGGAGAAAAGAAGGAGGGGCAGGCTAGGAATGCCCCTCCTTTGACTTAGAAACCCGGTTTTTTCAAAAAACCGGGTTTCTTTAACAAGCGATCGCTTGAAGAGGACGCGGGGATGCTAAGGACAAGGGGACGCGGGGAAATCCCAAGCTATCAAGTTATATCACCGATGGCGCTGCAAATGGGAGGCGGATAACCTAGAAATAGCGAGTTTTCTCGCGCTCAGAAGCCATTTTTTTTATCAATGAATTTCTATGGATTTCCCAGATCAGTTTAAGGCAAAGTCGCTAGCTTTGTTGTAGTAGCTATACTGGTGGCTCTACAAATGTAAGCCACAACTTGATTAGCGAGTGAGAAAACCGTCATGACAGTTGAATTGATAGCCTGGATAGCCGATGCCTGGGGTGCATTGCACAAGAATATTGACTGGATGGCTTGGAACCTGTTTTTAGCTTTATTGCCGTTGGCTTTGAGTGTGTGGCTATTTGGCAGACCGCGATCGCGCAAAGCATTATGGTGGATTGGACTATTCCTATTCGCCACCTTTTTGCCAAAATCCCCCTTGGTTTTGACCCACATAGCGCGTTTCATCATCGAGAACCGCACGAATTATATCGTTTGGGCAATTACGCTGGTTTTAATCGCGTTGGATGTGTGGTTGATGCGTAGTCCGCAAACCCGATCTTGGTTTTGGTGGCTGGGATTCCTCGTTTTTATCGCATTTTTGCCCAATGCGCCGTATGTTCTGACCGATATCATTCACCTAGTTGAAGATATTCGCCAGGGATACTCGATGTGGACAATTACCTTAGCGCTTGTTCCCCAGTATTTGGTCTTTATGATCGGTGGGTTTGAAGCCTACGTCCTGTCTTTAATTAACCTGGGCGAATATTTGAAACGACAAGGTTTGGGTAAATTCGTCCTTTGGGTAGAGTTAGCCTTGCACGCACTGAGTGCGATTGGGATTTATTTAGGGCGATTTTTGCGGTTCAACAGTTGGGACATCGTGACGCAACTCGATACTTTAGCGAATAGCGTCATAGACGATCTCGTCGCCAAACGCCCAATTTTAGTGATGTGGGTTACTTTCGCGGTGATTGCGGGATTGTACTGGATTATGAAACAGGTGAGTTTGGGCATAATCTTGCGGAGAAAACAAGCGATCTCTACCCATCAACTCGCTTCACAAAGCGATACCTCCACCGTTCTGTAACCCCATCACCAACCACATCCGCGCCAAATTAATCCTATCGAAAGATGGCACAAGCTTTAGGCTTCGCTGAAATTAACCCAGATAGGTAATAGGTCATAGGTCATTCTTCATCACCTATGACCTATTACCCCTTGTGTTGATAGGAGGTTGGGAATATGGCGTTATTATCTACCGATGAACTCAAAACTTTAATACAAACGGTTCAAAAGCCCTGCATTTCACTTTATATGCCCAGGCAAAAGGCAGGGCCAGAAATTAGACAAAACCCGATTCGGTTTAAAAATATCGTCCGCGAGGCAGAAGAACGTTTAAAGGAAATGGGTTTAGACGACGAGGAGACAATCGAATGGTTTAAGCAAGTTCATCAACTCGATCCGGGTGATTTTTGGGAAAATCAAGATTTGGGACTGGCAATTTATATTTCTCCAGAAATCTTTCGCTACTACAGCCTTCCCTACGAATTTCAAGAATTGGTGGTCGTCAATAATCATTTCCACATTAAGCCACTTCTGCATCTGCTCAATAATGACGGACTGTTTTACATCTTGGCTTTGAGCCAAAATAATATCAGGTTCTTTGAAGCAACGCGCTACAGCATCAACGAACTAGAACTGGAAAACGTTCCTAAAAGCTTAGAAGAAGCGCTGCAATACGACGAAACTGCAAAAGAAGGTCAACAGCGGATTGCCACATCCAAAGGCGGTACTAGGAATTCTTTCGTACAACCGGGCAGTTTTCACGGTCAAGGAAGTCCAGATCGAGATAGGCATCAAGAAGACATTCTGCAATTCTTTCACATGGTTGATAGCGCTTTATTCGACGAGAAACTGAGGAATAAGAAAGCGCCGTTAGTATTAGCAGGCGTTGAGTATCTGTTCCCAATTTACAGAGAAGCTAATACTTATCAGCATTTAGTGGAAGAAGGCATTACAGGCAATCCAGAAAACTTGAAGCCGGCAGAATTGCACGCGCAAGCTTTACCGATTGTAGATCCGATATTGCAGCAGTCAGAAGAACTTGCGCTCGCTCAATACCAAGAATTAGCCGGAGCGGGTACTGGCAAAACTTCTCACGATCTCAAAGATGTGATTTCCAGTGCCTATTACCAACGGGTTGATTCGTTATTTGTACCAGTCGGACAGCAACAATGGGGACACTTTGACCCGGAAACAATGAGTGTAGATTTACACGCGGAACCCGCAGCAGATGATGAGGATTTGTTGAATTTTGCTGCGGTTTATACGATAATAAATGGCGGCACAGTTTACGCAGTCGAGCCAGAAAAAGTGCCAGATGAAGCACCAGCGGCGATTTACCGTTATTAGGTAACGAATCGCTAATTGCTAATTGCTAATTGCTAATTGCTAATTGCTCATGGGAATATTTTATGGATATACCAGCGATTAGCTATTAGCTAGTTGCTAAAATAGATAATCTAGGAATTACGCAAAAAAACAAAGGGCGCTCCGAAAAATCGTGGTTGTCGAGGGGCGAAATTGACGCATAAACCGGGTTTTTGGCTGGAGCGAAGATTTTTACGGCTTTACCAGCCATTAGCCATTAGCAATTAGCCATTAGCAGCAATCTAAAATCACAAATCAAGCTGACGCCGAGATGCTTCTAAAATGATGCGATGTTCGGCGCGAGCGATCGCACTATATGTAGAATCAACCGCATCCAAACTGACAGAAATAGACTCAATTCCCCAGCGGACGAGGTGTTCGATTAAATCTGGATACTGTGCGGGTGCTTGACCGCAAATTGATGTGGGAATCCCTTGCTGTTTGGCAGTTTGGATCAGTTGTTGCACCGCGCGCATCACTGCCGGATGCCGCGAGTCAAACGCCGCTGCCATCTGACTTTGGTCGCGGTCAACTCCTAATAATAGTTGGGTTAAATCGTTAGTGCCGATGGAAATACCCTGGACGCCTGCCTTAACGTAATCTGGTAACAACAGCAGCACAGAAGGCACTTCCGCCATAATCCACAATTCAAATTGGGCATATTGAGTTAACCCTGCTTGCTCAACTTGACGGCGGCAAAAAGAAAACTCTTCAACCGTGCGAACAAAAGGCAAAATCAAGCGCACATTGGTATATCCGGCACGATAAACTGCAGCGATTGCAGTTAGTTCTAGCTGGAAAATCTCTGGATAAACTAGATAGCTGAACGTTCCCCGCACGCCCAACATCGGGTTGCTGGTGGCGGGAAATGAGGGGCTACCTTCTAAAGATTGAAATTCGTGCGCTCGCAAATCCAGGGAGCGATAAAATACCGGACGCGGCGCAAAAGCACTGGCAAATCTACTAATATGCTCGGTTAACCGTTCAACTAGCTGTTGCGATCGCCCCTGCTCAACCCACAAACTGGGATGTTGTCCCTGCAAAAGTTCCAGCATCATCACTTCACTTCGCAATAACCCCACCCCATCTACCGGCAGCGCTTTTGCCTTCTCAATCGCACCCGATTGACTTAAATTGACTAACAGCCTAGTAGCAAGGGGAGTAAAAGATTGCAGAGTTTGGGGTACGGAATTGGGATAAAATTCTTGCCGATGACCCTCACCAGACTCCAGGCGATAAATCTCACCGCGATCGCCGTCTACCATGACAAAATCGCCCGTTTTAATCATCTTAGTTGCACCTCTGACACCTACCACGGCTGGAATGCCTAATTCGCGAGCAATAATAGCAATGTGGCTAGTCATGCCCCCCTGTTCGGCAACTACACCCGCAGCGCGTTGCAACAAAGGTAACCAATCGGGAGTAATGCTAGGAGCAAGCAAAATCCTTCCTGGTGGCAATTGCTCTGGATGGTCAATCTTACCAGCGAGTAAGAGCGCTTTCCCCATTGCCCGCCCCGAAGACGCCCCCAAACCCCGAATCGTGGCAGTTTGACCGCTTGTGAGAGGGGAGGAAGAAGACGGGTCGAGTTGTGTAGAAACATTCCCCGCGTCCCCCCCTCCCCGAGTCAGGAAGTCCTCTTGAGAGGTTGTGGGGGATCTAGCCCCATCTGGCGGACGGGGATACGCTTGGGTGAGATACAATTGCGCTTCCAAACCCGGTTCTAAGAGCGCTAGCGTCCACTCCAGGATTAAAGTCGGACTGAGATCCGCTCTCAGGCGGTGGGTCAACTCAATCAGTTCCGTGAGATATTTTGCTTCTAGAGCGTATTTTTTTTGTTGTTCCTCGCTCAGCAAATAAGTTTGTAGGTAGTTGTCAGGGATTGATTGTTGTTTGCTAACTTTAGGGGCATAGCTAGAGGGGGACTCAAAGGTCCCTGGTAATTCGCTAACATCCTGTCCTTCTGACAAACGATAGGCGATGGTTTTGCTACCCAGGTGTTGGCGAGCGATCGCGCCGCTATCTGGCTGCACTTGGTAGTAATCTGGAAACACTTCTCCCCGCACCAGCGCCATCCCCAGTCCCCAGGTTGCTTGAATTTCCCAAACCTCTTTTGTCGCTAAAACGCGCCCAGAAGCTAGTGCATCGTGGATTGGTTGTACTAAAATCCCTAGATGAATCTGTTGCAGTTTGATCCCGGAGCGCTGCCAATACAGCAAGCTTCTGGCTCTAAATAACTCCGCCCACACCCGCTTGACGCCAAAAGCGATCGCCTCCCTCGTACAAGCGCAAACATGACTTTCCAGCAGTCCGGAAATCTTTCCGGTACTGCCAAACGCCAAATGGGACGGTAGCGCCAGCGTCGGTCGCAAAATCAATCCCTGCGCCTGCAACTTTTTACTCGCCGCTAACAGCGTTGATTCCCAAGTTTCAGGCAGCGCCGCCGCCATCATTTCGCGACGAATGCGCTGCGCCACCTGCTGGAGTTGGTAAGGATTGTCAACATCCACGTACAGCGAAGAAGAAGGCAAGTCGGCAAACAGGGGATCTAACCATTCAATCGTCTCCAAAAACTGGCGCAGAACAGGACTAGGAATTACAAAACCGCCAATAACAGGATATCCCTTCTGCCGCAACTGGCTTAAGTAAAAGGCTTTTTCCCCCACCTGGAGGCGATTTGAAGCTTGAATCCGATCGAGCCAAAGCAGGTCATCCACAGACAGAAAGCCACGAGGTCTGTATATTTCTTAACATTTATTTGGCCTTTGCTAGATCGACCCTAAGCCATCAATTTCCAGCCTTCAGTGTAGATTTCTCAGCATCGGTGACGCCTGTGACACCCATAATATTCATACCTTCGTAGAGGCGAGGCGTACGCATCGTCCTCAAACGCTCACCAGTCTCAATCTCCCACAGCGCCATCGCTCCATCGGCGCTGCCGCTGGCTAAGGTGCGACCATCGCGTGCTGTTGCGATCGCCCACACCTCAGAGGAATCGCGCTTTAATGTTTTGAGACATTCCCCAGATCGAACATCCCACAGCTTTATCGTTTTGTCGTGACTTAGGGGAGTTAGACGCCCAAACTGCTCCTGTAGAAGGTCGCGCAGTTGATCTTGAATAAACAAGTCTTGTTCTAAAAATTGCAGGCAGCTGGAAATATCCCCTGCCAAAAAATCTTTGATTGCAGAAGCCACAATTTTTATGGCTAACGGGTTTCCCCCGTAGCGCTCAAACACCCCTTGGCTTAAAAAATTTTTTGTCCCTCTTCTGCGGACAATCCTGCCAACTTTAAGCAGCGAACCGGCAGGTTTTCTCCCTCTAATGGGATCAATTCTTTGGCAAACTCACGGGACGTTAGCACCAGGCAACTGTTGTGGGAAGTTTCACCTATCAGCTTGAGTAATCGACCATATCCTTCATATTGTGAGCGATAGCAACCTGTGGGTTGGCGAGCGCCACTTTGTAGAATAAATTCGGCATTATCTAAAATCAGAAGACAGCGAGAGGTACGCAAACAAGCCATCAGCCGCAAAAGTTGTTCGTCCAAAGTTTCCTGTAAATGCGTTTCCTGCTCACCCCAGAGGAATTGCAGCAGATTCGCCAGCAATTCTTGGATAGACGGGGCATTACGTAGACTCCGCTCAGATAGTCAAACTCGCCTTGAATCTATTCACCTAACTTTACAGATAAGGCAGTTTTACCAATTCCACCCATGCCTAATAAAGCTACCAATCAGCAGCGTGAAGCCGAGCTATCGCCCCTAGGCGAATCGCCCACAATCCACTGCTTGTTCAATAGTGTGGTTATAAAAAACTGAGATATCAATCGCTTCTCCCCCATCTTGTTGGGAATTGGCTCTGACTTTCTCTGGTGTTTTTTTTACAGGTTGGGATAACATCCCATCACCTAAGTCAGCAATATCTTTGCAGTCCAGCCTCAATTTTTGACAAATTTCTGCAAAAGCACAAAGGAACCACCAGAAAACGTGGCAAAAAGTGGAAAAATTCTCCATCTTATCGCTGCTGTTCCATAACCCGAATTTGTCTTGGGACTGCTAGCATGTGGTGTTCTGGGGGCTATCTTTAAGTCTTCCCTTGTCTCCCTTCTTGCTTGTCCCTCTTCCGACGGGTGGCAGCTGGGAGGCTAAAATAAGGCTGGTGAGCGATCGCACCGCCCATCCATCCACTCCCTTGCGTGCAAGGGAGCGCCTCTCTACCCTCACAGACGGGCAAAATCTGTCCTCAGTCTTGCTTTGTCTCGGTTCAATTTCTGTTTGATCTAGGAGTTGCTTAATGCGAGCGATTAACTTTCTGATTATCTTCCTGTTTTGTGCAGCGCTGGTTTTATTTAGCTTAGAAAATACCGATCCGGCTACGATTAAATTGGTTAAAGGGGTTGACATTCAAGCACCTTTATGCATTGAATTAATTGGCGCAATGGGGTTAGGGGCTGTCCTGGCTTGGATATTTGGCATTTTGAGTTGGTTCCAGCGGTTCTTGGAATCCCGCAAGACAACGCGAGAAATTCGCGAGCGGGAGAATCGGATTCAAGCTTTAGAAAAAGACTTAGAACAATACAAAGCAGAACTGCAAGAGCAACAACAGGCTCTATCATCGGCAACAGAAGCGACAGAAGCAAAAAATACCCAGCCCAAAGTAATTGCTCAAAGTTGAATTTGGCGATGACACCGACCCCAAATCGAGCAGCTGCGTGGAATGACGCGCCGCACTTAGCGATCGCCCTGCTAATTGACTTGGCTCAGCGGGGGGAAATTGACCCTTGGGATGTCCAGGTAATTGAAGTGATCGACCGCTGTTTAAACGAACTAGCCCAAGGGGTGCAGACTGGCTGGTTAGAAACAGATCTATCCCAATCTGGACAGGCATTTTTGGATGCAGCGGTGCTGGTATTGCTCAAAGCCAATACCTTAGAAAACCTCCAAGAACCGGAAATCCCTGCTGAGTCACCAGAAGCAGAAGAACTGGAATTGGCAGATGCAGGCGAAGGGCGATTGCCATTGCGTCTGGAACGCCAGTTACGCAGGCGTCCCACCGCAGTACCGCCACCAAATCGCCCCGTGACGTTGCAGGAATTAATTGAGCAATTGCGGTTAGTCGCCGCCGCAATGGAAAAGCAATCCCCACGCTCTCGTCGCACCAATTCTCACGCCAATGCCTCTGCACGCGCTCAAATGCGGGCAGCTCTAGAATTGGCAAGCCAAGAAAATCTCAGCGAAATCGCAGTTGAACTCGAGCGGTTTTTGGCGGCTTATTGGTCAAATCAAACCGGGGAACAAGATGGGCTGACTCTCGATCAATTATTAGGGTTATGGTCCCTCTCACGGGGCAATCGAGGGAATTCTCCCGATCTACCATCAGCAGAGGCCAATTTGACAATAACTCCTACTCCCGAACAATTACACGACCGGGTGGGCGTCTTCTGGTCGCTGCTGCTGCTGTCGGCGCAATCTAAAGTAGAGTTAGTCCAACACGAGTTCTACCAAGACCTAAAAATTCGCGCTTTATAAAGCATAGCGTTGGCTATGGTATACAGGGACTCTGCAAAACCTGTGGGTAAAACCACGCTTCCGCCCAAAAAACTCAGGACTTACGCACGACGATCCCAGAAACCGGGTTTCTGCGTCGATCTCTAGTTCTCTTGCCACGATTTTTCAGAGAAACCCGGTTTCTTTGCGTAAGTCCTGAAACTGTAAGGAGGAGAGCCAGTGCGGTCTTGGGGTTTCCCCAAGTCGAGCAACTGGCGTATCACCACGCCCTCGTGGCAATTTTGGTCAGCCTGGGAACCCTAGAAATAGGGATATTAAGATTGAAAGGTCTTAAGAATCCCCGTACCAATAGGCGCGGGGAGTGTCAACAGTTTGAACAGCTAAATTGCTAGAACATCTGTCAATGATTCCCGCTCTTGACAGAAAATTGAACAGAAGATTTGATTTGCCATCAAATCCCCCAACTTTAGTAGCCAAGGGTTGAAGGACAAATATTGATGAAAGCCATGATTCTGGCGGCTGGGAAAGGTACCCGCGTCCGTCCAATCACTTACACAATTCCCAAGCCTCTAATTCCAATCCTGCAAAAACCAGTGATGGAGTTTTTGGTCGAATTGCTACGCCTACACGGGTTTGACCAAATCGTGGTCAACGTCAGCCACCTAGCCGATGAAATAGAAAACTATTTCCGCGATGGTCAGCGCTTTGGGGTCCAAATTGCCTATTCTTTTGAAGGTCGGATCGTTGAAGGCAAGCTGGTGGGAGAAGCAATCGGTTCGGCGGGTGGGATGCGCCGCATCCAAGACTTCTATCCCTTTTTCGACGATACCTTTGTGGTACTGTGCGGCGATGCCTTGATTGACCTGGATTTAACTGCTGCGGTGAAGTGGCACAAATCAAAAGGCGCAATCGCTACCGTGGTGATGAAAACCGTCCCCCGCGAAGAAGTTTCTAGCTACGGGGTAGTCGTCACCGACGAAGAAGGTCGCATCAAAGCTTTCCAAGAAAAGCCAAAAGTCGAAGCAGCCCTCAGCACCAACATTAACACCGGCATCTACATTTTTGAGCCAGAAGTGTTGGATTACATCCCCTCTGGCGTCGAATACGACATCGGTAGCCAGTTATTCCCCAAACTGGTAGAAATCAACGCCCCTTTCTACGCCGTCAGCATGGACTTCCAATGGGTGGATATCGGTAAGGTTCCCGACTACTGGCAAGCCATTCGCGACGTGTTAAAGGGGAAAGTCAAAAACGTCTCAATTCCAGGACATCAAGTGCGTCCCGGCGTCTACGCGGGGCTAAACGTGGCGGCGAACTGGGACAAGGTGGACATCACAGGACCAGTATACATCGGCGGCATGACGCATATCGAAGACGGCGTTAAAATTATCGGGCCGACGATGATCGGGCCAAATTGCTGGGTCTGCAAAGGAGCCACCATCGATAACAGCATTATCTTTGATTACTCCCGCTTGGGGCCAGGGGTGCGTTTAGTAGACAAGCTGGTATTTGGTCGCCACTGCATCGATAAAACGGGTGCATCGATTGATGTAGAAGCAGCCGCTTTAAACTGGCTGATTACCGACCGGCGTCAGGAGTTCCCTGCCGAAGAACCCGAAGAACAAAGAGCGATCGCTGAATTGCTCGGTAATGGGAATGGATGATTTTAGATTTGAGATTTGAGATTTTAGATTGATTCAATCTCGCATCTAAAATCTAAAATTTGAGATTAGATTGCAGAATTTACTCAATCTAAAATCTGCAATCTAAAATCTCAAATCAGATTACCTAACTCGACAAATACGTATACCGACTCAAACTGCGTTCGTAATTTTGCAACAACAACTGGGATTCTGGAATCGTAATCTGATTCTCCAATAGTGCTTGCTCGCAGCGGCGGCGGATATTCTCCACCAAGTCTTCGGCGTCGTACTGCACGTAGCCCAAGACTTCTTTCATCGTATCCCCTTTGACCACATGTTCTATTTGGTAACCTTTCGGCGTCAGTTTGATATGGACGGTATTCGTATCTCCAAATAAGTTATGAAGATTCCCCATAATTTCTTGGTATGCACCGTTAAGGAACATTCCCAAGTAATAAGGTTCTCCCGGCTTAAACAGATGCAATTCTAACACCGACTTAACATCCCGCAAGTCAATAAACCGATCGATTTTGCCATCGCTATCGCAGGTCAAATCCGCCAAAATTCCTCGCTGGGTCGGTTGTTCATCCAGCCGGTGAATTGGCATAATTGGAAACAGCTGGTCAATCGCCCAACAATCCGGCGCCGATTGGAACACAGACATATTCACGTAGTAGATGGAAGCCATAATTTTTTCCAGGTCTTCCAACTCATCCGGGACGTAATCTTGCTGGCGCGTAATTGCTAGAATTTTGTGGCAACATGCCCAGTAAAGCCGCTCGGCTTTGGCGCGTTCGGTTAAGCGCAAAATCCCTAAATTAAACCGACTGATCGCCTCTTCTTTAAATTGCGTCGCGTCGTGGTAAAATTCTTGGAAGTTTTCGGCGTTGATCGATTGGTAAGTTTCCCAAAGATAGCGAATCACTGGAGATTCGCCTTCTTGGGGGGGTTCCGGTGATTCGTGGGGGACTTCACTGGTGCTGAGTACATCGAAAATCAGCACCGACTGGTGGGAAGCCACAGCACGCCCGCTTTCGCTAATCAGCGTTGGTACGGATACGTTGCGTTCGCCGCAAGCATCTTTTAACTCGGCGACGATGTCGTTGGCGTAATTCTGCATGTTGTAATTTTTGGAGGCGTAGAAGTTGGTTTGAGAACCGTCGTAGTCCACGCCCAATCCGCCGCCGACATCGAGGTATTTCATATCGGCACCCAGTAACGCCAATTCGACGTAAATTTGACTAGCTTCCCGGATAGCTTCTTTGATGACGCTAATCGAGGAAATTTGGGAACCGATGTGAAAGTGCAACAGCTGCAACGAGTCTAACAGGTTAGCAGCGCGTAATTGCTCGACAGCTTGGATAATTTCTGGTATAGTGAGGCCAAACTTGGCGCGATCGCCTGTAGAAGTCCCCCAGCGTCCCACTCCCTGCGTACTCAGTTTCGCCCGCACCCCTAAAATTGGTTTAATTCCCAACTGGCGCGACGCTTCAATCGCGACCTGCACTTCTTCGATTTGTTCCAGGACAATTAACGGCAGTTGTCCCAGTCGCTGGGCTAACATTGCCGTTTCAATGTATTCGCGATCCTTGTAGCCGTTGCAGACAATTAAAGCACCGGGAGTATCCAACAGCGCTAAAGCAATCATCAATTCGGGTTTTGAACCCGCTTCTAAACCAAACTGATGGGGTTTGCCAAACCGCACCAAATCTTCAACTAGATGGCGCTGCTGGTTGCATTTTACCGGGAACACGCCTCGGTAGGAACCGGGGTAATTGTAGCGCGCGATCGCTTTGGCAAAGCAAGCATTCAACCTTTCGATGCGGTCTTCCAAAATATCGGAAAATCGGATCAGCAGGGGAAGACCCAAATTGCGCTGTTTCAGGGCATTCACCAGTTCAAATAAATCCAGCGAACCGCCGCGTTCCCCCTTGGGAGACACCGTCACGTGACCCGCCGCATTAATCGAGAAATACGGTTCGCCCCAGCCTTGTATGCGGTACAATGCTTCGCTATCTTCCATCATCCATTTCTTGGTCATTTCCCGTGCCGCAGCAGGCAGAAGCATCAAAGACTTAGCCTCTGCCAACGATAATGAATCAACAGAATTTCTCACTCGGTCTTCAACACCCTTTTGATCGGTCGTCGGCTGTGCCCCCATGTCTATCCCCCATGCAACAACTACCGACATGTCAGTTTAGCGCATCTACAACCCTTGCATCGTCGGTTTTCCCACTACTTTTGGCAGAATTTTTCCACCAACAACGAGACGATGGCTAGAAACCCGCTTTCTGCGTCAATGTCTAGTCGCCAAACCCACAATTTTTGCTAGAAACCGGGTTTCTTTTGCCTAGAAACCCCGTAGCGACGAAACTCGCAACCTCCTGTGGTAAAGTTGAACCATCTTGACCCTCACTGCCGCAAGCGAGAACCAAGCTAATAGGCACAGGTTGCAAGAGCAAGTTATGGGTCTTGGGAACCAGGACTTCTGCCCTTGGAGGGAATGTGAGACCAAAGGAACTAGGTCGTTCTCTTGGCAATTCCCGATGAATTGGGAAGCCCACACCTAACCGAGGTAGGAGTGGGTAGTTCACGATACTAGGCTGGAACCCGAATTGTAACGCGCAGGTATTTACAGTGGAACGGACATTTCTAGCAGTCAAACCCGATGGCGTTCAGCGCCAACTCGTCGGCGAGATTATCCGGCGCTTTGAAACCAAAGGCTTTACCCTCGTTGGCTTAAAGCTAATGCAAGTCAGCCGCGAACTCGCCGAACAGCACTACGACGTTCACCGCGAAAGGCCATTTTTCTCCGGTTTAGTTGACTTTATCACCTCTGGCCCCGTCGTAGCGATGGTGTGGGAAGGTGAGGGCGTCGTCGCATCCGCACGCAAAATCATCGGCGCTACCAACCCCCTAACGGCTGAACCGGGTACAATTCGCGGTGATTTCGGAGTTAGTATTGGTCGCAACCTGATTCACGGTTCCGATGCGATTGAAACCGCCCGTCGCGAAGTTAGTCTGTGGTTTAAAGACGAAGAATTAGTAAGTTGGCAACCGAGTATTACTTCTTGGTTGTACGAAAAATAGGTTGCTGACCTAATTTTTAGATCGTGCCATCGTTTCACCGATGGCATTTTTTTATTTAATTTGTAGGGGCGGGTTTTACCAACTATCTGTGATGCCAAACCGACAATTTATCTAAACCCGCGAAGCCCCAATTTCTCGCGAAACCCCCCCGCCCCCGATGCAACGATTTTGGGGGCGGGTTTATGTATATTATTAGTGAGAATCATAGATTATTGGTGAAACCCGCGAAGCCCCCGATGCAACGATTTTGGGGGCGGGTTTATGTATATTAAGTAGGTGCAGGTAAATAAAGTGAAAATAACTTAATGCTCAAAGAGCAATTGATCGGACTCAGCCCAGTATCTTTTGGAGGAAATAGCATAAGAATGATAATCAAGGTCATTAACAGGGGCAAACATCTGTTCGTTCCCGCTCTGTGTTATGGAGTTCAGCACAGCTGAGCGATTACCTAGCAGTTAGGGTGAAAACCAGTGTGTATAGATATAAAAGGGTAAAGCTTTGATATAATTAGGGAAAAGTTCAGTCAGTTTATCAATGCGCTTATGCCAGCGCCCCTTAAAGTTCACCTGACACAACGAGAAGATCAAGTTCTGCTCAAACTGGCTCAAGCAAGCCTAGTGCCATCAAGAACTAGAAGCCGTGCCATAGCGCTATCTGATAAACCGCTAACTAATAAGTTGTCAATAGGTGTTGATATCAGTTAACGGTATGCAAGAGATTTGGACATATATAGAATCTTGGCTTTATGCCAATGCCCCCAAGGTGCTCGACACTTTGCAACCTGGAGCTTCTGATACTCAAATCAAAGCAGCAGAAGATTTTCTCTCTATTCAATTCCCGGCAGAAGTTAAGGCTTCTTATCGTATTCATAACGGGCAGTCAGGTTATGACTATGGCTTTTTAGAGGGGAGGGAGTTTCTATCTTTAGAACGTATGCAAGAGGAATGGGCAGTGTGGAAAGAACTTTTAGATGGCGGGGAGTTTGAAGACTTTGAAAGTTCCCCTGATGCAGGTATTCGCTCTGATTGGTGGAGTGCACAGTGGATTCCGCTGACCAATGACGGAGCAGGTAATCATGATTGTCTAGACTTGAATCCTGGTGAGGGTGGAAAGCGTGGACAAATTATTACAATGTGGCATGATGAACCTGAAAGGCCGATTGTTGCGCCAAGTTTTAGGGAGTGGTTGGAGCAATATGCTGAAGGCTTGGAATCAGGACAGTTCGTTTTTTCCGAGGAAGACAAAGGTATATTCAACGTAGATTATATGTAAGCTGCCACGTCAACTCCACTGGGCAGACTTGAAAGGGTTTTGACAATTAGCCTTACAAAAGTTTACAACGTGTTCCAATTTGCATGTACTTTGTCATACCCCCATGCAGAGCTTAACTTTGTTCTATGTTGATAATGATAATCAATTGAGCAGGGAAGGGAAAGCGCAGCTTTCCCTTCCTGCAATAGTAATGGGGAAGTGGCGAGCGCCGCTCGCCACTTCTCTCTCTAATTGATTATCATTCTTATCATCTCCTCCAATTCACAAGTGGGTTAGAACACCTGCACTTTGAACCAGGGCAAAAACTTGGCGAATTTCTTTTTGGTAATTAAGCTATTTTCACTTTATTTACCTGCATCTACTTATTAGTGAGAATCATAGATTGTTGGTGAAACCCGCCCCTACAAACAATTAATTTTAGATCGCGATCGCTAAAATTTGTGTTACTATAAAGATAATGAAAAAGGTGCGCCCATATGTACGCAATCTGATTGTTAAAATTAGGGATTAAAGCACTAAAGCACCTGGACTTGATACAAGCGATCGCCCCCCATCGTTCCACCTCCTATAACTTGCTATTCTTCTTCATCAATCTCAAAATTCACCCCAGCGTAAATATCCTGGAACGAAATTTGAAACTGAACCGATTTCAACGATAAAACAGCTGCTTCAGACTCATATTCAGTTAAAACCCATTGCCCCTCTGAGTTTTTGGCAAACTGTTCGATGTGATATTCGTATTGGTCAACCAGAACATATTCTTTTAAATCGGGAATCGAGCGATAAAATTGAAACTTATCTGTTTTGTCAGAATTTTTGACTGACAAAATCATCAAAGGATTGGTAACGGTTGTAGTGCCTTTCCCATCATAAACAGGCGCGCCTTGAATCACCATCACATCCGGATAGGTGTATAGACGACGATAACGCGGTATCCACAACTTCACATCACCCATATAGATTTTGTAATTTTGCCCCTTCATGGTTAGTTTGAAATTGGCGTAAAAATTACCAGCGATTTCGTTGTGCTTGGTTGTTTTGCCTGTCATTGGCACTATTTCTCCATCTCGGTATTCGCTTTTGTATTCGGCAGTCTCTTCTAATTCCAGATATTCCTCTGGTGTGTAGGAACGTTTTTGAGTTTGAGTTTGCATAGGATCAATTTCTAAAATTTGTGGTACTATAAGGATAATGGAAAAGGTGCGCCCATATATGCACGAGCTGAATGTGAAAATTAGGGATTAAAGAGAGAGCGCCACATACCCTAGAGGTTTTTCCAAAAAAACCTCTAGGGTATGTGGCGTTTATCGATCAAAGGTTAAATGTTTTATCAATCGCAATAACACCGACCAAGATTGTAGGGGCACGGCATTAAATAATTTCGGGTTAGGGACGAAACTTATTGATGCCTTGCCCCTACCCTGTAATTGATGCTGCTGCCTCGATTCGCCTTGCAGCGCGCGAGCGCCAGATAGTTACAATAGTTTACATCCCGTTCATCAAAACTTAAGCATTCCTATGAATCGGTCAAAAGTCGTAGCAATTATTACAGGGGCGATTTCAGTTATTTTAGCGCTCGCCTACTTACTCCTCGTCCAACTCCTAGACTTTCGCGGCGAAATGCAACCCGCCCCTCTAAGCCAACTACCCCAACCTGCGGAAATTACGCATAGCTAGCGGTAATGTCCTATACTAACTAACTGAGTTGCCTTCAGCATGTGATAGGCTACCAATAGCTGGGTCAAAGCCAGGGGGTAACTTTGGAGGGTTTCCCCAGTAGTCCCGGTAATTTTGCCCAGTTCCCGATCGGCGTCCAGACTACAGTAGGGCAATAAGTCGGGAATTTCGCTGCATAGAAGCTTCTCTAACTCTTTGACTTGATTGCTAGTGGCGTGACTATCGACTTCCAACACATCAACGGGTTTACCCATATCCCGATCCAATCCTAGACGAATCGCTGGCATAGTTTTAGCAGCCGTTTGATCGAAAATTTCCGTCAAGTCTGGGTGGGGAATCGTCGGTCTAAGTACCAAGCGCACGTTCAGGCGTGAATAATCTTCATTTGATGCATCTTCAGGCGGGTAGAAACTCACCACCACATCGGCATATTGGCGCTGAGGACGGATAAACTGTTCCGAGTCGGGTTCGCGTTTTCGCAGTTCGGCGAGAACTTCTTCCTCTTTGTAGCCCCGCTTCATCG
The DNA here is from genome assembly GCF_020521235.1 of Microseira wollei NIES-4236. GTDB lineage: Bacteria > Cyanobacteriota > Cyanobacteriia > Cyanobacteriales > Aerosakkonemataceae > Microseira > Microseira wollei. The sequence goes on along the minus strand of NZ_BLAY01000053.1, from coordinate 36,920 downwards.
TATCGCGCTTTACCTTCCACTTAAACCGCAACCATTCCGGCGGTGCGAGGTACACCTTCACATCAAAGCAGTCCCGCGCACCACGGGTAGCATAACCCAACAAACCTTCAACCATGACAAATTTGTTGGGTTTGACATACTCCGGCGGCTCAAACGTCCCCGTTTTATGGCTGTAAATTGGTTTTAGAATCGGTTGTCCCGTCCGCAGCAAGTTTAAGTGCTGCTGCATAATATCCAAGTAATTGCAGTCCGGGTGCAAAGCCGTAATCCCAACTTCGGCACGCTGGCGGCGATCGTAGCGGTGATAATCATCCGTACAGATTACCGTAACATTGTTTAGTCCCAATACTTGCGCGATGCCTCTAGTCAGCGTGGTTTTTCCGGCAGCGCTATCGCCAACAATGCCAAGGATAATGGGACGGTGGCTCATAACTGTTTAAAAATTAATCTGAACTAATTTTAGGAATAAACGTGCAGAGTATCAACCATTTGACATCCTCCCCAACCTAGAAGGGGCGGATATTCCCTAGCAATCAAACAGACTTAACTGCTTGTCTTCTAGAAGCGTTGACAGTTTAGGGGGAAGCGCCCCATCCGGGGTCTTACACTCCCTCAGAGTCCGTTTAGAGTTGTGGATATGCCAGCGCCTCATTTTTTTATTTTTATACCAGCAATACTGATGTCAGAATAAACCCAGCACTAATTCCTATTACTATTTTATCTTCTCCCCAAAAAAGCGCTCTTAGAGGATTATCTCTTGGCAATAAATATGCCCCCGCAAAAGTAGCAAGGGTACGACCAAGAATATCAGTATCTAAAATCCCAAATGGGAGGCCGATAATTGGCATTTCAGAAATTGGATTTATGATTGGACTCAATAATCCAAATCCATCTTTCCATGCTATAAACATCCCAATCATTTGTGGCCAAACTATCTTTGGATATAATTCTAAAATGTCTATTTTATACCAATTTGGAAGATTTTTGGCAGTTTTTCAATCAAGTTAGATTCCCTAATAATTCTTTGGGGGTTGATGTATTCAATCTCGCCATTTTTAGAATACAAACCTTCAACAATTTCAGCGAGCGCATCTATTTCGATTAAACCCGATTCCATCCCGAAATAACTTTTCTTCTTTAGAGACGGTAAATTGCCGCTCCTTTTACTTGCTCATCTTCTAATTCTGCAAACTGATTGGGATACAAACTAGCCCTAATTATATCTGCTTGTTTAGCTTTACCTTCTTTTTCTATACAATCAGCTAAATCCAGAACTTTTTTAACATAAAAACCCAACAATAAGGTAGTGTATTTCAACAATTTTGGGTATTTATTTCCTTCATAAATTTGAGCAATAGTTCAACCTCTCGATCTTTGTTTAGTTCTGATGCCAAAACTTTGCTGTCAAGTTGAATTGCTTGGGATTTGTTATTTTGCTTTACTGATATATATAAAATCAACTGTCTCGCTTATTAGGATCAATATATCAATATTTTGTTCCAAATATTGCGGATATATGATATACCTCAATAAACTCAAAACATTGGTATGTAAAAATTGTCTTACTTTTCCACTAGCATAAGATTCGTAACCACAGTAACGCCAAGGAATATTATTTTTTTCAAGAAAAGCTATAATTTTTTTGTCGCGTTTTTCCATCGGATCTGCTAGTTCTAATTTGAGAATAGTTTTAATGTCCATCGCTCTTATGCTAAAATCTGTTAATTATTTTAACTGAAATTTTTATCGCGAATCTTACAAGCTTAATACATAAATGTCTCAACTTCCATCCGAGGGTAATAATTGATAAACCTCCCAACAAAATACGTGAAATATAATATATTTATACACCAGGATACAAAGATGCATTTAGAGGATAATTAAATCTCTCTTGGCCTTCTTCTCCGACGGCAATTCTTTCGTCTATTTTAGTTCTATTGTTTTGAATAAGTATACCGATTAAGGTGACCTCATCAACATTACTTACATTTATTGATCGGGCTAATTTTTCTTCTTGTTTTTCTAATTCGCATGTTTCATAAGCGAGATTTAATACTTCTAAAAAACCTTTATATATTTGACATAAATCATTATTATACCTGGACAAAGGAAAGCCTGCATTACCAGATGTTCTGCCCGTTTGTTGTTGTATTTATTTCATCCATTTTTTCTTTTGTTTCACAAGCACTTAATAAATCTTGTGCTATTGCCGCTGGAGCATTAATTGTCAGTTCGTCATGTATATTGCGAACTGCTATGATAGCTTCGTTGAACACCAAAAAAAAGATAAATACCGCTATTTTAGATACTTTTAATTTAACTTTAGCTTGTTTTTTACGAGGAACAAAATTTTTTTAATTTGTCATCGTAATATACTTCCTAAAGCTCGATAAATATACATAACATATATTAATAATTATTTGTAAATCTGGCAAATAAAATTATGTTATAATAGAAGAACAACAATATATCAAAAGTTGATATTAGTTTGAATCTAAGCGCTTCTGGGGGAATGGGATCGCGTTAATCCAGAGGTTGGTATCTTAGCTTTAAGCTTAGCTCCTGTTCGGTTGGCTCTGCACTCATAGGATTGTAGGATTTTATAATTTAATTGCCGCGCGATCGCTCAGTTTTCGGCTTGAGGCGAAAGCTTTAGCAGTCCCAAATCATCTGGTATTTCTTTAAGGGATGTAGGACTGGTATATCTTCCAGGGTGTATTGTTCCTTTTTTGACATTACTCATTAGTCGCGAACGTTAGATTTTGATTGCCTTGGTGCGCCAAAGTCATCCGGCAGTTCTTCGAGTGACTTCCCTAAAGCGCGGCATAGAGCTTTCATTTGAACAACAGTTAACTCTGGCTCATCTTCGCCGCTTTCCCATCTACTGATAGCTGCTTGCGTTAAAGTCTTTGTCCTTGTCTTATCCGGAATTTGCTTTGCTAGTCCTGCTTGAGTTAAGCCTGCCTCCTCTCTTAATCGTCGTAGGGGTGGTATATCTTCTGAGTTTGATTGTTTCTTTTTAGACATCTTAATTGCTCTAAGCATACTTATTGACAAGCAGATTCATAAGTAAGCTTATGGACGTAAACAACACAAAAAGACAGCCCCGCCTCCTGGTCAGGGTTGCGATGGACTGTCCCGTTCGCAGAAAGGGCGATCGCACTCCCATGCGATCGCCCCGACTAAACACAACTAATACAAGGATAAAACGATGACTGACCGAAAAAAATGGGATACAAGCCCCGTCCTTCTAGGACGGCTTTTTGATATAATTTTGCTGGTGAATACATAACCCCCCTCTAGGCTCAAGACAGGTTGAAACAGCTACGGTGAGAGCAGGCGTAGAGAAGAGCTAATAGGCAATGGTCTTCTAAAATCCAACCTAGAAGCAAAATGAGCAATTTGTATTGTGTTTTGAAAAGTCGCGGCTGGGCATTCCGAGACTTAAAACGCACGTGGAGAGAGTGTAAGACCTGGTTCAGGCGGTTCTTGTTGAAACGTCAACCCCATTCAGAGACGATTCCTTCGGGTATCGCTTGGTGAGGAATCACCGTGGCTTTAGCCCGGTGAGGATGTCAAATTCACAACAGCGCTCTTTGAGCGCGACTTTTCCCGTGGATAATTGTCCGCTGATTGCCTAACTTAGAGCGTATCACCGTTGGACGGTTTCGCCATCGCTCCTGACGCGGAGGGACACTTGCGGGTGTTGAAGCAGGTGATGCCGATGGCAGATTTTGCGATATGCCAGAGGCACGCACTCGCGTTCGCATTTGACCTGGTGCGCGAATAACATAGACTTTCCGGTTGAGGAGTTCTTTACACTAGATGCAGGACAAACTAGATAGAAATAATCCATCATATGACTGCCAATTTACCCCAATCGCCAGCCAAGCCGGAAACCCCGATGGGGACGCGAGTGAGAAACTTGTCGATCGTAATAGTTGCGATCGCCCTCACCGTTTCCCTATTTTTAGGAATGCGAACCCAGACAGACACCGCCACTCTCACCGAACTAGCGGAAAACTCCACCCCTCTAGAAGTCGCCATGAGCAACGGCAAACCAACGCTAATGGAGTTTTATGCCAATTGGTGTACCACCTGTCAAGGGATGGCGAAAGATATGGGCGAACTAGAACAAGAATACGCCGAGCAGGTAAATTTCGTCATGCTCAACGTCGATAATGACAAATGGCTGCCCGAAATTACACGTTACCGCGTCGATGGCATTCCCCATTTTGTCTTTTTCGGCAAAGATGGAACAGAAATCGCTCAAACCGTTGGCGAACAACCCCGCACCATCATGGCAGCTAATTTAGCAGCACTTGTTGCCGGTGAAGAATTGCCCCATGCTAAAACAACAGGTCAAACATCCAAATTTGAAGCACCCGTAAGCGCGAAAAAATCAGCAAGTGAAGATCCGCGCAGTCATGGCGCTCAAGTGGTAAATTAACCAGAAATTTGTAGGGGCACGGCAGCAATAAGTTTTGTCGCATTTATCAAAGTTTTTCTTTAGCCTTAGCCCCTACAATGTTGTATTGCACCCAATTGAAAAGGGAACAGCAGTAAGTTTTGTCGCATTTATCAAAGTTTTTCTCCTGTTCCCTACAATTTTGTATTGCTAACTTTAATCCCTATTAGGGATGGAAACTCAGTATTACTATTGCCATAAACCCATGACCCAACCTAAAACAAGTTTCCCGCATACAGACCCGCCCCTGTCGCCGAGAAAAACCCTGCCGACAATGTACGATCTTCCCAGCGAAGATCCGGAGGAACCCGGTTTGCCAGACGAATTTCACGATTTACAACCAGAACTGTTGAGTCGCACTTTCCGCAGTCCCCTGTATCCATCCAATCGGGTATTTACCGGCACGGATATGAACCTTTATTACGACGTGCGCCATCCATTGTGGCACAAACGTCCAGATTGGTTTTTAGTATTAACGCAAGTTGCTAGTTATCTTTTTAGGGCCCAAGACAGGTTAATGGCTAATAGCTAATGGCTGGTAGAACCGAAAAATATTCCCATCAGCAATTAGCAATTAGCGATTAGCCATTTACCAACCCACGATAGTTATAACTAGCAACTTGAGTTATTAGACGTTCCCCGCCTGTACGATGATACGGATCTCAGAAGGAGTTATGTTATTTGGCAAGAAGGCATTAGTCCCTTTGTAGTAGTAGAACTTTTATCCCCCGGAACTGCTAAAGAAGACTTGGGAGAAAACGCCAACTCAGATCCAGAAGCAATTGAACTCGATAAGTTAGCAGATAATACCGAATCTCCAACTGAGGAAGAAACCCAGCTTAACGGCGAGACTCTTACACAAGAAACACCACCCAGAAAGTGGGAAGTTTACGAACGAATCTTACGAGTGCCTTACTATGTAGTATTCAGTCGTTACACCAACAAAGTACACTTCTTCAAGCTAGAGGGAGGACGCTATCAACAACAGTCATTCAACCCAGAACAACCGCGAATTTGGATACCCGAAATCGAGTTAGGATTAGGCTTGTGGCAAGGCGAGTATAACGGCATCACTCGCCAATGGTTGCGCTGGTATGATGCATCAGGAAATTGGATTCCTACAGATGGTGAGAGAGCAGAACAAGCTGAAGCTAGAGCAGAACAAGCTGAATCTCAATTGCGGCAAGTAGTACTAAACCTCTTGCAATCGGGAATGGATACCGAACAAGTAGCGATATTGACAGGACTTTCCAGAGAACAGGTGCAGCAACTGATAGCGAATCCGTCTGCATCGGAATTATAGAAATTTTCAATGGTAAGCTGCCAGACACCTAATTTGAGAGCCAAATTTTACTTCTTGTGGGGTGGGCATCTTGCCCGCCTCTTGATTGGATTTAAATGCGTAGCAGCTGATCGACGATCCTTGTAGTAGCACGGCATAAATAAGCTTTGCCCTTAAGGAGAAGGTTTTCTCCCGCCGTGCTACTACATCCCTCTCTTCGAGAAGACGCTACCCTTGTCTATCGCGTCTTGGCGGTTCAATTCTCCAATAATTCTCGCAGCAACTGTGCCAACCTTGACCCACTATCTCTAACCGCGAGACTTGCCGCATTTTGAGCCATTTTTTCCAATTCTTCCGGCGTTTGCAACAAATTCAATACCTTTGTTTTCAAAACCTCCGCCGTTAATTCCGATTGCTTAAATACCAACGCCGCACCCACATCTCCAAACACCTTGGCATTAAAACTTTGATGATCTTCCGCCGCAAACGGATAGGGAATCAAAATTGCCGGTGTCCCCGTTATCGCCAATTCAGTTAGCGAACCCGCACCCGCCCGACTAATCGCTAAATTCGCCCGTTGCAACAACCCCGCCATATTATCGTAAAACGGCAGAGAAATATATTGCGGATGTTGCAAACTTCCCGCTTCCGGATCTTTATCTCCCGTTAGATGCACCACCCATGCACCCGCGTCAAACCAAGCTGGCGCAGCTTGACGCACCATTTGATTAATTGCCACTGCCCCTTGACTTCCACCAAAAACTATGATAATGGGAACATTGTCTGGAATCGGCAGATCGTGGTTTTGGGGTGAAAGGAATTGCTGGCGCACGGGGGTTCCCGTACAAACCGTTTTGCCACGGGGTAAATACTTCGCCGCCGCTGGAAATCCGATGGCGACGGTAGTACAAAATCGACTCAAGAAGCGGGTGACTTTACCCGGTAGGGCGTTGGACTCGTGGAGGATTGCGGGTAAATTGAGACTGCGCGCCGCAATAATCGCAGGTGCCGCAATATACCCGCCGGTGGTAAATACACCTTGAAATTTTCCTTGTTTGAGCAGTCGGCGACAAGTCCAAATCGCCGCGATAAAGCGGGTGATGATGCGCAGAGTCCCCAATCCGAAGCGCTTTTGAAACCCTTCTAAAGCAATCGTCTTGAGGGGATATTTAGCTGGAACGAGGTCTTTTTCTAAGCGATTGGGAACGCCGAGCCACTGAATTTGGTAATCTGGCAGTTGTTCGGCAGTTGCGATCGCGGGAAATAGATGCCCCCCCGTACCGCTAGCAGCAATCAGCAAGCGCAGCGGCGCTACAGTCGATTTTTTCACAGTCACTTTTGTTTCTCAGCTACCATCAAGCAAGGACAAGGGATACTCAACTTTTAAGCTGACTCTAAAAATATCACCGATGCACAATTCTCTCAAATTATTCCCAGGCGCTTCCCCCAGATTATCCATAATTTTGGTAACGGCGCTAGGGTTATCAACGGGTGGAAACCTTGCTTTTGCAGCGACTCCCGACACCGCGCCTCCTGAATTGAAAAACGCATTATCGCAAATCGACGCCGCCGCAAATCGTCGAGACGTGCAAGGGGTGATGCAGTTGTACAGCCCAAATTTTAGCAATAGCGATGGCTTAAATCGCCAAAACATGGAAAAAGCGCTAGCACAACTTTGGCAGCGCTATCCCCAATTGCAATATCGTACCTCGCTGGAATCTTGGGAACGCGATCGCAGCGGGGCAATTTTAGCCCTTACCGTGACCCAAATTACCGGCAGCCAAGCCATTGACGGCAGAGACTGGACTTTCAACTCTACCATCCGCTCGCGGCAGCGATTGGAAAACCAAAAAATCGTCCAGCAGGAAATTTTAGCCGAACGCACTCAGCTAACTTCCGGCGAAAAGCCCCCCAACGTCGAGATAAAATTACCAGAAACAGTCCGCGCCGGACAGGACTTTACCTTTGATGCCGTTGTCAGAGAACCCTTGGGCGACGACGTGCTAGTCGGCGCAGCTTTACAAGAATCTATCAGCGCCCAAGGTTATTTAAACCCCACCCAGGTACAATTAGAACCCCTGGCGGCGGGGGGAATTTTTAAACAGGGTCGCGCACCCAATAACGCGGGTAAATACTGGATATCAGCGGTTCTGGTACGAGCAGATGGTATGACGATCGTCACCCAACGCCTGCAAGTAGAAGGCACTGCTCGCCCCACTCGTCAGCAAAATCGCCGCTCCAATCCTCGCACCAATCCATCTCGTCCTCAAAATCGTCCTTCTGGTGGTGCGAGTTAGCACCTCGTGCAGGTGAGCAATGTCGGGGCGGGTTTTACCAACAATCGTTAAACTCCAACGTTAACCGCCCCTTTTAGCGAGTCAAAATTACCGATGCCCCATTAGCAATTAGCAATTAGCAATTAGCAATTACCAAATAAACATGATTTCAATTCAAAATCAAATCGTTCTAATTACAGGTGCAAGTAGCGGAATTGGCGCTGCTTGTGCCAAGCTATTTGCTCAAGCGGGTGCCAAATTAATTTTGGCAGCGCGGCGAAAAGAACGATTGGAACAATTCGCAGACGAACTGGGGAAAGAGTTTTCCAGCCAGACTTATTTATTGCAGTTAGACGTGCGCGAGCGCAACGCTGTAGAATCTGCCTTACAATCCCTGCCAGAATCTTGGTCTAATATCGACATTCTGATTAATAACGCCGGTCTGAGTCGCGGATTAGATAAACTGCACGAAGGCGATTTCCAAGACTGGGAAGAAATGATCGATACCAATATTAAAGGCTTGCTTTATCTCACCCGCTATATCGTACCGGGGATGGTCAGTCGCGGTAAAGGCCACGTGGTTAATATTGGTTCGATTGCCGGACATCAAACTTACCCAGGCGGGAATGTTTATTGTGCCTCTAAAGCTGCGGTTAGGGCGATTTCTGAAGGATTAAAACAAGATCTATTAGGAACTCCCGTGCGCGTGACTTCTGTAGACCCCGGTTTAGTGGAAACCGAATTCTCTCAAGTGCGATTTCATGGAGATAGCGCTCGCGCTAAAAAAGTATACCAGGGACTCACACCTTTAACTCCAGACGATGTAGCAGATGTAGTATTTTTCTGCGCCACTCGACCCGCCCACGTTAATATTAGCGAGGTTTTGCTCGTCCCAACCGACCAAGCAACTGCAACACTGGTTCACCGACGAACTTAGGAGCAATTTAAATTTCAAATCCCAGCTTCTTTTTCACTCACATCGTTTAACGGTTGTCAACGGAACACCTTGCCTGACCACCTTATAAACTTCCTGACACTCAGGGAAAGCTTTTTCTAGATTCCATCTTGGGACTCCCAAATAGTAATATGGCTTAGCAATATTTGACTTCTTAACTTCGATGACATCACTACCAGGTTTAGCAAATAGTTTGGCTGAATCCAAAGGTCCGGCAACTAGCACCTGCTTCCCCATCTTGCTATTTTTATTAACCCACTCCATAGCCTCACGGAGACTCAATCCCCAATATTCAGTCTCATATCGATTATAGGCTCCTATCAAACCCCCAGATAAACGATTAAAATAGATGTATTCATAGGGATGCAGATTTATCATGTCGAAGCAGATATGTAAACATAAAATAGCCATCAAACCCACTCCGAAAAATCCCATAAAATATTTTTTCCATAACCAAGAAATTGACCTCGCTGAAATAGCAGCAATTCCGGGCAAAATAAACAGAAACTGGCGCATCCCGTCCTACAGGGTTGAACCCTTAACAATCCCATAGCTTGACAGGGAGAAAATTTGCAGTAATACCAAGATTAAACAAGCCTTTTGTAAATTCGAGAATTGGGAATATTTGTAGACGCTTAAACCTAACCCAATAATAAACAGTAATAGAAATATTTCTGGGACAGTTATAGTAACTATCCGGGGAAGATAATACCAAGGCAATTGGCTACCTAAGATAAATTTACCGTCAAATAAAACCGTTCCTACCCAACCATGATTAGAGTGATATTCGAACGCTTCCAAAAACCATCCCACAGGATTTGACCAAGATACAGGATGACATACGGTGGTCACGATCGCCCAAGATATAAATATCAATATCCAGCTGATAAAAATATTTTTGTATGTATATCTAGTTATTTTTTCTGTTCCCACTCTGGTTACGATATAAGTGAATGGAATAAATCCCAGGAAAACAAATCCTCCAATCCTCGCAATCGTAAGCAATCCGACCAAAACCCCAAATAGAATTGAAGTTATACTAAAGCGGTTAAATCCAATTTTGACTTTTTCATCTAATTTCGAGTAACCCTCGACTAAATAGGCTCCCATCCAGGTAGATAAAGTGAACAGAACCGCAAATGGGATATCCTTTGGGTTGAAGAAGCTATGTCCCCAAAAACCCGGAAAAAGTGCTAGAGTAATAGAACCAAGCCATGCATATTCTGCCCCACAAAAAATGCCCACAATCCCTGCTACTGATACATAGGCTAAAACAGAAAATAAAAAAGTTACTGCATGTTTTAAGACAAATCTATCTCGATTAATTTCTATTCTAGGGAAACCGTTCTTCAGTTGGTATAATGTTTCAGCAGCAATATCAAAAGCCACACCGTAGTATTTAATATCAGCCGGGTGCTTTGGCAGGGGTTGATTTTTTAAAATCAACTCATAATTCCATCCGACATTTTTTATGTGGATAGGCTCGTCCCATGATACCCCGTAGTTATTAACTGTTGATAACCCTATAGTAGCTATTAACCCAATTGCCATAGCCGTTTTAATAAAGCCATTGTTAAAAAATCGTTGATTTCTAACCTCTACCTGAGGGACAACATTAATTGGATTCGTATTCATGGATCTAAATTATTGGCGAATAAAAGTACTAGAAATAGGGATATTAAAAACGAATGCCCTTCTGCATCACAGCCATGTTGGCATAAGTTCTCCCAGTATGCCACCGGTTTCTCAGTGTTTTTACAGAAAAATTATCTTTAGATATATTAAGGAGGGATAAATCCGCAGACAATATCCGTCGAATTACTGATGTCAAGCTACCTCTACAGATTTGAGCAGATCAAGGATTATTTAACTTAAAGTAAAATTGCTGTAATTTTTAAGAATTAGTAAATTTAAAGACAATCGACTTTAACGTGACGTGCTAAGGAGATCTGGCTACATCGGTGTGGGACTGGGGGTGCAGGCGGCAGGGAAGCCCCACATCCGCTTACCTACGCCCAGTCGTGGTGGGAAAAATTTTGGCGTAACTCTGGCGCAACTTAGTTGGCACTGTCGCGCGAGGCACTCTCGTAGAAGCGACAGTTGACGCATGGCCCCTCTGGGTTAACGGCACAGCGAATCAGTTCAGAACCTGCATTGAAACGACAGTTGGCATCTCCCAGTACCCAGCGTCCGCCCACAAAACTTGTTTCTGTAGGGCGGGGTGCAGACTGCACGTATAAGGCAATTTTGTCCAACCGATAGCGCCCTGACTTGAGTTGATAGCGGTGACGGCGTTCTAAAACCGCGTAGGTTTGACCTTCCAGGTTGAGATAGTTACCGGGTTGGGGTGTCCAGTCTAGCTGGACGCTTCCCAGCGACTGACGCGGGTGCGTCAGTATTACCTCCGTAGGCAGTGAGTCTGGCTCCATAGCTCCCAAAAGATGTGTTGCGGACTACATATTTAAGGTATCGCGATTGCAGCCCGCCGCTTCACACCATCGGCAGACTTTAACCAAATTCTGTAACAATTTCCATAATCAAGGCACTTTTTTGTGTTTCACCTATCTACATTTGGAATCTGGAATCCTTATCTTGGCGCAGGTTATGTTTTTCAAAGATGTCCGAGACTATCAAATTCTGTTTTTATCCCTTTTCCTAGTCTTAGGTGTGGCTACCAGGGACTGGACTTTGCGGCTTGACTTCATTTTAGTTGCGATCGCCACCTGCTGTACGGCGCAGTGGATTCTCTCTTCCCTCTGGCCTCGCTGGCAGCCATATCAATCTATTAAACAAGAAAATCCCGCAGAAAAACTCGCCCCGATTCAGCCTTCATTTCCTAGTGCGTTAATTACGGCTTTAGGTCTGAGTTTACTTTTAAGATCCGAGCATTCCAGCACTATAATTTTAGCAGGAATGCTAGCAATTTTGAGTAAATTTATTTTTCAATTTGAGCGCAAGCATTTTTTTAATCCCGCTAACTTTGGGATTATTTCTGCGCTTGTCCTGACCAAAGATGCTTGGGTTTCGCCGGGACAGTGGGGCGATGATTGGTGGTACGCGCTGATATTTTTAGGCGCTGGTGGAATGGTTTTGAAACGAGTAGGACGTTGGGATACAACCGCCGCTTTTTTAGGCAGTTACGCTTTCTTAGAAGCGATTCGCAATCTTTGGCTAGGCTGGACTTGGGATGTTTTTTTCCATCGATTGATGAGCGGTTCTTTGTTGCTTTTTGCCTTATTTATGATTACAGACCCCCGGTCGATTCCCAATGCCCGGTCGGGTCGATTAATTTGGGCTATTAGTATTGCCCTCTTAACTTTTATTCTGCGGAATCAATTTTTTATTCCCACAGCAGTTTTCTGGGCATTATTTGCGCTTTCGCCCTTGACCTTAATTTTGGATAAGATCTGGTCAGCCCCTAGATTTTCTTGGTCAGGGGGTAGTTGTGTAGGGGCGGGTAAAACCTGCCATCCATGCAATCATCGACAGTTGATCTAAACCAGCCCTTTGTTTGACATCAAAGCAAAAAAGGAGATTACTATGAAAATAATTCGCCCAATGGTAACGCTTTTAATTGCATTTTTAGCTGCGATTTGCTTGGCGCCTACAGCTTTAGGATTTTGTGGATTTTATGTGGCAAAAGCAGATACGAAGCTATATAACAAAGCATCTGAAGTAATTATTGCACGCAATGGCGATCGCACAATTTTAACAATGGCAAACGACTACCAAGGCAATATCAAAGACTTTGCCATTGTCGTCCCAGTTCCAGTTGTACTTCAGCCAGAACAAGTGCGCGTTGGTGACCCAAAAATTATCGAACGGCTCGATGCTTTTAGCGCCCCCCGACTGGTAGAATATTTCGACCCAGACCCTTGCGGCGATGGCGACTTCAGCGGTGGTTTTGGCACCAGAGGCGGGCCACCAATGCCAGCAAGTCCAGCCGTGAGAAGAAGGGATGAAAGTGCTTTAGGAGTGACAGTAGAAGCCCGCTTTACTGTAGGAGAATATGACATTTTAATCTTAAGTGCTAGGGAATCTAACGGTCTAGAAACCTGGCTCAAAAGAAACGGTTACCGCATACCGCAGGAGGGTAGTCAACTGCTGCAACCCTACATTCGGCAAAACATGAAATTCTTCGTTGCCAAAGTCAATCTATCGGAATTTGCCAAATCAGGATATAAATTTTTGCGACCCCTGCAAATGGCTTATGAATCTGCCAGATTCATGTTACCAATTCGGTTAGGAACCATCAATGCCACAACCGAGCAAGATTTGATTGTTTACCTCTTATCGCCGAAAGGTCAAACAGAAATTACCAACTACCGCACCGTAAAAATTCCTTCCAACACGGAGATTCCCCCGTTCGTCAAAAATGAGTTTGGCGATTTCTATAAAGCCATGTTCCAAACTGCTTATACTCGCGAAGGAAAAAATATTGCATTTATCGAATATGCCTGGGACATGGCAGGATGCGATCCTTGTTCTGCCCAACCTTTGAATCCCGAAGAATTGCGCCAAGCGGGTGTATTTTGGCTAACTCCCGGAGGCGGCACAAATGTCTTTATTACCCGTCTCCACGTCCGCTATACCCGCGATAAATTTCCCGAAGATTTGATGTTCCAAGAAACAGCAAATCGTCAATTTTTCCAAGGTCGGTATATTCTGCGCCATCCTTTTAGCGGCGAGATTCAATGCGAAGAGGGCCAAAGATATCAACGGGTTTTGGCTGAACGATTTGAACGAGAAGCTCAAACTCTGGCGCAACTAACCGGATGGAATATCCAAGAAATTCGCAAGAAAATGCCTGCCACTGCCGTACAACCCCAGAACCTTCCTTTTTGGAGAAATATTTGGCCTTGATGGCTAATTGCTAATTGCTAATTGCTAATTGCTAATTGCTAATTGCTAATATTAAAAAGCTGGGCGCCAAATTGTAGTTAAACAGCTTCACCATTAGCGATTAGCCATTAGCTATTAGCAATTAGCGGGGTTTGCTGTACTCCCGCGACAGCAGGGCTAAACAAATAATACCAATTGCGCCTAACCAATTTGCATTAATACTATCAATCCAAACTTCTCGTCGGACAGGTTTAGTTGCTGCTGGAATTGAAGTTTGTTCGCTTTCTACGTTGTTAGGAGTCGTTTGAGCAGAAGCTGGTAGCGTTGAGGGAAGCAACGTTAAACTTAAGGAAAGAATGCCAGCTCCAGCAATTTTAGCTAAATTGGAACGCTTCATATTAAAGCTCTTTTTTTAAACAGCGGCAGGCTCTTTATATCCTTAAGTTTATTAATTTCCTCAAAAAACCGCCTCACCCTTTGGTAGGAAAGCCGACCCGGCCTCAATTCTCACTCCAGAAACAAGAAAGTAGGCACGGGTTAAACACAAAATGGGTGTCAAAAGAAACCCGGTTTCTTAAATAATACCTTCGCCAATGTTCTGAAACGCCCCCAGGCTAAAGCCTGGGGCTATACAAACAAAGCCCGCAAGACAAGGGCTGTAAGAATTTCAGCCCTTGTCTTGCGGGCTTTGTTTGTATAGCGACACCCTTAAGGGTGTCGTATTTTGGCGAAGATATTGTTAAAGAAACCGGGTTTCTCTCGGCAACAGAAACCCGGTTTCTCTGAAAAATAGTGGGTTTGACAGCGAGAAATCTACGAAGAAACCGGGTTTCTGACTGCTAGGATCTGCCGTGGAAGGGTAATGGGGAGAGGCAATGAATCCAATTACCAATTCCCAATTCCCAATTCCCAATTTGAATAACTAACGCAAGTTGCTAGTTATAAACAAGCGCGTTGCAAGCTTGCAAGCTTGCTAATTGCTAATCTAGGATTTTTACCAATCTAGCCATTAGCCATTAGCCATTAGCCGCTCCCAGAGAGATAACTAGCAACTTGAGATAACTAGCAACTTGAGTTACTTAATACTTACGTTGAGGGAGAAACTGGCATTACCTCGCGATCCGCCAACAACAATGCGATAGTTTCCTGAAGCGGGTAATTCTTGCTCAAAAGTTGTGGCGCCAGTTTCCAAGACCACTCCATCCGGTGAAACGACATCAAACAACGCCCCCCCTTGCGCTTGGGAAGAGGAGATATTAACTCTCATTGTCTGACGCGCACGAGCGCCCAATATGTAAACATTTCTTTCACCTCGGATGACGCTATCTCGGATAGTCGCCGAGTTAGAACCTCGCGCAAATTGAACGCGACGGACACGCGCTGTTTGTGCCATCAAAATATCTGACTTCACACCAGATTTTTCTGGTTGATAAACTGTTGGCAATTCAGCAGCTTGAACCTTAGGTACAATTGCTAAAAATAACCCGGCAAATAATGATAAACCGCGATTCATTGGGATGTTTTACACCTTTACAGTAAACATCCTTAGTCTCTCCCATCTTTATAACAAACACCTGAGTAATTATCAGGAAATCCCTGGGGATTTTTATAACAGCTACTTTTAGCTATTTTCCCGATTTTTACTCTTGACAAATGCCGGTGTAATTTTATCGATATTTACTGGGTAGTCTGCTGAGTTACTTGCTCGATTTGTTGGGAAAAGTAGGCTTCCCGATATTGCAATTGTCTTGCTATTTCCAATCCTTGTTGAAAAGCGTTGAGGGCTTGGGTCAAGTCGTTTAAACTTAGATAAAGTTTGCCCATTTGGTCGTAAGCGTTCATCAGTCCGTAAGCATCTTTAGCCAGTGCATTGACTGAGACAAGAATTTGATAAACTGACAATGCTTGCTGGGTTTGGTTATTAGATTGGAATAGATTAGCCATTTTTTGCAACGCTGCTGCCGCGCGATTAAACATTTCGCGTTTATAGGCAAAAATATAAGCTTCTTGATAGCTTTGTGCGGCTTGTTCTAGTAAACCAAGCGCTTCATAATTGGAACCAATTGATAGGTGAAGTTCTCCAACTTGAATCAAGTCTTGCTCGTTGAGGGAAAGCTCGATTAATTGCTGCTTTGTTTTGATTGCCATTTGATATTGTTTGCCTTGGTCGTAAATATACGCCAACTGTTTTAAATAGGCGATTTGTTTGACGCGATCGCTCCTTTCCTGAGCCAATCTCAGTAATTCCCGATAATTATCCGCAGCTTTAATGTATTCGAAATAACTCATATTCATTTCGGCAAGGGTGAGCAGCGTCGCCTCAACAGTCGTAGCATCTTGTTGCGAGCGCGCTACGGCGAGAATTTGTTCGTAAACGCCGACGGCTAATTGGGGCGCATTGACTTGCTGGTAGGCAGTAGCGAGCGATCGCCACAACTCCAACTCTACAGGCGGTTGCTTTTGCACCTCTTGTTGAATAGTTTGCAAGCGCTTGGTAATAATTTGTACATCTGGTCGGCTGTTTTGCTGCCAAGCGATCGCGCCGACTCTCCCCAACGCCTGCACCTCGGACAACGGCCCGATATATCGCCGCAGCCGCAATTCGCGATACCATATTTCAAACGCTCCCACCCTGTCCCCAGCTTGCAATTTAGTCGCCGCTTCGGTATTTAGTTGCTCTAATGCCACAGAAAGTGCAGCGCGTTCGGCATCAGTTAGGCGGCGTCTTCTGTCAGTTCGAGGTAATAGGGGATCGGGGGTTCTAATTTCTAAGGGATTGGGGGGAAACTGATTCGGATTAGGATTTTGGTTGGAATTTGTCGCAGCGATCGAAGACAAACTGAAATAAAGACAAAAGGCGATTGCCAGACACAGAAATTTTGCCGTATTTTGGGTCGAATTCACCACCCGATCGCCAATTAAGTACGTGAATTCAGTCCTCTTTAGAGGACTTAAGCTATTAGCCAGGGATTTTAATCCCTGGCGGGTGATGGAACTTAAGCTATTAGCCAGGGATTTTAACCCCTGGCGGGTGATGGAACTTAAGCTATTAGCCAGGGATTTTAACCCCTGGCGGGTGATGGAACTTAAGCTATTAGCCAGGGATTTTAATCCCTGGAGGGTGATGGAACTTAAGCTATTAGCCAGGGATTTTAATCCCTGGAGGGTGATAGAACTTAAGCTATTAGCCAGGGATTTTAACCCCTGGCGGGTGATGGAACGGGTGTAAAATTTCGGTTTAAAGTGAGTGAAATATCCATTTTTATCTGCATTCATCGGTTTTAAACCTCTTCAACCTCATTTTTTCCCTGGTATCTGGCGTGTCTAAACCCAAATAGACTGTTAAACTAAATCCGGATTGGTCAATCGGATCGTCAAGAGTGGGAGAAGACAGGTGTATTGCTTTCGCATGTTTCGACTATTCGCTATTGCAGCTACTCTATTGATACTCACAGGCTGTAGCTTGCCGCAAGTCACCGCCGAACAGCGCATATTTCTGAATTTATCCTTGGATTATTTGGGCGAGTACCAATTGCCCAAGATGAAGTATAAGGATACACCCGTTGGGGGGTTATCGGCACTCACCTACGATCGCGCGCGCGATCGCTTCTACGTACTTTCCGATGACCGCTCTCAACTAGCCCCAGCGCGATTTTACACCCTGAAACTAGCTTTAAACGAAACGGGCATCCAAAACGCAGAAATCGAAAACGTCACCTTCCTCAAAACAGAAGACAATCAAACCTATCCTAAAGCCACGATCGACCCGGAAGGAATTGCCCTCACACCAGGACAAACCGTCTTTATTTCCAGCGAAGGCGTCACCAAAGACGGAATACCTCCATTTTTGCGCGAATTCGACCTGCAAACCGGACAACAAAAATCAAGTTTACCCATTCCAGAAAGATACATAGCCGACGCCACTGACGACAAACAACAAAAGGGAATTCAAGATAATTTAGGGTTTGAAGCACTGACGCTGAATCCTACCGGAACTGTTCCCGCCAAAGGCGAACCAATTCGCTTGTTTACCGCCACCGAATCGGCTTTAAAGCAAGATTTAGATCCGCCTGCAAAAGATGAGCAAGGGAACCCCAAACCGCAAATAAATAAATGCCGCTTGTTGCATTACTATATCGGCGATGGCCCGCCGCTTTTAGTGTCAGAACATGTTTATCCTCTTTCCCCTACACCTGAAGGTGCTTTAGCTCATGGTTTAGCTGAATTATTAGCCATAGATCAAGGCGGTCATTTCCTCAGTTTAGAGCGCAGTTTTTTGGGTTTAGCGGGTTTGCAAGTCAAAATTTATCAAATCGCCACAGGAGGAGCAACCGATACCTCCCGCGTTGTCAGTTTAAAAGGAGAATTGCGAGCAATTGAACCAGTCAAGAAAAAGTTACTTTTCGATTTAAGCGAACTCGGTATTGCTTTAGATAATTTAGAAGGAATGACACTTGGTCCCCGATTCCCCGATGGTTCTCAAAGTTTAATTTTGGTCAGCGATGATAACTTCCAAGAGCAGCAAGTCACCCAGTTTCTGCTGTTTCGGCTCAAAAGCGAACGGCAAGTAGGAACTTAGAAACGCCGACTATAATTGACAAATAAAAGCTTTTGAACTAAAGACATGACGACTGTAGCTATTTTGCCAGAGTCCGACGCTAGTGGTAAGAGGTTTTATCGCGCAATTGCAGGCAAAGTGCAAGCGACTGGCTTGCACTGCGGGTGAAGCGCTAGACGCTTTGACTGCTCAACTAGAAGATAGCGAATTCGGTGCGTTATTGATCGTTCAAAACTTCCGATCTGACCGTTTTTTTAGTGCCGAACAGCAAAAGCGGTTATCTGAATTGATGAGTATTTGGCAGCACGCGATCGCAGTGAGACGCTTCCTTTACAGCCGATTGCCAGCGAGTGAGGTACAGCCTTTTGGCGCAAGAATGCAATAGCGGCAGCAAAAATGGCAGCGCGCTTGACAAACTCAGGTGTACCTCATCCGCCTGCAATCCGCTATAGAACAGCAAGCAGAATTGGATAATCTTGTCCAAGCTGAGTTGCAAGCTGCCATAGGCAGAACCTCTGACTTCAGCCTCAACAGGTCTTTGTTTACATACGCTAACGGGGTATCCTAAATCACAGGATTTGCGAGCGCCACATCCTGCCGCCCGGTAACAGTTGATTTCCGTTGCGGGACAAATACGTAACAACAAGGAAGTAAAAATGACTGGCCCTTCTCCCGATGGATACTATGGACTCACCCCCGGTAACGACAGTTTTCAAATCACGCCTGGGTTGTTAACCCGATTGCCCATAGGATTGCTCGGTTTAACAGGAAACGATAGGATTACTGGCTCATCTGACGCAGAAATTATTAATGGAAATCAAGGGGATGACTTTATTTTTGGTCGAGGGGGTGACGACATAATTTATGGAGGTAAAGACCAAGATCAATTGTGGGGAGATGAGGGAAATGACACCCTCAACGGTAACTTGGGGGATGATAGTATTTATGGGGGTGCAGGAAACGATTTAATCCGAGGGGGCAAAGGCACAGATATTTTACGCGGTGATGCCGGAGACGATACTTTAATCGGCGATTTTGGTGCAGATGTGCTGACTGGAGGTAGCGGCAGCGATTTGTTTGTTTTAAGACCAGATACAGTATTAGCTGAACCAACGAGTGCGGACTTGATTTTGGATTTTGATAAATCTAGCGATCGCATCGGCATCAGCAACGGACTAACAGCAGCAAATCTCGTCCTCAGACAAGAAAATATCCCCATCAATCAAGCTCTGAATGACCCCAGGTTGGTAAACAATCCAGAAATACAGAATCTAATTAATAATGGTTTAGTCGCTCCGAGAACCTTAAGTCCAGAATTGATTCGCCAAGTGTTCCAATCCTTCACAGGTATCGATATTGACCCCAACCGAGATGGCATTATTGTCGGCACTTCGATTGAACTGCAAAACGGTACAGGTTTAGGTTTTGCTTTGAACGTTGTCCCAGCAGATTTGCAAAATCTCATGGTTCCCGTGAGTAATATTTAACCGCGATCGCGCGGTAGGGGCACGGCAATCTAGATCTGTCGCATTTAACAACGTATCTCATGCCGTGCCCCTACAGCAAAAATCCCGTTGGCGGTATGGGCACGGCAATCTAGATCTCTCGCATTTAACAACGTATGTCATGCCGTGCCCCTACAGCAAAAATCCCGTTGGCGGTATGGGTACGGCAATCTAGATCTCTCGCATTTAACAACGTATGTCATGCCGTGCCCCTACAGCAAAAATCCCGTTGGCGGTATGGGCACGGCAATCTAGATCTCTCGCATTTAACAACGTATGTCATGCCGTGCCCCTACAGCAAAAATCCCGTTGGCGGTGGGGGCACGGCAATCTAGATTTCTCCCATTTAACAACTTATGTCATGCCGGTATGGGCACGGCAATCTAGATTTCTGGCATTTAACAACTTATGTCATGCCGTGCTACTACTTGGTGGCAATTGAATTTGGCACACATCCCGTTGGCGGTAGGGGCACGGCAATCTAGATCTGTCTCATTTAACAACTGATCTCATGCCGTGCCCCTACAGCAAAAATCCCGTTGGCGGTATGGGCACGGCAATCTAGATCTGTCCCATTTAACAACGTATGTCATGCCGTGCCCCTACAGCTACGCGATTGCAAGCCGTAAAATAATTAAGTTCGTTCTTAACAATCGCACTTTAATCAACAATGACTCACTCGACGGATATTCCCACCCTAGTTCGCTGGATGGCATCCGATTTCAGCAACCAAGCACAAGCATATGAAAATCCGCCGTTTTTTGCTCACATTCGCGTTTGTATGCGTCCTCTGCCTTTAGAATTTCTGGGAGGGGTGAGTCTGTACCTAGAACAAGCTTACGACTTTGCCTTGAATCAGCCTTACCGGGTGCGGGTGCTGAAGTTTGTAGAAGTCGGCTCGCGCATCGAAATCGAAAACTATAAAATCAAGCAGGAAGAACAGTTCTACGGTGCTTCTCGCGACCTCGAACGCCTGCAAACCCTGCAAGCAGAGCGATTGGAGAAAATGCCCGGTTGCACCTTCATTACCGAGTGGACGGGGAACAGCTTCAAAGCTAGAGTTGAACCCGGAAAAGGCTGCATCGTCGTGCGAAAAGACAAAACCACCTATCTCGACAGCGAATTTGAAATTGACGAAGATAAACTAATCAGCCTCGACCGAGGGCGGGATGTGGAAACGGACGAACATGTCTGGGGTTCGATTGCTGGACCATTTGAGTTTGTCCGCAAGGCTAGTTTTGCCGACGAGGTAAAAGTCTAGGAAATTTTAGATTTTAGATATCAGATTTTAGATTGGGCAGGACTTACCCTTGGGCGACCTAGAAACCGGGTTTGCAGCGATTGGGCACGGCGGGCAAAATATTGTGTAAAGCGAAAATTTTATGCTTGCCGTGCCCCTACTACTGGCACACCTGCCCACCCGCTCACCTGCCCTCCTGTGCTTCCCTATAAGTTCATCCCTATTATCGGTATAGAGGGTACACAAAACCTGGTAGATTTAGCGAGTGTCAGTAAGCAGTATGGGCAAAAAGCAAGATGAAAGTCCTGGTTATTGGTGGCGATGGTTATTGCGGTTGGGCAACGGCCCTATATCTTTCTAACAGAGGTTACGAAGTCGGCATCCTGGATAGCTTGGTACGGCGGCATTGGGATTTACAGCTGGGAGCCGAAACCCTAACACCCATCGCACCGATTCAGCACCGCATCCAGCGCTGGCACGATCTTACCGGAAAATCTATTGACCTGTTCGTTGGGGATATTACCAACTACGAATTCCTTCTATCAGCGCTGCAACAGTTTTCTCCCGATGCCATCGCTCACTTCGGCGAACAGCGTTCCGCCCCTTTCTCGATGATCGACCGCGAACATGCCGTACTCACTCAAGTGAATAACGTCGTAGGGACGCTGAATCTACTCTACGCAATGAAAGAACATTTCCCCGACTGTCACTTGGTGAAGCTGGGAACGATGGGCGAATACGGCACGCCCAACATCGATATCGAAGAAGGCTATATCACCATCGAGCATAATGGACGCAAGGATACGCTACCCTATCCCAAGCAACCGGGCAGCATGTATCACTTAAGTAAGGTACACGATAGTCACAATATCCACTTTGCTTGTCGCATGTGGGGTCTGCGCGCCACAGATTTGAACCAAGGCGTAGTTTACGGCGTTTTGACCGAAGAAACGGGGATGGATGAAATGCTGATTAACCGTCTCGACTACGACGGCGTATTTGGGACGGCGTTGAACCGTTTCTGCATTCAAGCCGCCATCGGTCACCCGATTACAGTGTATGGGAAAGGCGGTCAAACGCGGGGATTTTTGGATATTCGGGATACAGTGCGGTGCATGGAATTAGCGATCGCTAACCCCGCTAACCCCGGCGAATTCCGCGTCTTCAACCAATTTACCGAAATGTTCAGCGTCGGCGAGCTAGCTTTAATGGTGAAAAAAGCAGGCACTACGTTGGGACTGAATGTAGAAATCAATCACTTAGACAACCCCAGAATCGAAAAAGAAGAACACTACTTCAACGCCAAAAACACCAACCTACTCGACCTCGGTTTGCAACCTCATTACCTCTCAGACGCCCTACTCGATTCCCTGTTGAACTTTGCCGTCAAATATCAACATCGCGTCGATAAAAACCACATCCTGCCCAAAGTTACTTGGCACAGGTAGTCAAGGAAAATTTCAGATTTCAGATGGCAGATTGCAGATTTAATTAAATTTGAAATCTGAAATTTACCATAATATACTGATATGAACATCCGCGCGATCGTTCTGTTACTAACTGTCGTGCTGCCCGGTTTGGCTGCGACTAGCCTCAGTGCCTACTATCTATTTCCCGAATGGAAGGCACTAGAGGCAAGCTTTAAATCATACGAAAAATTAGCCAAATCTCCAGCTGCAACAATCGAGCAATTATCGATTGCTCAAGCAGCAGAAAACAGACACAGAATTAATTGTTTTGCTGAAGGTGTAGGAGTTTTGTTAGGTGGAGTTATCTTGGGGATTGGCATTCATGGAATTTGCGCCCAATCAAGCACCAAATAACAATAAAATAAAACTTGTGTTACGGGTTGCTCCCGCAAGCGCAATCACCAATAGATTTCTGCAAAAACTCTTGTGGGATAGGCGTTTTGCCTGTCTTTGGCTTGATTTAATAGATTTCTGCAAAAACTCTGGTGGGATAGGCCACACGAGCAGTCTTTGGCTTGATTTATTGCAGAAGTCTAATAGATTTCTCCATAAAATACAGTCTTTGGCAGGCAGGATGCCTACCCCACAAGAGTTTTTGCATCTAATAGATTTCTCCATAAAATACAGTCTTTGGCAGGCAGGATGCCTACCCCACAAGAGTTTTTGCAGAGGTCTAATAGATTTCTCCATAAAATACAGTCTTTGGCAGGCAGGATGCCTACCCCACAAGAGTTTTTGCAGAAATCTAATCACCAATGACACTTGACGAATGACCAATTATGCGAATAGCCTTATTTACTGAAACATTTCTGCCCAAAATTGACGGCATTGTAACGCGACTGTGCCATACTGTAGAACATCTACAGCGCAGCGGCGACCAAGTGTTAATTTTCTCGCCGGATGGCGGATTAACCCAATACAAAGGCGCAAAAATTTACGGCGTTCCGGGATTTCCCCTACCGCTTTATCCAGAGTTAAAATTGGCACTCCCCAAACCAGAAATTGGTAAAGCGCTGGAGAAGTTTAGACCAGATATTGTTCACGTTGTCAACCCAGCTATTTTGGGATTGGGTGGGCTGTTTTATGCGAAAACGCTGAAAATTCCGCTGGTAGCTTCTTACCATACCCATTTACCCCAATATTTACAGCACTATGGGTTGGGAATGCTGGAAGGGTTATTGTGGGAATTATTAAAATCGGCTCACAATCAAGCGCAGTTAAATCTTTGTACCTCGACGGCAATGGTGGAAGAATTGACGGCGCACGGGATAGAACGAGTCGATTTATGGCAGCGGGGAGTGGATACGGAAACGTTTCATCCCGACTTAGCCAACGTGGAAATGCGAACTCGCCTCAGCCAAGGAAACCCCTCTAGCCCGCTGCTGCTTTACGTTGGTCGTCTGGGGGCTGAAAAAGAAATCGAGCGCATCAAACCCATCTTAGAAGCGATTCCAGATGCCCGCCTGGCCTTAGTTGGAGATGGCCCAAACCGACAAGTTTTAGCAGAACATTTCGCCGGAACGCCGACCAACTTTGTCGGATACCTGCGCGGGCGAGAATTGGGGGCAGCGTATGCTTCTGCCGATGCATTTATTTTCCCCTCCCGTACCGAAACCTTGGGGTTAGTGCTGCTAGAGGCAATGGCAGCGGGGTGTCCCGTCGTCGCGGCGCGCTCTGGTGGAATTCCGGATATTGTCACCGATGGGGTAAACGGATACTTATTCGATCCGAAAGATGAACTAGGTGCGATCGCCGCGACCAAAAACCTATTATCCCAAAAACAAAAACGAGAAACCCTGCGCGAGTTCGCCCGCAAAGAAGCCGAACGCTGGGGATGGGCAGCTGCCACCCGCCAATTACAACGCTACTATCAAGCCGTAGTTTCCGATCAAAACCTGCCTTTAGCTGCATGATCTGGTGATAGGCGATTGGTAATATGGGCAAAAACTTGTAGCCCTGTCTGTCGAGGGGATACATTCGTAGTAGGCTCTGCCTTCAACTTGTGTTCCCGTTCGTTTGACAACAATTAAATCATCAACAGCCTCGTTCTGTTGGACCTACCTTGGAGGTTCAGTGGGTCAGTCATTCCCATCGACGCGACCCACAGCCTTGAGGATACAGACTTGGGTTGCCCAACAGAAGGGGGCATTGCTTTTACCCGGCAAGCTTTACGCACCGCGCGTTCGCGCCGCGTTGACCTCAGGAGAATTACCCAGGGTTGACCTAAGCAGAATCACACAGCGTTGACCTCAGGACAACAGCAAAGCAGTGGGGATAACTGCCGATAAACATCTATTGGGCGAGGGCAGAGGCTAAATAGGCAATGTTACGATACTGGGGAGCGCAGGATACCCCATAATCAGCAGATATGACCATGACTCTTTCCCATAACGGTAGTTTTCTCGCTACCATGTTGGCTCAGTTAACCCAGGTCAATCGCACTCATACGCTAATCCAGCGAGTCAATAGTTATTCGGTTTCGGAATTTGTCTGCCTGCTCGACTTTATCACCGCAGAATTCCAGCAATTTTTGCGAGCAATCGAACTGATCAACAACGAAGCGCTCGAAGCAATGCTGGAGCGGATTTTGGAAGCAATTACGCTCAAAATCGGTCAAATTCTCCAAGCGGATCGCACGACCATATTTTTGGTTGATAAGGAAAAAGGTCAGCTGTGGTCTAAAAACAGTTCCGAAGACTCACAAAAGCCCACAGAAATCCGCCTGCCGCTCAATAGTGGCATTGCTGGTCACGTAGCGACTAAGGGAGAATATCTCAACATTCCCGACGCTTACAATCACCCCTTGTTTAACCCGGACTTTGATAAGCAAACGGGTTACCATACCCGCAACATCCTGTGTATGCCAATTTTTAGCAGCAAAAACCAGGTCGTGGCGGTGGTGCAACTGTCGAATAAAGCGGGGAATCTGCCGTTTGATAGCGATGATGTCGAGCAATTTCAAGACTTTGCTGCCAAAATCGGTATTATCTTAGAAAGTTGTCGGTCTTTTTATGTGGCAGCTCGCAATCAACGCGGGGCGTCGGCACTGCTGAAAGCGACTCAAACTCTCGGTCAAAGTCTGGATTTAGAAACAACGCTGCGAGCGGTAATGGATCAAGCTCGCAATTTAATGCAAGCGGATCGCAGTACCCTATTTTTACTGACAAAAGAAACCAACGAACTCTGGACAAAAGTTGCAGCAGCTGATGGTAGAACTTTAATCGAAATCCGCATTCCGGCTAATCGGGGAATTGCTGGTTACGTCGCTTCTACCGGGCAGCCGCTCAATATTACAGATGCATATAAAGACCCGCGTTTTGACCCCAGTACCGATAAAAAAACTGGATATGTAACTCGCAATATTTTGTGTCTGCCGGTGTTTAATTCGGGCAACGAATTGATAGGAGTGACCCAATTAATTAATAAGCATCAGGGCAGTTTTACTGGCTCGGATGAAGAATTTATGCGGGCGTTTAATATTCAAGCTGGAATCGCGTTAGAAAATGCCAAACTGTTTGAAAACGTTTTACTAGAAAAGCAATATCAAAAAGACATTCTGCAAAGCTTATCCGATGCGGTAATATCCACCGATATGGAAGGCAAAATTGTCACGATTAACGATGCCGCTCTAGAATTGCTCGGTTGCCCTGTACAAGCAACTTCTGGTAAAAGCAACAAACGGTTATGGAAGGAAAAAATCATGGGACGACTCGTTTGGGAAGTCGTGCCTATTGAGAATTTGCAAATGCGATTGCAGGATGCGGTCAAAACGGGTGCTAAGCATTACGTGCCGGAGCAAAACTTGACGATAGGATTGTACCCAGAGGGGCAACCAGTCTGGGAAATTAAGCTAGACGACCCCAATCAAAGCTGGATTTTAGCCATTCGCGATCGCGAACATCCAGACTTCTTTATCCCCTGGAACGAAAAAGACAAAAGCCACGACACAGGAAATTCTCACGCTAGTTCCCCGCTTTCCTATCCCCCGATCCCCAAAGCAAAAATCAGGGAAATCGAACGCAGCATCAATCTCACAGTTAACCCCTTGACAAATCCGGAAGGAGGTGCTAGAGGAGGATTGGTGGTGTTGGAAGATATCAGTCAAGAAAAACGGATGAAATCTACCCTGTATAGATACATGACGCCGAATGTAGCAGAGCGAGTTATGGCACAGGGTGACGACGCGCTGATGGTAGGCGAGCGCAAGGAAGTGACAATTTTATTTTCTGATATCCGGGGCTACACGACGCTGACAGAAAATCTGGGGGCGGCAGAAGTGGTATCGTTGCTGAATCAGTACTTTGAAACAATGGTGGAGGCGGTGTTTAACCACGAAGGCACCCTGGATAAATTTATCGGCGATGCCTTGATGGCAGTATTCGGCGCGCCGCTACCCTTAGAAAACCATGCGTGGATGGCAGTCCGTGCGGCGCTGGACATGCGTCGGCGTCTGGCAGACTTTAACGATCGCCGCTTGATGGCAAACCAACCTAAAATTAATATCGGCATCGGCATTAGTTCGGGGGAAGTGGTTTCGGGTAATATTGGTTCCCACAAACGCATGGATTATACGGTGATAGGAGATGGAGTTAACCTGAGTTCTCGCTTAGAAAGCGTAACCAAAGAATATGGATGCGATATTGTTTTGAGCGAGTTTACCTACAAGCTGTGCAGCGATCGCATCTGGGTACGCGAACTCGATAAAATTCGGGTAAAGGGCAAACACGAAGCGGTAAAAATATACCAGTTAATCAACGATCGCGACTTTCACCTCGATGCTGTCACCGAACAATTTATCTCCCATTACAATGCCGGCAGATCCGCGTACCTAGACAGGAAATTCAAGCAAGCGATCCAACACTTTACGGCAGCTCAAAAGTTGGATAGTCAGGATATTGCAACGGCGATCCACTTGGAAAGAGCGACTAAATTCCTCGAAGAACCACCCCCCGAAAATTGGAACGGCGTACACGCGATGACGACAAAATAGGTAATGGCTAATGGCTAATGGCTAATGGCTAATGGCTAATGGCTAATGGCTAATGGCTAATGGCTAATGGCTAATGGCTAATGGCTAATGGCTCATGGCTAATGGCTAATGGCTAATGGCTAATGGCTCATGGCTCATGTGATATTTTAAGATCGATCCCCTATTAGCAATTAGCAATTAGCAATTAGCAATTAGCAATTAGCAATGAACGAAAAACTATACGAAGGCAAAGCCAAAATTCTCTATAGCACCGACGATCCAAATGTTTTGCTGACTCATTATAAAGACGACGCTACGGCGTTTAACGCCCAGAAACGGGGCAGCATCGTCGGCAAAGGCGAGATTAACGCCAAGATCGCTAGTCGTCTGTTTCAGGTGATGGAAGCGAATGGTATTCCCACCCACTTTATCGACCAACCTGCGCCGAATCAAATGCGGGTTAAAGCTGTAAAAATTTTGCCGTTAGAAGTGGTTGTCCGCAATATTGCTGCTGGTAGTTTGTGTAAGCAAACCGGATTGCCAGAAGGTAAGGTTTTACCCCAACCTTTGGTTGAATTTTATTACAAGAACGACCCCTTGGGAGATCCACTACTCACCCGCGATCGCTTATTCCTACTCGAACTGGCAACTGAATCACAAGTAGAGCAAATTGTCAAGCTGGCGTTGCAAATTAACGCAATTCTACAAGACTTTTTCAGCCAATGCGGTATTACCCTGGTAGACTTCAAGCTAGAGTTTGGCACCGACTCTCAACAGCAAATACTATTAGCGGATGAAATCAGCCCCGACACCTGCCGCCTGTGGGATGCAAAAGAAACCGATCCGAACCGACGAGTGTTGGATAAAGACCGCTTCCGGCGCGATTTGGGTAATGTAGAAAGCGCCTATCAGCAAGTCCTGGAACGGGTTTTACAGCAGACAGATAAACGCTTGTAGTAGCGCTTGGTCCCGAAGCGGACGCACCGGAGACGGGGACGCTCCCGACGCGGAAGAGGACGCACCGGAGACGGGGACGCACCGGAGACGGGGACAATCCCGACGCGGGGAATGAGTCTGGTTTCTGCACAACTCGACCCCTCTCCCACTCTCCGCGTCTTTGCGTCTCCCTTTCCCCGCGTCTTCTTAGTCACTACGAACGGGGAAGCAACAATCTTGTCGGTGACCGCGTCAGTGTCCGCTAACCGATGTATGCTTTTGAGCTAGCGCTTGTGCGAAAATCCCAGAAGCTAACAGGGAATTGCTTGCTCGCGTTCCTTTGGTGTGTGGAAGTGTTTGACAAAGTGAACAAAATGCGCTTATCACCAGTTTTGCTGGCAGCGGTGGCTGCCTCAACCGCTTTTAGTAACTTATTACCAGCGAAAGCACAAACCGCTGATGCCTCCTCGCCAGATATTGCTGCTGATGTTAAAAGCAGAGGGCGAACTAGAGACGAGAAAAAAGGCAACAACAGCAAGGAGGACGATTCTAACGCCTCAGCGTCGCTGCTCAAACCTGTTGCCAAAAATGAAATCAACAAGGGGACGGCGACAGCAGCAACATCTGTAGAAACCCCAATGAGGGATTCCCTGGCGCTGCTGGCAGATCTTCAACCCAAGGCGGCGGCAGAAGTGTTTCCATCTTTAGCATCTCTGCCTCATACCGCAGAGGATCTCTTGAGCAGGGGAGCAGGGGAGCTTTTACCAATTCGCACCCCAGAACTGCTGGCGCAAGCACCTGCAACGCCATCGCCTACGGATGCACCAACGGATACTTTCGCCCCCGAGAGCGCACCCACACCGCCACCAACTCCCCAAGTAGAACCGGAAACGCCTGGGACTCCGGGAACTCCACCCCAAGGAACGCCAACTCCTACCCAAGAAACGCCCAATCAAATTCAGCTCGAGTTAAACCCCCCGCCGTCTTCTCCAAATATCGAACTGAATATTCCCCAGAGAACGCCTGGGACGCCAGAAGCGCCATCAAATGCCCAGCCTTCCCCCGCTCCCGACGAACCCCGCGTATTGGTGGCAGAAGTGGTTGTCAGCGGTGCAGAAGGCGACTTGCAAAACGTAGTTTACGATGCGATTCGCACCCAACCGGGACGCACTACTACGCGATCGCAATTGCAACAAGATATCAACGCTATTTTTGCCACCGGCTTTTTCACCAACGTGCGCGTTGTGCCAGAAGATACACCATTGGGTGTGAGAATTACGTTTATCGTCGAGCAAAACCCGGTGCTGAAAGGGGTAAAAACCGAGGGAACTCAAGCTGTCACCCAAAGTGTCATTAACGAAATTTTCAGTCCTCAGTACGGTAGAATCCTCAACTTCCGCGACTTGCAAGCAGCGATCAAGCGGTTAAACCAGTGGTATCAAGAGCGGGGTTTTGTATTAGCTCAGGTAGTTGACTCCCGCGTCTCTCCCGATGGCACCGTCACCTTGGTGGTTGCAGAAGGGGTGGTGGAAGATATTCAAGTCCGCTTCCTCAACAAAGAAGGGGATGCACAAGATGCCCAAGGTAGACCGATCCGAGGCCGCACCCGCCAGTATATTATTTTGCGGGAAATGGAACTCAAACCGGGGCAAGTATTTAACCGCGATCGCATCCAAAGCGATTTGCGGCGCGTGTTTGGACTGGGTTTGTTTGAAGACGTACAGGTGTCCCTCAGTCCAGGACAAGACCCCCGCAGAGCCGTTGTGACAATTAACGTCAAAGAAAGAAGCAGCGGTTCGATTGCGGCGGGGGCTGGATTTAGTTCCGCCAGCGGGTTGTTTGGTTCGGTCAGCTATCAACAGCAAAATGTGGGCGGCAATAACCAAAAATTAGGCGCAGAAGTGCAGTTGGGGCAACGGGAATTGTTGTTTGACTTGCGCTTCACAGATCCTTGGATCGGCGGCGATCCTTACAGGACTTCTTACACGGTAAACTTCTTTAGACGGCGTTCGATCTCGTTGATTTTTGATGGGGGCGAGAGAGAAGTCGAACTGGAAAACGGCGATCGCCCGCGCATAGTGCGGCTAGGTGGCGGCGTTACCTTCAACCGTCCTTTGGCGAGAAATCCCTTTATCGTGCCAGACTGGCAAGCATCTTTAGGGTTGCAGTATCAACGGGTTTCCATACGCGATCGCGATGGCGACATTAGTCCAGAAGATGAACTCGGCAACGATTTAAGCTTCAGCGGTGAAGGCAGCGACGACCTAGTCACCGTACAATTTGGCCTCGTGCGCGATGTCCGCAACGACCGCCAGCGCCCCACTAGCGGTTCCTTATTCCGAGTTGGTGTCGATCAATCGATCCCGATTGGTCTGGGCAGCATTTTCCTTACCAGGCTGCGCGGTAGCTATAGTTACTACGTCCCTGTAAGATTTACCGGCTTCGCCAGAGGGCCGCAAGCACTAGCTTTTAACCTGCAAGCGGGAACCGTTTTGTTTGACCTACCGCCTTATGAAGCATTCTCGTTGGGTGGTGCGAACTCGGTGCGGGGCTACGATGAAGGAGATTTAGGCAGCGGTCGCAGTTACGTCCAAGCTACCGCAGAATATCGCTTCCCGATTTTTAACTTTCTCGGCGGCGCTTTATTCGTCGATTTTGGTTCCGATCTCGGCACCGATAGCGCCGTACCGGGCAATCCTGCCGGAATTCGGCGCAAACCGGGTACTGGCTTCGGCTACGGTCTAGGCGTCCGCATTCAATCACCCCTAGGGCCGATTAGGCTGGATTACGGTATAAACGATGACGGGGACGGTCGCTTTCACTTCGGCATCGGGGAACGCTTTTAGGAATTTAAGAATTGCAGATTTTAGATTTCAGATTTAATAGGAGAAAATCTGGGATTTTAAATCTGCAATTTTACTTTTATTGAACCGCGAAGGCGCGAAGGGCGCGAAGGAAGAAGAGGAAGAAGAAGGAAGAAGAAGCAAGATGATAGGTAATATTGTGGCGCACTGGCAGTAAATTCCAGAAATCTGAAATCTGAAATCTTAAATCTGCAATTGTCTATGGTCAGCACTATCGCATCTATGTTTGAATTATCGGGGGTCGGACTCCACTGCGGCGTTGTTACTAAAGTGCGAGTCCTACCGGCATCCCCTGGGGAAGGTCGTTATTTTGTGCGGGTGGATTTGCCGGGAGAACCTGTTATTCCTGCGCGTTTGGAGGCTGTCAGTCAGACGATTTTGTCTACCCAGCTAGGTCAGGGTAAAATTTCTGTCCGCACCGTAGAACACCTGCTAGCCGCCTTAGCTGCAATGGGTGTAGACAACGCCCGCATCGAGATCGATGGCGAGGAATTGCCGTTACTCGATGGCTCGGCAAGAATGTGGTGTGAAGCGATCGCCGCAGCAAAATTAGCAGAGGAGCAGGTGGGTGGAGGGGCATTTGAATCTATATTCTCACCTGCTCCCCTGCACACCTGCTCCCCTGCTCCCCTGCAACAGCCAATCTGGGTACATCAAGGCGATGCGTTCGTAGCGGCAATACCCTCACCAGAACTGCGCTTTAGCTACGGAATCGACTTCGACCTACCCGCGATTGGCAATCAGTGGTATAGTTGGTCACCAAGCTGCGAAAGTTTTTCTGAAGCGATCGCGCCCGCCCGCACCTTTGGCTTACTCCACCAAATCGACGAGTTACGCGCCAAAGGTTTAATCAAAGGTGGCAGTTTAGACAACGCCCTCGTTTGCGGCGCAGATGGCTGGATTAATCCTCCCTTAAGATTTGCAAATGAGCCAGTGCGTCATAAAATCTTAGACTTAGTAGGCGACTTGAGCTTGTTGGGAAGTTTTCCCGTTGCTCACTTCTTAGCTTACAAAGCAAGCCACAACTTGCATATCCAACTCGCCCGACGAATTTTAGATGGTAATTGGTAATTGGTAATTGGTAATTGGTAATGGAAAAATATCAAACAACTACAGGACTTACCCACGACGAGGCCACAAACCCGGTTTATTCGTTGACCTCTGGTTTTCTTTGCCAAGGATTTTTCTGAGAAACCGGGAACTTGCGCGTAAGTCCTGAACTACCTACTACCCTCTTCCCTGTTAAAATCTAAAATCCCAAATCTAAAATCTAAAATTGCCAATCATGTCTACTCTGACTGACACGAACGCTCCTGAGTCTCCTGCACCTGCGGCTGAAGCACCAGCTACTAAAACCGTCCTCACAATCGAAGAAATTCAACAACTCCTGCCCCACCGCTATCCCTTTTTATTAGTAGATCGAATTATCGATTACACGCAAGGAAAGCGCGCAGTTGGGATTAAAAACGTCACCGTCAACGAACCATTTTTTCAAGGGCATTTTCCCGGTCGTCCGATTATGCCGGGTGTTTTAATTGTAGAAGCAATGGCGCAAGTCGGCGGCATCATCATGAAGCAGATGCCCGATATGCCAGAAGGTTTATTTATGTTTGCTGGAATTGATAAAACCCGATTCCGGCGTCCCGTCGTTCCCGGCGACCAATTAGTAATGACAGTGGAACTGCTGTGGGTCAAGCAACGTCGTTTCGGTAAAATGCAGGGCAAAGCTGAAGTAGATGGTCAATTAGCCGCCGAAGCAGAAATGATGTTTTCCCTCGTAGACTAAACAATTTTGGATTTTGGATTTTGGATGGTAATTGGTAATGGAAAAAATCTCAAACAACCAACTAATACCCACTACCCATATAAATCTAAAATCTAAAATCTAAAATCTAAAATTTTTTGGAGTAAGACCCTTGAAAACGCTCATTCATCCAACCGCTGTTATTCATCCTGGGGCAGAATTACACCCGACGGTGCAAGTGGGTGCATACGCGGTGATTGGAGAGAAAGTAAAAGTTGGTGCGGGAACGGCGATCGGCGCTCACGTGGTGATAGATGGGGATACGGAAATAGGCGAATGCAATCAAATTTTCCCCGGTGCAGCTATTGGTTTAGAACCCCAAGATCTAAAGTACGATGGTTCTCCAACGCGAGTGATTATCGGCAACGGCAATAAAATTCGCGAATACGTTACCATTAACCGCGCCACCCGCGAACCAGAAGCAACTTTAATTGGCAATAATAATCTGTTGATGGCCTACTCCCACGTCGCCCACAACTGTACAATTGAAGATTCTGTTATTATTACTAATTCTGTGGCTTTAGCCGGACATGTCTACATCGAGTCTAAAGCTGTGATCGGCGGAGTATTAGGAATTCATCAATTTGTGCGCATTGGGCGTTTGGCAATGGTAGGCGGGATGAGTCGCATCGACCGCGATGTGCCGCCCTATATGCTAGTAGAAGGAAATCCATCGCGGGTGCGATCCCTCAATCAAGTCGGACTCAAACGCGCTGGAATTACTGAATTAGACCAAGGGCAAGTTTTTCAAACCCTCAAAAAAGCTTTCCGCATTTTATATAGATCTGGACTAACTTTCAATCAAGCTTTAGAACAGTTAGAACTGCTACCACCTAGCGAACAATTGCAGCATTTACATCACTTCCTGCAACTCTCCCAAACCAAAGGACGCCGAGGGTTAATTCCAGGACGCCGTTTGGGCGAGAGAGGTGAAGAGTGAGCTCTGGAGCTGGTGAGCAGGTGAGCTCTGGAGCAGAGCAGCTGGTGAACTCTGGAGCAAGTGAGAATATAGATTCAAATTCCCCTCTGCCCACCTGCCCACCTGCCCCTCTGCCCACCTGCCCACCTGCCCCTCTGCCCACCTGCACACCCACACCCCGGCGAATTTTCATCAGTACCGGGGAGGTATCAGGCGATCTTCAAGGGGCGTTGTTGATCGAGGCGTTGCAGCGACTAGCTAGTATTTCTAATTTGCAATTAGATATTGTCGCGTTGGGTGGCTGGCGCATGGCTGCTGCTGGTGCTACTATTCTGGGCAATACTACCAGCATCGGTTCCATCGGTTTATTCGAGTCTCTCGCTTATATTTTTCCTACCCTTCAAATCCAGCGTCGCGCTAAACAATACCTGCAACAATACCCCCCGGATCTCGTCGTGCTAATTGACTATATGGGACCAAATTTAGTCATTAGCAGCTATCTCCGCCAAGTCGCACCGCAAGTCCCGATTGTATATTTTATTACACCCCAAGAGTGGGTTTGGTCCCTCAGTCCGCAAAATACGGCGCGCATCGTCAACGGTACGGATCTTGTATTGGCTATATTTCCCGAAGAAGCGCGATATTTCCAAAAAAACGGGGCAAAAGTTACTTGGGTGGGTCATCCAATTGTAGACCGGATGCAGGCATTTCCCAACCGAGAAACAGCCCGTGCAGCATTGGGTATAAAGTCAGAGCAAATAGCGATCGCTCTCATCCCCGCCTCCCGACGCCAAGAATTAAAATACGTCCTCCCGGTAATGTTCCAGGCGGCTAAAATTATCCAAGCAAAATTACCCCAAGTTTATTTTTGGATTCCCCTCTCTTTAGAAAGCTACCGACAACCCATCGCACAAGCAATTCAAAATTATGGCCTCCGCGCTACCTTGGTAGCGGATAAAACTAAAGAAGTACTTGCATCTGCTGACCTAGCGATCGCTAAATCGGGCACGGTTAATTTAGAATTAGCGCTGCTAGACGTGCCGCAAGTCGTAATTTACCGCGTCAACCCGCTTACTGCTTGGATCGCCCGCAAGGTGCTAAAATTTTCTATTCCCTTTATGTCGCCCCCCAACTTAGTCGAGATGAAGTCGATTGTGCCAGAGTTGCTGCAAGAACAAGCTACCCCAGAAAATATTGTCCGGGAAGCGTTGCACCTGCTAGAACCAACCCAGCGCCAAAAAACCCTTGCAGACTATAGCCAAATGCGGCAAGCTTTGGGAGAAGTAGGCGCGTGCGATCGCGCTGCTAAAGAAATTCTGGCAATTTTAGATTGTAGATTTTAAATCACAAAATAGATTTTAATCTAAAATCTGCAATCTAAAATCTGCAATCTAAAATCTAAAATCTAAAATCTAAAATCTAAAATGGATTGTCGTCGTCCGATTGCCATCGATTTATTTGCGGGTGCGGGTGGGTTTTCCCTGGGGATAGAACAAGCTGGTTTCGATGTACTGGTGGCAGTTGAACGCGATCCGATCCACGCCGCCGCCTATGCCTATAATTTCCCCCAAACCCTTGTTTTAGCTACCGATATTACTACCCTACGCGGCGAGATGATTTGGCAAGCTCTTTTGCGGCAAGAGGAGCAGAGAAAATCTGAAATCGATCTAATCATCGGTGGGCCACCCTGTCAAGGGTTTTCGATCATGGGCAAGAATTGTGTCGATGACGATCGCAACGAGTTGGTGTTTCATTTTTGTCGTTTGGTGTGCGAATTAAAACCTCGGTATTTTGTGATGGAGAACGTACCGGGAATGATTTCTAAGAAATACACCCAATTGCTAGAACGGTTAATTCAGGAATTTGAAAACAATGAGTATCGCATTACACAACCCGTTAAATGTTTAAACGCCGCAGATTTTGGCGTGCCGCAGCAGCGGCGGCGGTTGTTTTTATTGGGATCTCGCGCTGGGGAGTTGCCCTTATCGTATCCAAAACCTCGCGATGGAAGTAAGGTAACCGTAAAGGATGCGATCGCTGACCTGCCAGATTTAGATGACTTTCCCGAACTGTGGAAAACTGACGAGGTATTGCTGAGTGAGGCGACTATAAGAGCAAGCGAAGCATCGGCGACGCGCTATGGGCGGCAAATGCGAGGTCAAGACGGCGATCAAACCGATTTTTCCGAACCGCGACTCTGGAATTCCCAACTTTTGACCAGTTCCCGTCGCACTAAACACAAAGATACCTGTATTGAGCGCTTTCAGGATTTACCCCCAGGTCAGCTAGATTCCATCAGTCACCTGCGACGCCTCGACTGGGACGGACTCTGTCACACCTTGCGTGCGGGGACAGGCGCGGAACGCGGTCGCTACACTTCCCCTCGTCCGATCCATCCTACCCGACCCAGGGTGATTTCCGTGCGCGAAGCAGCCCGATTGCACTCGTTTCCAGACTGGTTCCGCTTTCATACAACCAAATGGCACGGTTTCCGGCAAGTTGGCAATGCCGTACCGCCTTTATTGGCAGGTGCGATCGCTCAGCAAGTTATTGCCGCTTTAGATATTATTCCGCTAAAGCCAACAAAACAGCTGCAACTGGGAAACACCCAATTGATTAATTTTAACCCTGTCGGGGCCAGTAAATATTGGGCAGAACAGACGCAGAAACTGGGTTTGTCAAACTCAGATCTTGCACCTAAAATGTCCGGACCCGCAGGATGCCCATCCCACAAGCAAAATTGATCTCTTGTGGGGTGAGCGGACCCGCAGGATGCCCATCCCACAAGCAAAATTGATCTCTTGTGGGGTGAGCGGACCCGCAGGATGCCCAT
>NZ_BLAY01000052.1 GCF_020521235.1 Microseira wollei NIES-4236 | reverse complement strand
ATCTGAACTGATCCGCAGTTTGATAGCAAAACTTCCTGACCCTTCGCCCAAAAAGCATTCGCGAGACTAAAGTCTCACGCGGAACCCCGGTCTAAAGACACGGGGCTTGCGCGCTTTGTTCTGTCAATATAGTTCCCAAAATCTCATACAACTAAGGGTCGAGCTGTTGCTTGGGCGGTTTCTACCCCCAGAGCGATAAAGTGAATTTGAGCGGTTGTTAGCCTGTGGATGTAGATTGAGCGTGCCAATAGAATGCACCGATTAGGGTCACCATCGGTGCTTAAACCTTGGATGCATTTGCTCCAAGGCGATCGCGAAAGCGCGTGCATTCCCTAGGAGAATTTTATGCAAACTAATGAAAGACTACAGCCACCGCAACACCAGGATCGTCAACCGGGTATCGAAGCCGAAATGACGCCGCAACCGATTGTAGACGACCCGAAATATAAAGGTTGCAATAAGTTACGCGATCAAGTTGCGTTGATTACTGGCGGCGATAGCGGCATCGGTCGTGCGGTGGCGATCGCCTACGCTAAAGAAGGCGCTGATGTAGCGATCGTGTATCTAAACGAACACGAGGATGCCGAAAAAACCAAACAAATCGTCGAACAATACGGACGCAAGTGTCTGTGCATCCCAGGTGACATCGGCGACGAAAAGTTCTGCCAAGAAGCGGTACAAAAGACGGTTCAAGAATTCGGTAAACTCGATATTCTGATCAATAACGCCGCCGAACAGCATCCCCAACAAAGTATCGAAGATATCAGTGCCGAACAGTTGGAGCGTACTTTCCGCACCAACATTTTCGCCATGTTCTTCCTCACCAAAGCCGCACTCAAACACTTAAAAGAAGGGAGTGCCATTATTAACACGACTTCGGTAACAGCTTATAAGGGAAATCAGCAACTGTTGGATTATTCTTCCACTAAAGGAGCAATAGTTGCATTTACGCGATCGCTTTCCCAATCTTTGGCAGAAAAGAACATTCGCGTCAACGGCGTCGCACCCGGTCCGATTTGGACACCTTTAATTCCCTCCACTTTCCCAGAAGATAAAGTTGAAAGTTTTGGCGCTCAAGTGCCAATGGGACGCGCCGGACAACCCGTAGAAGTTGCGCCTAGCTATGTATTTTTGGCCTCA
This sequence comes from Microseira wollei NIES-4236, assembly GCF_020521235.1. Lineage (GTDB taxonomy): Bacteria > Cyanobacteriota > Cyanobacteriia > Cyanobacteriales > Aerosakkonemataceae > Microseira > Microseira wollei. The sequence goes on along the minus strand of NZ_BLAY01000052.1, from coordinate 54,993 downwards.
GATGACTCTTCTTATATGTCAGGTCAAATTTTACATCCCAACGGCGGCGAAGTTGTCAACGCTTAAAAGTTTGATCGAAGGTTGTGAGTAAAGGCACGGCATTTAAAAGTCTTGTGGTTTCTGCCAGAAGTTATTAATTTGCTCGCCGGTTGTGATTCGGGGCACGGCATTTAAAATTCTGGTGGTTTCTCCCAGAAGTTATTAACATGCCGTGCCCCTACAGCCATAAATTTATTTAACTCAAGTTGCTAGTTATCTCATTCTCATGAATAGAAGCGAATGGCTAATGGCTAATGGCTAATGTGAGTAAAAATCCTAGATTAGCAATTAGCTATTAGCCATTAGCAACGCCCTTGTTTATAACTAGCAACTTGCGTTATTTACCTTCATAGAGCGAGCCATCCGGCATAATAGCCCCGGTTAAATCAGCCCCAGTTAAATTAGCCCCGCTTAAATCAGCCCCAGTTAAATTAGCCCCAGTTAAATTAGTTTCACTTAAATTAGCGCCGCTTAAATTAGCCCACATTAAATTAGCTTGAGTTAGGTTAGAACGAAATAAATTTGCCCCGATCAGGTTGACTCCAGAAAGCTGAAAGCCACTCAAATCTGTTTCTGGCAGCGATATTTCCGGGCCAATAAAATAAGCTTCAAACTGGGTTAGATCGAAACCTTCAGGAAATTTAGTGTTTTCGTTATAAATAATTTTTTGAAAATTAGCCTCGCAAATATTCGCCTCGCTCAGGTCGGCTTCAAATAATTGACTGCCGCTTAGGTTTGTTTGATTTAGGTTTGCTCCATTCAAATAGGCTCCGCGCAAGTCAGCAAAATACAAGTTGGCTTGGCTCAGTTCTGCGCCAATTAAGTCAGTCCCTATCAAGTCAGCAAAACTCAAATTGGCACCCCTGAGATCGGCAGCAGTCAAGTCAGCTAAACTCAGATTGGCTCCGCTTAAGTCAGTGCCAAGTAAATCGGCTCCGCTTAAATCCGCTTTACGCAAGTCGGCTTCGCTCAAATCGGCTTCACCCAGAAATGCTTGGCTCAAAATCGCCCTTGCTAAATTGCTTCGCCTTAAAATCGCCTTCTCTAAGTTAGCCTGACTCAAATCTATGCCGCTCAGATTCACCTCGCTTAAGGTGACTCCACTCAGGTCGGATAGATAAAATTCTCTCTCTCCAGCTTCATACAGGCTCAAGAGTTCATCAGAATTCATATAGTTTTCTTGATCTTGTTCTAAGGATAACTCTGTTTTAACAGTTAACCCTTAAATCAGACAAATGCCGCTTATTTTATGGGATTGTTAGGAGCAAGTCAAGTAGTTTATGAGTCTAGAAATTTCTTTAATTAATTGAAATAAATATTCTCTCGCGCTAAAGAAACCCGGTTTCTTAAAGAAACCGGGTTTCTGATTAGGCAGCGATGTCTTCCTGAAGCTTGGTTTTTGTTTGCTGGAACTCTTGGGCAAGTTGCTGCAATTCTTTTTTCTTCATGCACTCACTGACTGTAGGTAGCAGTGAGTTTTCTTCTTCTTGCACGTGATGCTCAACAGCTTCTTTCAGTTTCTTAATTTTGGATTTAAACTGCGAGGAGTCGGGGTCGAGAGATTTAATTTCCTCTAGCAGTTCTTTGGCTTTGACATGCTCCTCTTCAGCTGCTTCAACGAATTGATTGGTTTCTTCGTATTCGCGCATGGCTGGGTAGAGGACTAACTCTTCTGTTTGAGCGTGTAAGTTGAGTTCTTGGTAGATTTGCTGAAAGTAATCGTAGCGTTGGGTAGGGTCATCTGCACTTTCAATCGCTGAGAAAAGTTCTTCAGCTTTGCGATGCTCGGCTTTGATTAATTCAAAAACGTCCATTTTGTTGCACCATTGAGATACTGGGACTCGAATTAGAGAAAAGCGGGTTTAGCTGTTTACAGCAGATTGCAAGTCAGTGAGGTACAGCCTTTGGGCTCTCGTTTGTGTAGCGGCAGCGTTAACGCTGCCGCTACACAAACTCAGGTGTACCTCATACGGTTGCAAGACTCTATAACCAGGTACTTGGTAGAGACACCCATCAATAAAACCCGCTTTGACGACTCAATTTTGATTGGCAAGATTCTACTTCATGGCAGATGCCATTTCTTCTTGAATCTTGCTCTTAGCTGCTTTGAATTCGGTAGACAGTTGCTCGCGTTCCTCTGCGCTCAAGTTGTTACCAATTGCCGCGAACATAGTGCTTTCTTCTTGACGGATGTGATCGCCAACTACGTCGATCAATTGCTTGACTTTGTCTTTGAATTCAGGCGCAGAAGGACTCATCGATTTGATTTCGTCGAGCATCTGCTTCATTTGGGCTTGCTCGTCGTACAATTCTTGAGTGTTGTCGTCGCCGTAGAAACCGCGAACTTTGGGGTAGACGACTTGTTCTTCTGCGATCGCATGGACAGTGAGATCCTTATAAAGCTGCCCAAAATATTCTTGGATCTTTTGCGGATCGTCAGTCGCGCCGATTTCGGTGAAAATGGTGTTGGTCTTGTTGTGGTCGAGTCGGATCAGATCGCGGATGTCCATATCCTGCTTATCAGAAGTTTGGGTAACGGCACTGCCAAACACCCCTGATAAAGCTGCGATCGCATCTTGTACTCGTCCCCACAATCCTTGATCCGGATCTTTGCCAGTTAGTTCGCGAACGCCCAAAATTTCGAGTATTCCTTTGAGTTGTTCTTGGTGCGCGCGGTTTTCAAAGTTGATCGTATTTAAAGGTGCGATCGCAACTGCAACATCGGCACCCACAACTTGAGCTACTTTGTGAATTAACAATCCGGTCATTACCTGTTGGTGCTTCAGCAATTCGTGCTGAAATGCCTTTTGGTAAAGCGTCAATTCGGACCCTTCCATCATTTGCTGAAGCTTCTCTACCATCTTGTTAATCGTATCGCGGGGTTCTGCTTTGACGCCGTATTGAACCATGACTGTTTCTAAAACGCCCATGTTCTTGCGATCGTCTTCCAGCATATGCTCGAAGCGCTTGCGAATTTCTTCATCGCCGATGGCAGAAATCAGTTTTTCTTCGTTGGTAATTAGCAGGTTTTGCACTTCTTTCATGTCTGCTAATTCCATTGCGATCGCCATGCGCTTGGTGTCGTCAATAGTTTGTACCATATCTTTTGTTCCTTGCCTTTTTTAAGCTTTCTGAGTTGATTTTCACACAATCTTTCAAGTCAATACATCTTTCTCTTGACGTAAAATCCTTCTTATGTATTGACAACACTTCTCAACTTTCGCAATGTAAGTATGAATTGACATTAAGTAGGTGAATATAAATAAACTGAACACGGGGCGGGCGGGACGCCCACCCCACAAGAGAGCTGAAATTATTGTGGGGTGGGGATTGGATCCCACCCCACAAGAGAGCTGAAATTATTGTGGGGTGGGGATTGGATCCCGCCCTATGCTTACATAAAAAACCGGGTTTCTTCCAACCAAAAAACCCGGTTTTTTATAAGTCAGATGACTACTTCATCGAAGCTGCCATCTTTTCCATGAACTGGGATTTAACTGTCTTGAATTCCGTAGCCATTTGCTTTTGCTGTTCGTCGCTGAAGTTGTCGCGAATCTTCGGGAACATTTCGTTCTCTTCTTGACGGACGTGGTGCATCACAGCATCCATTAGCTGTTTAACATGGTCTTTGAAGTTGGAAGAAGAGGGGCTAAGAGTCTTAATTTGCTCCAGCATCTGCTTCATTTCGGCTTGCTCTTGATACAGCTCTTGGGTATCTTCGTAATAAGGACGCACTGCCGGATAAACGATTTGCTCTTCAGCTTCAGAGTGAGCGCTCAAGTCTTTGTAAATTTGACCGAAGAATTCTTGAATCTTTTGAGGATCGTCAGTTGATTGGATCTCGCCGAACAGGGTATTTACCTTGGTGTGATCCATGCGGATGAGATCGCGGATGCTCATTTCGGTATCGGTACGAGTAACGACGCTACCGGCGACGCCTGTGAAGGCTGCGATCGCATCTTGCACTCTTGCCCAAATGCCTTGATCTGGGTCTTTACCCGTCAATTCGCGAACGCCCAAAATTTCCAGAATTCCCTTGAGTTGCTCTTGGTGAGCGCGGTTTTCAAAATTGAGCGTATTTAACGGAGTAATTGCGGCTTCGATGTCAGCGCCAACGACTTGAGCTGCTTTGTGGACTAACAAGCCTTTCATGACTTGACCGTGTTTGAGCAGTTCGTGCTGAGCGAATTTCTCACATAGAGTCAGTTCCGAACCTGACATCAATTTGCGAGTTTTTTCAACCATTTCTAAAACCGTTTGTTTTGGCTGTCCCTTGACACCGTATTGCACAATCACCGTATCGAGAACGCCCATGTTTTTTTGGTCATCGCGGTGCATATCGCGCAGGCGAGCGCAAATTTCTTGATCCGCGCATTGACCGAGCAGGGTTTGCTCGTTTTCAATTATCAGGTTTTGGATCGCTTTCATATCTTCTAAAGCACCTGCGATCGCTAGACGCTTGGTGTCGTCAAGAGTCGATACCATGACTTGGTTCTCCTTTTGTTCTTCTTAAATAATGCAACAAGCACTATCAAGATAATGTCATGGCTTCTTAATCGACTTCATCTCTCTTTTGACTGAATTATCCTAAAATTAATTAACGTTTATTCCGACTAAAAAATTGCCAAAAAGGGGCAATTGTAAAATTTACAGCCAAGCAGATTAAAGAGGCAATCTACTTAGAGATAGAGAATGTTTGGTTAGTGCTTCCACCGTAAGACAGATACGAGATAAAAAACTATATTTTAAAGTAAATCAAAAGCTTGCCATTTCCTTAGTAAATTCTTGCCTTTAGGCTTAGGTATCCCCCTCGACCGATTAGCTATTAGCCATTACCCATTACCAAGATAGAAAAATATGACGCGAACTCCAGATATCCCGCCCGTTATAGAAAGTGACGAAAGAGAATATCGCGACACGGGTATACCGAGTACAGTAGCGATCGCCGGACACCCCCTCCATCCGGCGATTGTCACCCTACCAATCGGTTTTCTAGTCGCGCTACCGTTAACCGATATCGTCTACTGGTTCACGCAAGATGCGTTTTGGGCGCGAGCCTCTTTTTGGCTGGTATTAGCTGGGTTTGTAACCAGCATCGCCGCCGCCCTCACCGGGTTAATCGACTTCCTGAAAATCGAACGAGTCCGCAAGCGCACCGCTGGGTGGGCGCATCTGTTTCTTAACGTAACTGCAATGGCACTAACGCTGATCAACTTAATCTTGCGTTGGGGTAACGTCACCGGAGCAATTTTGCCCACAGGGATAATACTTTCTATCATTGTCGCCACCCTTCTCGGTGCTTCGGGTTGGTACGGCGGCGAACTTGTATATCGCCATAAAATTGCCGTAATTGGCTACGGCAATCCTCACGAGCCTTAACAGTTCAGCGTTCTCCTCGACATTGATAATTTCACCTGTCCGAGCAATAAGCTATACTCGGACAGGTGTTTTCCTTTGGTTTAACTAAAATCTTGTTCCAAAAAATAACTATTCGCAACTTAACCATCCTCTCGCTGTTAGTCTCGTTCCTACTCGGCTTGCTGACTAAGTTTTACACTGGGCCTGCTCAGTTTTTGGTTAATAATTATGTCAGCAGCATTCCCTACGAAACTTGCTGGTGTTTGTTATTCTTTTGGCTGATTCCCACTCGCAAGGCGGTGCAACAAATTCCGATTTGGGTTTTCATCGTCACCTGCATCCTCGAAGTTTTGCAACTTTGGCATCCGCCGTTTTTAGAACTGCTGCGCTCTAACTTATTGGGAAAACTAATTTTGGGTATTCAATTTGACGCTTGGGATTTTATTGCCTATGTTATAGGCAGCTTTTTGGGTTGGTTGTGGTTGCGGCAAATTTGGCAGATAAGCTATGAAAAAGCAAGTCAAGGTTAAACCGAATTCAAAACGTCAAAGTATCGAAGAACAACCCGATGGTAGCCTTACGGTACATTTAAAGTCGCCGCCAGTGGATGGTAAGGCGAATCAAGAGTTAATTGCACTGTTGGCAGAAAGGTTTAACGTATCAAAATCAAAAATCAGCATTAAGTCAGGTTTAGCGTCAAAAACTAAACTGGTTGAAATCGATACTTAGAACCCACATTCCGGGATCTTCCATTTTTAGTATGCTTTCGCGAGCAAAGGGGATGGGGGAGCAAAGGGGATGGGGGAGAAGAAGAGTAAAAATGTTCGTGATGAACATTGGCATACCAATTCCGAAAGAGCCAAAAACACCGAATATCTGACTCTAAAAGTTTTGATATATCTTAGGACTTACGCAACTGGCATATTTTTTCGCTCCGGGTGCGTGACGCTGCGAGAATATTTGAACGTAGCAATGAGACTTGTAGCGTCACGCACCAACCACCAATTGTGACTGGCATATTTTTTCGCTCCGGGTGCGTGACGCTGCGAGAATATTTGAACGTAGCAATGAGACTTGTAGCGTCACGCACCAACCACCAATTGTGACACGCAGCTTTAGTCCTTTAACAAAAGGCATCACCTTGGGGCGACCTTAATGCCTTACCCAATTCAGTTTGAGAGCCGTCGTCGTAGCGCTGCATTGGTTTCTCAAATTATCTTGCCTTGAAATAGAAACTCTGTGGTTTCCTCTGGTTCAAGAAATTATCAAGACAAAATTTTCACGCTCCTCAACCGCTTAAACTAACTATTGCTCGCACTCAATGGCGAGACAAAAATGTTTTTGTAATTAACGTAAGTTGCTAGTTATATCCAAGAACCCTGGTAATGGGTAATGGGTAATGGGTAATTGTCACGATTCCAGCACCAATTAATCCAATTACCAATTACCTGAGTCAGAAACAAAGGTGATGCGTCGATTTCTCGCTGTCAAACCGACGATTTTTCAGATCGCCTTTGTTTCTTTGCCGCCAAAGCTGATAACTAGCAACTTGCGTTAATTAGTTTGATTTGGCACAAGCGAGCTATTCCATTATACTGGCAACTGTTGAATAAAAGAGGAAGTAGTAACCAGGCCGATCATAAATCTCTAATTACGCCAAAAAAATAGCTCTATGAGCGGCAATTAAAGTTTGTAATTAGAGTCAAAAAAGAGCATTATATTCAACAATAATCTTCAGAATACACTCGCCTATCAGAGTTAGGATTGCTGCCTGGAACTAGCTTTTTATTCACGGTTGTTAAAGTCACTAAACAACCAGGACAGAACTAAAGCTGCGTGTCACAATCGGTGGTTGGTGCGTGACGTTACAAGTCTCATTGCTCCGTTCAAATATTGAAGCAGCGTCACGCACCCGGAGCGAAAAAATATGCCAGTTGCGTAAGTCCTGCAGGATTTGGCGAGTTTAACGTGGCGGGTTATTGGCGACGTAAATATCGGGTAAGGTCGAGGATGATGGTTGGTAAGCTGCTGGGCACCTAATTTGAGAGCCAAATTTTACCTTCTTCTTGTGGGGTGGGCATCTTGCCCGCCCGTTTATTGGATTTAAATGCTCCCGCAGCTTATCTTCTGACTAACTTAGGGAGATATGCCCCAGCAATTGCTGCTCCAAGTGCAGTGGGATAGAAGCCATGTTCAAATATTGTCAGACAGGTGGTTATAATTTAGAGAAGAGTCACGCTAATAATGAGCGGTTAAAAAACTTACAGCAGATTGCAAGCGAGTGAAGTACAGCCTTAAGGCTGAGTTTGTGTAGCGGCACCCTTAATGCTGCCGCTACACAAACTCAGCCGTACCTCATACGGCTGCAATCCGCTATAATTCTCCTGATTTCTCTAGCTTACACTTGTGCTATTCTCCCAGGCCAGAGAATCAAGCACATGGGAATTCAAAAATATGTTGGTCGGCTAACCGAATTCAAGCGTTCGCAGCGCCGACACAGTAGTTTTTGGATTGGATTATACGGTCAATCTTGGGTATTTGAAATGGAATTTTGTCAATAAATTATAGTCGATTTAATCAGAATAAGACGCAACAAACTGCCATTCTTTCATAGAGGTTTGAGGGCTATGTCCTTGATTTTACAAATGTTTTGACGGGGTTGTCACCCCGTCAGGCAGTCTCCGCCAGCCGCGCTCGACTACATTTTGTTGTATTTTGGAGTCATTTTTGCAGACATTATAGGTTTTTTATATCGAGCTGAGGTTAGTATAAATAATAGCCATCTTTGCTTAAAGATTTGTATGGAAAACAACGCAAGTCAATCGATAGATCAGACAATCTCAAGCCAAAATCACCTCGTGCCTCGCTTCTTCCAAATGGCTCTAGCCAATGTCCTCTCCAACATCATGGTACCTCTGGCGAATACGCTCAACGTGGCTTTTTTGGGTCATCTGTCAGAGCTCGATCACCTAGCGGGGGTGGCGCTAGCAGGAAACCTGACTAGCTTAGTCTTCCTGCTGTTAATTTCTTTGCGGATGAGTACCACTGGACTGACTGCTCAAGCGGTGGGACGAGATGACCAGGAGGCAATACTACTGGTAGGACTGCGTAATAGCTTAATTGCTCTGGCGCTTGGTGTTGCCATTGTAAGCTTGCAGCACCCTTTGCAAGAACTGGGGTTTGCCCTGCTCAGTGCCACCCCAGAGGTCAAAGCTTCAGCAATTACCTACTTCAACGCCCAAATTTGGGGAGCACCTGCCGTTTTGCTCAACTTTGTGCTGATTGGTTGGTTTCTAGGACGGGAAAAAAATGGCTTGGTTGTGCTGTTGTCCGTCGTTGGTAATGTTGCCAATATCGCACTCGACTACTTATTAATTATCCGGTGGGGCTGGGAAAGTATGGGGGCTGGAGTGTCCTATACTACCAGCCAGTATCTAGCTCTGTTGGTGGGATTGATTGTTTTCTGCGTAGAAGTCAAGTGGCAAGATTTACGAGCCATAGCTGGAAAAATTTGGGACACCTCAGCTATAATCTCCAGTTTCACCCTAAATGGAAACATTTTTGTCAGCAATTTTATTTTTCTCTTAGCTATCTTAATCTTCAACTACGAGAGTGCAAGCCAGGGGACAATTACTTATGCTGAAAATGCCTTACTCTTACAGGTATTTTTGTTCAGTAGTTATTTTACTGAAGGACTGGGATTTGGCACGGAAACCCTGAGTGGAAACTTTAAAGGCAAAGGAGCTTCCGAGCAGCTAGTAGCTCTAGTTAGGATTTCTGTGGGAACCAGTCTGGTAGTGGGGATTGCTTTGGCTGGTGTTTGTGTGCTATTTCCTCAAACTGTATTTCGGCTATTAACCAACCACACCGAAGTCACCGAACACATTAATCTTTATGTTTTTTGGTTACTACCCGTCCTAGGATTTAGTTCAGTTGCTTTCATGCTAGATGGATACTTCTTGGGTTTAGCAGAAGGGCATACCCTCCGCAATATTAGCTTAGCTTCGTTTGCCGTGGGATTTCTACCTGCAGATGTTGCTTCTTTTTCTTTTCATAGTAACGATAACCACATCTTGTGGTTAGCTTTGTCTTTGTTCTTAGGAGTTCGACTGGTGCTGTTTGGAGTACAGCTGCCCAGGACATTTAAAACCGAGATGACGCAACCAGCACTGTCACAATCGGTTATTACTGAGACGAAAATTTAATCTAGTACAAGCGTATTTTCATCGACATACACGGGACTTACGCCAAGAAACTAAGGGCGATCCGAAAAATCGTTGGTTTGTCAGCTCGAGATTGACAAAGAAACCGGGTTTCTGGTCTAGTCGTGCGTAAGTCCTGATACAGATACCTGACGGGGTGACAACAATCGTTCAGGGGGCGACAAGCGCCCCCAAATATAGATAAGGAAATGGTTTTAGTTTCCAACCCCTCAATAAAATTTGGTCGGGTGAGCAGACCAGAATTAGTAGCAACAACCGTAGAAATAGCTTTGATATCGTTTCCTTAGGCATCGGAATTACGACCTGTAGGGGCAATTAGCAATTAGCAATTAGCAATTAGCAATTACCAAGAAAGGCCGATCATTCCGATGCAACAGGATTTGATATGAGATGCTCACCCGACCGAGCTATTGTCAATAAGCCTGTCAATAAGCTCAAATGTCTTCGAGATTTAAGAGAGCCAAAACCTTGATAAATAAGGGATTCAGCACAGTTGTCGCCCCCTGAAGCAATGGCTTCTGAATCTACTGTTAAGCGATGTTTCTTCTTTGCTACGAGGCATCCCGCGCTATTTAGGTGTGCTGGCTCGTTGTTTTAATTCTAGAATTTTGTCAACTGCCCTTTGAGTGCCGCCTGCTTCTACCAAGGATTTGCCTAATCGCTCCACATTGCGACGAATGGACGAATCCTGCATTACCTTTTCCACCAATTCGCGCAATTTATGCGGCTGAATGTTTTGCTGTTTAACCCATACTCCCGCACCCAATTCCTCTATCCGACTGGCTACTAAGTACTGATCTGTAGCTTGGGGAAATAGAACGAGTGGCACCCGGTGTTCTAGTGCTTCCATAGTGCTAGTCATACTAGCATGAGAGATGAAGACGCTGGCGTATTTGAGGACTTCTAATGGTGGCACATCATTTCTGACAATAAAGTTAGGCGGAATCTCTCCTAGCAAATTAATATCCACAGACTTTCCCACTTTCATTACTACCAGATGGTTACTATAACCGAACGCTAGTAGGCACTTTTTATAGAAGGGAATGTTGTCAGTAAAAATCGTTCCTAACGAAATATAAATAACCGACTTCCCCTTAATATCTGCTAAAGAAAAGTCAGGATCAAGGAGGCTGTTAGTATAGCACCGACCGACAAAAATGTAACTAGTATCAAACAATTCGCGCTTAAATTGGATGGCTTCTGAGGTGAAGACAATATTTAGATCGCCCCGTGAGTGGAACAGCTCGTTAATTTTTAATCCTTCTACTTGGTATTGTTGTCTAAATTGCGCCCAAAGGATTCTGTGTTTATGGACTAGTCGCAGTTTTTCTAGAGGTGTGTAGAAGTTGGAATCTGGAAAGAAACACGGTAACACTGGGAAAATATGAGGCGGTAGGAAGGCTAGCAACAGCTCCGGTGAAATTAGCGGAGAAAAACTAGGTGGTAGGATCGCCGAGGCATGAGTTGACACAGTGGGAAGCTTTAGCAATTTACCAAGAAGATATCCCCAGAGGCACGTTGCATCAAAAATTAGCACCTTTGGCGGAGTCTGTCGGAATTGTTTTAACAAAATCGGCAACACTTCTAGGCTAGTTTCTATCAAATAAGATTTGCCTGATGCTGAACTAAATAGATCTACAGTAGACGGTAGCACTTGAAATTGTACACCGGCTTTTTCAATTAGATACCGGAATTCTTCAGTGCAATAATAGTCTACTTTTTCTCCACGTTGAACCAGTTCCTGTGCTATTCCTAGACTAGGATTAATATGTCCGTAAGCCTGAAAGTTAAAGAAAACTATATTTGACACTTTATTTTATCCTTGCTTTATTTAAAGGAAGAAAACATTTCAAAAGCTTGGTTGCGATTTAATCATTGACCCCATAGCATTCATCATATCGGTCAGCAACTTCATAATAATTTTTTTGTACAACATTTATTTCTTTCATTACTTTATCCTTTATTTAAAATCTGCGAAATTGCTGTTTGAATTCTAGAATTTTGTCAACAGCCCTTTGAGTGCCGCCTGCTTCTACCAAGGATTTGCCCAATCGCTCCACATTGCAACGAATGAACGAATCCTGCATTACCTTTTCCACCAATTCGCGCAATTTCTGCGACTCAATGTTTTGCTGTTTAACCCATATCCCCACACCCAACTCCTCTAATCTATGGGCTGTCAAATACTGCTCTGAATATTGAGGAAATAAAACTAGCGGAACTTGGTGAGTTAGCGCGTCCAAAGTACTCTGCATACCACCATGATAAATAAAGACACTAGCGTACTTAATAACTTCTAGTTGCGGCACAAAATTTTTGACAATAAAGTTAGGTGGAATCTCTCCAAGCAAATTAATATCCACAGAATTGCCAACAGTCATTACCACAATATGATGACTATTGCCAAACGCTTGCAGGCATTTCTTAAAGAAGGGAATATTCTGATTGAATACTGTTCCAAGTGAAATATAAATCACCGACTTTCCTTCAATTTTCGCCCAGCAAGACTCCGGTTCAAGCGAGCTTTTGCTGTAACACGGACCAGTGAAGATGTAACTGGAGTCAAAGTTTTCTCGCTCGATCTGGAAAATTTCAGATGTGAAGACAATATTCAGATCGCCGTGGAAGAAGAGCATATAGCGCATTAGCTTGAACAAATCGTTTTTGTTCACGCGCTCAAACTGATATTTTTGCTTCAACAGAGTCCAAAGGCTTCTGTGTTTGTCAACAATTTTTGGGTTTTCAGAAAATCTTCTGATGCAGTTTGGTGCTAAAAGTACTGGAAGCGGTGGAATAAATCGACGTGGTACAAGGTGATGGATGTGAGTAGCAACTGTGGGAAGCTTCAGCAACTCACCAAGAAGGCATCCCCATAAGCAGGCTGAATTAAAGATAAGTAGCTTTGGGCGATCGCGTTGGAAATGTTCCAATAGAATCGGGATTGCTTCCAAACTCGTTTCCATTGAGGCAGATTGCGGCGTTGCGGTTTCGTCCAACCACAAATCTGGATTGGCAGGAAGCTGATGGAATTGGGCACCTACAGACTCGATTTTATTGCGGAATTCCTCATAACAATAGTAATCTACCTGTTCTCCCCGCCGCACTAACTCCTGCACTATTCCGAGAGTGGAATTAACAGTTGAGTGGGCACGTAGGTTGAAATAAACGATGTTCGACATTGTACTGATAAAGTGAGAAGAAACCAATATGGCTGCAAGTCCCTAAGTTCACATCTTGCAGCAGTATCAACAACGAGGCGGAGCCTCGATATCTCGTTCCCAGGCTCAGCCTGGGAACGAGGGTTAACTTAAGTATTTAGTTTACTGCTCCCAACGCTCAAAGACAACAGGTATGCCCTCAGATGTTCGGCTATGACTTGGGCGTTGGGAGCGTAATTCATAGTAATGTGATTACCAGGGACTTCGTGAACCTCTAATCCTCCCGCTGCCAAATTCACCCAAGCTAGCTCTGGGTTTTGGGGATTAGTTGCATCCCGCTCGTTGGCGCGGAAAAAGATGACCCGACCTGGGTAGATTCGTGGTATGTAGCTCCGCATAGCTTGAACGTCCACCTTGAGGAGGTGAAGGAAGAAGCGAAGCTCGGCAAGCCCGTAATCAGGAGGCAATCTCATAGAGTGCCTAACCTGCTCTACAAATTGAAGCAATCGCTCGTCCGGTTCCATTTGTTGAAAATCTTCTGGAGAAAAGGAAAAGTTAGCACCGACATTGAGTAAATAAGCCAACAAAAGCAGATCATCATCTTCCACTTTCGCGGGCATTTGACCAGGACCTGGAGTATCTATGAGTGCGAGCAGTGCTACTTGTTCACCCAGTGCCAACAATTGCTGTGCCATCTCGAAAGCCACAGTACCTCCAGAAGAAGCACCCCCAAGAAAATATGGTCCATCAGGCTGGACAACGCGCAGTGCTTCGATATATTTAGTCGCCATCTCCTCAATTTGAGTGAGTGTTTGTTTTTTCCCATCTATCCCTTGTGCCTGTAGCCCATAGACTGGATAATCTGAGCCTAGATATTTTGCCAAATCACGATATATGTAGACTTGTCCGCCAGCAGGATGTATTAAGAAAAGAGGTTGTTTAAAACTACCGGACTTAATTTCGACCAGTAATTCGGGCAGGGCTTGTTTAGGTGGTTGGTTAAGAAGGGTAGAGGCGGTCGCGGTTTGTTCTATTAATTCAGCCAAACTCGCAATAGTGGATGAACTGATCAAGCTGTGAGAAGACAATTCTATTTTCAGGGTTTCACATAATTTAGAAATCAGGTGAACTGCCAGCAAGGAATCTCCCCCCAATTCAAAAAAGTCATCGTAGATTCCCACCTGCTCAATACCAAAGAATTTTTGCCATATTTCAGTTATGGTTCGTTCGATCTGATTGCGGGGAGCAACATAGGGATTCGGTAAATTCGGTCTTGTTGAGTGGAGTGAGGAGAAATCTTTCTTTGGAGACTTTGCCTGCAAAGTTTCAACATCGGTCTTGATAGCATCATCAGGGCATACTGTAAATGCTGTAGTCGCCGATACATTCGCGAATCCAGAAGCCTTAGCCAGCAAAATATGGAATCCTAAAACTTCTGTTTCAGGCAAAGCAGCTACCTCAACAAATCCATGTTCCCGTAGCGCCCAGATCCACTGTTGTTTTGATAAAAATGGATTACTTTGGCTTCGTTCTCCATCATCTAACGGTTTCATCAGAAAACCATCGGTGATATCAAACTCTAACAGAGGTTGCGTTACTTCCCAAACCAGCAGAAAACCTCCAGGAGCCAATAAAGAGCGGACATGCTCTAGGGTTTCTCCCATATTACGAGTTACATGTAGCACATTTGCGGCTACTACCATATCAAAGCTATGTTCCTCATACCCTTGAGCCTTGGGTGATTCCTCAATGTTTAGTAGGCGGTATTCGAGAAATGGATAAGCACTAAACTTCTGTTTGGCATTGTCCAGGAAAAGACGTCCCACGTCAGTAAAGGTATAGCTAGTTTGTTGCAGTGGCAGAACCGGTAGCAATTCTGCTGTGGTGAGTCCCATTCCCGCCCCGATTTCCAAAATTCGGAGCTTAACTTGGGGTGACAATAATTTCACTACCCGTTGCAAACTTGCCCGCGCGATCGCATTATAGTAATGCAGCATGGGCCAATCTCCAGCTACAGTTTCCGCCTTATCGAAGGAGCCTTTAGCAAAAAACACATCCCGCGAGTTTTCTCGTCCCGTTAGTAGGGCAGCAAGCTTTTCGCGAACAAGCAGAACCGTTTCTGCCCATAGGGGCGTGTCTGCCCATCTGACTTTGACCTCTTCTGCAAGCGCATTCCAAGACTCTGTTGAAATTGGCACAAAGTTGGTAAACCTTTCCCCATCTTGCTGTAACTGATCGTGTTCGACCAAAACTTTCAGCCATCGAGACAGCAATTGCTCATATTCCGGCAGAATCGAAAATTGCGACAATAAATCTTTAATCGAATGTTTTTCGGCTGGATTGCTAAAAGCACCTAAGTCTCTCAAAGCAAGGTTCATGTTAGCAACGCACAAAAGATTCAAACACTGTTGTTTTGCGTGGTACGTGGGGTTGTCAAAATTCGGGAGTTCAGATAGTGCCTGCGTCCGACCGGCTTCTACTATTGATGTCCATTCCGGGACAGCGTTGTGGAAGTGGGAATTTAATTCTTTTCGCGTCCCTGCTTCTTTAGGCGGTTCAATCCAGTAACGCTGCCGTTCAAATGGATAAGTCGGCAACGGTAGGCGGTAACGTTGGGAGCCAGCATAGAATCCTGCCCAATCTACTTGTATTCCTGCAAGCCAGAGTTTGCCTAATGCGTTCAACAAAAAAGCCACATCAGATTGTTGGTCTTGGGGATGTCTTAACGAAGAAAGTATAACCTGTTCTGCCGCTTTATCTACATGTTTTTTCGCAATCGCACTCAGCGTCTTTCCAGGACCAACTTCTAGTAAAATAAAGTCTTGTTCTTGCAACAACCTTTGCAAGCCTGAACTGAAAAGTACAGTTTGGCGTAAATGTCTAGCCCAATAACTTGGATTTGTTGCCTCCTCTGCTGTAATCCAAGTTCCGCTCACGTTGGAAATATAGGGAATTTGAGGGGGTTTTAGGTTGACTTTTTTCACCTGCTCGGTAAATGTCTCTAAAATGGGTTCCATCATATAGGAATGGAAGGCATGAGAGGTATGCAGGAGGCGACATTCCACGCCTTGTGCTTGAAGTTGCTGTTGCAGTGCTTCTATTGCATCTGTAGCACCTGAAACCGTGCAAAGGGATGACCCGTTAATTGCAGCTAGGGAGAGTTTATTGTCAAGGAGGGGTTGCACCTGCTGTTGGGGAAGTGGTACAGCAAGCATCGACCCTGAAGGCATTTGCTGCGTGATCTGGCCCCGTGCAGCAACGAGGGATAATGCTTCTTCTAAGGAGAAAACGCCTGCAAGAGTTGCAGCCACATATTCGCCAATGCTGTGACCAATTGCTGCTTTGGGATGCACGCCCCATGACATCCATAATTTAGCTAAGGCGTACTCAATGGTAAATAGTGCGGGTTGTGCGATCGCAGTCTGCTTCAATTGTTCTGCCGCTTGTTCTGCTTGTTCTTCACTCGGATACAGCACAGAGCGCAAGTCAAGTCCCAGGTTGGGTTTAAGCAGTTCTGCACAAAGGTCGATATTTTCGCGAAATGCCGGTTCTTCTTGGTAGAGTTCCCCAGCCATATTCACATATTGCGATCCCTGACCCGAAAACATGAACGCGACCGAGCGATTTTTAGGTTCTTGGACGTTGGGAAAAATTCGTTTCGGATCTTGGGTAGAAAGTGTATTGGCAGCATCTTCCCTGTCACGGCACACCAATATCCGTCGATAGTTGAAAGCTTTGCGACCAACCCCTAGCGTGTAAGCTACATCAGCCAGGTTAATATCAGGATGATGAGTTAAATGTTCAACCAAATTTGCAGTTGCAGTATCGAGTGCCCTCTCAGTTTTGGCGGAGAGTACCAACAACTGAAACTTTCTCCCCGGCTCCCCAGATTCCTGACTTTTGTACTCAAATTCAGCAGGAGTTTCCTCCAAAACGACGTGTGCATTAGTACCCCCCATACCAAAAGAACTGACCCCAGCACGGCGGGGAGTGCCGTTTGTTTCCCACGGGGAGAGTTTGGTATTGACGTAAAAGGGACTGTTGGCGAAGTCAATCTGGGGTGATGGTTGTTCAAAGTGCAAGCTAGGTGGCAGTAACTTGTGTTTTAGTGCTAGAACAGTCTTGATTAGACCTGCCACCCCAGCAGCCGTATCTAGATGTCCGATATTTGTTTTCAGCGAACCGATTGCACAGAAGCCTTTCTTCTGGGTACTGGCACAAAATGCTTGTGTTAGCGCTGCAATTTCAATGGGATCTCCTAGAGGAGTTCCAGTGCCATGAGCTTCTATATAAGTAATTGTCTCGGCATCAATTCCGGCTACAGCCTGAGCTTGAGAAATTACTGCGGCTTGACCATCTATACTGGGAGCTGTATAGCCGACTTTCAATGAACCGTCGTTATTGATGGATGAGCCTTTAATCACTGCATGGATGTAGTCACCATCGGCGATCGCATCTGCTAAGCGCTTGAGAACGACAATTCCCACACCGTTACCACCTACAGTTCCCTTTGCTTTGGCATCAAAAGCTCGGCAGTGTCCATCGGGAGATAAAATTAAGCCTTCTTGATACAAATAGCCTGTCTTTTGGGGAAGATGGATGGAAACGCCACCCGCGATCGCCATATCGCATTCGCCATTCAGCAAACTTTGACACCCTAAGTGTACGGCAACTAATGAAGTAGAACAAGCCGTTTGTATGTTAAGTGCAGGTCCTTTGAGGTTGAGTTTGTAAGAAACCCGAGTCGTCAGATGATCTGGAGCATTGCCAAAACTCAGGTTGTCAAAATCGTTCAACTCTAAAATATCGCGGTTAGGATAAAGATTTTTTAGTAAGTAATCATTCCCGCCACATCCTGCGTAAACCCCAATCAACCCCTTGTAGTTTTCTGGGTCATAACCTGCTTTTTCTATGGCTGACCAAGCACATTCTAAGAATAAGCGTTGTTGCGGATCTATCAATTCAGCTTCTTTGGGACTATAACCAAAAAAATAAGCATCAAATAGCTCTATGTCTGACAATACACCGCTGGCTCTTACATGTTTAGCGTTATTCAGCCACTTTATGTTAACACCTTCGGCGACCATTTCTTGTTCCGAAAAAAATGATATAGATTCTATCCCGTTGCATAGGTTATTCCATAAGGAATCTATATCTTGAGCTTTTGGAAACTGACCCGACATAGCAATAATGGCTATATCTGACTGATAATGCTGCCTAAGTTGCCTTTGTAGCTGCATTGAAGCTTGGCGAGCGCGAAGATTCAACCCATGACCATTGCTTTGTCTTGAAGCATCCTGTATACCTAAATTATCACTTAAGTGTTCGCTCAAAGAATGTATAGTTGGGTATTGAAACATTTCAACTACTGATAACTTCACTCCCAAGATTTCTTGCAATTTGTGGTGAACCTGAACCACAAGCAATGAGTGACCTCCCAACTCGAAGAAATTGTCATAAATCCCCACTTTCTCTACATGAAGCATCTCTTGCCAAACGGCTGCGACGATTTGTTCGACCCTAGTTTGCGGCATTACATAAGTTGCGTCGGGTCTAGTAGTTTGGTCTGGGGCTGGTAGGTTGTGGCGGTCTATTTTACCATTGGGAGTCAGGGGTATTGCCTCTAATATTACAAAGGCATTTGGCACCATGTAGTCGGGGAGCTTACTTTTGAGGAAGGAGCGCAACTCACTGACTGTAGGTAGTGCTGCGTTTGGTTCCGTCTTGGTCTTGGGAACGATATAGGCGACGAGGCGCTTATCGCTTTGGATATCTTCTCTGACGATGACTGTGGTTTCTTGAACTTGGGGATGAGTGGCCAGCACAGCTTCAATTTCTCCAAGTTCGATGCGGAAGCCGCGAAGCTTCACCTGATTGTCAATTCGACCCAGAAACTCGATATTGCCGTCACTTAGGTAACGGGCTAAGTCTCCTGTTTTGTACAGATGTGATCGTGGGTCATTACTTATGGGGTTGGGGATAAATTTTTCAGAAGTCAAATCGGGACGGTTCAGATAGCCCCGTGCCAGACCATCTCCACCGATGTACAGTTCTCCAGGGACACCGACGGGAACAGGTTTTAGATGCTCGTCGAGCAGAAAACAATGAGTGTTGGCTATGGGGCAACCGATGGGAATGGTTTTTGCCCCTTCTGGAACAGCTTGTATCAAATACCAAGTGGTGAATGTTGTACTTTCGGTAGGCCCATAAACATGAAGCAACCGTACAGGTGGACCATTCTTCAGCACTTCTTTAACCCACCGAAGTTCGACAGCTTCTCCTCCAAATAAAAGGTGTTGCACTGAAGAGAAAGCCGACGGGACTTCTCTTGCTAGCAAATTGAACAAAGCAGTCGTCAAGAACAATACGGTAATTCCTTGCTCTTTGATCGCGGCGGCAAAATCCAAGGGTGAAAGCGCTACATCCTTAGTTATAACAACGAGCTTCGCCCCGTTAAGTAAAGCTCCCCAAATCTCGAATGTAGCAGCATCGAAAGAACTGTTCGAGACTTGAGCAATTACATCTTTTGAACCTAAGTTAATGTAGTTTGTGTTAAGTACCAAGCGGTTTACTGCCAGATGAGGAACAGCAACTCCCTTAGGTAACCCCGTTGAGCCGGAGGTGTAAACGACATAGATCGTTTTGTCAGGCGTCACGCTGGTTTTAAGATTCTCCTTGCTTTGTTGGGCAATGACTTCCCAGTCTGTGTCTAGACAGACAATTCGTGCTTGATGTTTAGGAAAAGACTCTACTAACTTCGCCTGAGTCAGCAGCACTGGCACTTGAGCGTCTTCTAGCATGAAGACCAAACGCTCGGAAGGATAAGTTGGGTCAAGAGGTACATACGCGCCACCAGCCTTGAGGATGCCCAGCAATCCTACTACCATCTCCAGGGAGCGCTCTACGCAGATCCCCACTAGCACTTCTGGCCCCACGCCCAGGCGTTGCAGGTGATGTGCGATCCTGTTCGCCCGTTGGTTAAGCTCATTATAGGTCAGTTGTTCCCCTTCAAAAACCACCGCAATGGCGTCGGGCGTAAGCGTAACCTGTTCCTCAAATAACTGGTGGATACACTTATCTTTGGGATACTCTTTTGTGGTGTTGTTCCACTCTATCAATAGCTGGTGCCGCTCTCGCTCTGTCAGCAGGGGCAATTCAGAAACCCGCTGTTCTGGATTCGCGACGATCGCCTCTAGTAAAGTCTGGAAATGTCCTACCATCCGCTCGATGGTGGTACCATCAAACAGATCGGTATTGTATTCCCATTCCCCAATTAGTCCAGAGGCGGTGTTTTCTAAAGATAAAAGCAAATCAAACTTCGCCGTAGCGCTTTCTACCGCTAATGGACTCGCCGTTAAGCCTTCGATCTGTATCTCGGGCATCGGCACATTGTGAAACGCCAACATCACCTGCACCAGTGGTGTGTAGCTTAGGTCACGTTTTATCTGCAATTCCTCTACTAACTTCGCAAACGGTAGGTCTTTATGGGCATAAGCTCCCTGCGTCACTTCCCGAACTCGATACAGTACATCCTCAAAACTCGGATTGCCCGACATATCAGTCCGCAGGACGAGGGTATTGACGAAAAATCCAATCAATCCCCCAATTTCGGCGCGATCGCGGTTAGCGTGCGGCGTCCCTACGCAGATATCAGTCTGCCCTGTATAACGGTAAAGCAATGTTTGAAACGCCGCCAGAAGCGTCACAAAGAGGGTGACTCCTTGCCGCTGACTTAAACTCATCAGCTCCGCAGTTAGCTCTTTTGAAAGTGTAAATCTTTGATGCGCTCCCCGGAAGGTTTGAGTTGCTCTTCGCACTCGGTCGGCTGGCAGTTCCAATAAATCTGGCGCACCGGACAGTTGTTGCTTCCAATAAGCCAGTTGAGACGAAAGTAGCTCTTTATTTAACCACTGACGCTGCCAAACAGCAAAGTCTTTGTACTGAATCGGTAGAGAGGGTAACTCGGGGAACAAGTCATTGCAAAAGGCTGAGTAAATAGTTGCTAACTCTCGTAAAATTATTCCCCATGACCAACCATCAAAGACAATGTGGTGTATTGTTAGCAGCAATACGTGTTCTACCTCTGTTAGCTTAAGCAAAGTTGCTCGGATTAAAGGAACACTTGCGAGGTCAAAGGGTTGTTGGGCTTCTGCCGTTGCTAATTGCTGTACCCGGATTTCTCTCTCACTTTCTCTTAAGTGTTGCAAGTCTACTACTGGTACACTTAAGGTCAAAGATTCAGTAATTACCTGAACTGGTTGCCCATCAACCGTTACAAAATTTGTACGTAAAGCTTCGTGACGTTGGATAATCTTGTTGAGACTTTTCTCTAACGCAACGACGTTCAGGAAACCATGAAATCGTAGAGCTTGTGGTTCGTTGTAAAGGGGGTTAGTTGGGTCTAACTGGCTCAAGAACCACATTCGTTCCTGGGCAAAAGACACAGGCAAGTTCCCAGTTCGTGAAACAGGTACAATGGGTAAGTGAGTATCATTTGCCCTCGCGTTGCTATGCCGCAGCAACTTCACAAGCTCTGCCTTATGCAATGCCAGTAAGTCACGCAGATTTGGTGTCAATACTCCTTTTGCAGCACGAACGCGCAACTGATCGTCTTCGACCCACAACTTTACACCCTGCTCGGCAAGTTCACCTACAAATTGCTTAAGGTTCATTAGTTTTTTCCCTGGTCACTCACGCTATACCTGTTTCCCTAAACTCTTGACAAACATGCTATTTTCTATTTTCCATATCTGTACAAAGTAGTACCTACAGGACAGGTGTTACAACCGCAAACAGAGTTTTGATCTTCAACTGTAGTAACCCATTCACCGCTCCAGCCACCATGTTCGGCACAAATAGAGGGACATTTGCTTTCTGCATCCTGCTGATTCCAAATTGATCCTGCAACAATATCGCAACCGCAGACATAATTTTCGCTCACCATTCGTGACAGTGTGCCTTTCATGCTCTCCAACCAGGTCTTTGCATCCTCATCTAAGGTAAACAAGATCGGATTAGCGCTGTTTACTAGGTCGTACATTTTTTGATAATTGGGATAAGAATTGGCCAATTGAGAAAAAACTGTGTGGCGAGTAGGCATTAAGTACTGTGGCTGACCAGATTGCTCTGCCCCAATACTATCAATCATATTTTCAGAAGACGCCAATAAATTGGCCAGTTTCACAGCTAATTGACGGGTACCGCGTTGCTCAACATTTGGATGAATGCCAATCACGTCCGCATAAAATAGGGCTTTTTCGTCATTATCGGAAAGTGGCATCACTTTGAAATCAATGTGCTGTAGGGCTTCTGGACTTATTGCCGACATTGATTCGGTAAACCCTACTACAGCTCTACCATACCCATTGCTAAACCAAGAAGCAGCTTCATAAGACTGTTGCTGAGTACCGTTATAGTAACTGCCCATCTTTAACAGCGTACGTAAGTTGTCCATCGCCTGGGTGTCAACCTGTTGTTCATCCCCAGGCTGTGGCACAGGGAATTCATTTTTCACGCTGGCAAGGGCATCCATGTAAAGGCAAGAATTCGTGGTTCCGCCTCCCATATCAATCATTAACCCCCGTGAATCAGGAGGTATCTTACTGGTGTAACTACACTTGCCTATTGTCTGATATATTTCGGTTAATTGTGTAGCGTTTTTCAGGGCAGTATCTGTGTCCCAATAAAACAACATATTAGAACAACCCAATTGAGGAATCGCATATAATTTGTCGTCAAATTGCACACCCTCACTGGCATAGCTTAAGAAGTCTTCCTTCCCTTCAATCTCGGTTTTTTCCAATGGCAATAACAGCCCATTTGATTTGAAATAATTGAGAAAAATGGCATCAAATACATAAACATCCACATTCTCTGGAGGATCTTTTTCATATCCCCCATCCCAATCCTCTGAGGACAGTATTTTCAGAGTAACGTTGGGTTCAACCTCTTGCCATTTTTGCTGAATTGAATTTTTGAATTGTTCAAGTCTGGGAACGTAAGGGTACAAGGCTAAAACAAGTTCTTGCGGATTCTCAACAGCCAAAACAGGAGCACAAAGGGCGAAAGTACTCGTTATAACGATAAATCCAATTACTAAGATGGAGATAGCGCCTTTTAGGACTTTTTGAAATTTCATTGGCTTACTCTTCAAACAGAACATAACGGTTAATGAGTTTATACAGTAGATTCATGCCAAGCAAACGAACATTAAACTACAACGAACGCAGCAATTATAAAAGTAATACAGCAGATTTCAGGTTTATGAGGTACAGTAGCAGCAGTTAGCAAACCAATTTCTTAAATGTCTAGGATTAAACAAATCGAGTGCGATCGCAATTAATGTATCAACCATTTTTGTTGTTTTAGGAGAAAACTGGCGTAAGCTTTCATTGTCGTAGTTGATGCACCAAATCTTAGTGTACCTCATTACCCGCAATCTGCTGTATCTTACAGAGTGATTTCCTCCATATCCTCAGCGAGTTCAGTGGATGGTAGCGCTGACAGCATTATCTTCGCCAATGCTAATTCCTCAAGTATTAGCTCTGCTAGTTGGGAAATGCTTGGACCTTGAATGATTTTCATTACGGGCAAGTTTACCCCCGTCTCCTTATTGAGCCTATTCCTCAGTTCGATTGCCATTAAGGAGTCAAGTCCTAGACTGGTCAACGGTTTCGCGATGTCCAATTTGGTGGCAGAAAATCCTAGTACCTTGGCTACTTGTTCGCAAATGTGAGACTTCAATAATTGTTTACGCTCTGCTAGCGTCGCAGACACAAGAGCGTTGCGAAGCGAAGGAGATTCACTCTTTGGACTCTCTTCCCAAGACTGAGAGCGCAATCCCTGAGTTTCTCCGCTCAAATCAGCCAAGAATGGCGATTTCGCCAATTGTCCTACCAGGAAACGCGACCAGTTGATGGACATAACCCCAAGTTGTACAGGTGCTTCTTTGAAAAACTTCTCCAGTACCTGCAATCCTTGCTGAGGGGCCATATTTTCCATTCCCATCCGATTAAGCCGTTCTGCTAGCTGTTGGTTTCTCGCTCCCATTCCTACCTCGCCCCAAAGTCCCCAGTTGATACTGGAGCCAGGTAGTCCCTGCGCCCGACGATAAGAGGCTAAAGCATCCAGAAAAGCATTGGCCGCAGAATAACTGGTTTGATTCACAGCGCCGAATAAAGAGGAAACGGAAGAGAACAGCACAAAGAAGTCTAAAGCCTGGTTTTGGGTTAACGCATGTAGATTCCATGCCCCAAGCACTTTTGGAGCCATCACTCGCGTAAACTGCTCCCAGTTTTGCTGCTGCATTAACCCCTTATCCAAAACACCAGCAGCGTGGATAATTCCTCGCAGAGGTGGTGAGGATTGCACAAGGGAGTTCAGCAACTGGGACACTTGCTCGTAGTCAGACACATCTGCTTGCGCGACTACCACCCTTGCGCCAGAGAGTTCTAGTTGCTCTAACTGACTGCGGACAGCAGGCTTAACTGCACTGCGCCCCACCAGCACCAAATGTCGTACACCACATTCTACCATCCAGCTAGCCACCAGTAAACCCAAATCGCCCAAACCGCCAGTAATCATATAGCTGCTATCCTGACGAAAGCTAACACTATGGGAAGCGGCATCGCCTATTCTTTGTTCAGATGTCTTTAGCTGGAAAGACTCTGAGCGTAACCAACTAGCTGGGGGTTTTCTGCGTACCAGTCGCGCCACATAGCGCGTACCCTTACGAAAAGCAACTTGATCTTCTGGAGTCTGTGAACTTATTTCTTCAAAAATTACCCGAACTGCGTCTGGCGCGTCGGGGTCTAAGTCCAAGCGCACACAGTTCAGTTCGGGATGTTCCAGAGCGATAACTTTCCCCATGCCCCATAAGGAAGATTGAGCTACTCCGGGCACACCAGACGCTATTCCTACAGCTTGTGCCCCTTGGGTTACTAACCATAAGGAAGGAGGTTCAGAATAGTTCTTAACGAGAGCTTGGACTAAGTATAAAGTACTACCACAGCTTACCTTTGAGGCAATCTCTAAGTCCGAGCTTGCCTGGGTTTGTGGTGCATCTAAACTCCACAGATGCACTACTCCTTGTATGCTAGGGACAGCTTCACATAGTTGCTGAAAGTGTTCGGCATTAGCTGGGTCTATCCTGAATTCTCGATCAGTTATTTGTTGGTATTCGTTTCCTGGCAATACTATGGTACAATTCTCTTCCTTGCCACGCAGGAGTGCTGCTAACTGCTGACCAACCTCTAGACCATCAGCAAAAATCAGCCAGTTCTTCTTTGTGCTTGGATCTGGAATAGCTGCGGTAGCTTGTGCCACGATCGCGGACTGTGGCATAAAAACTATTCCTTGGGTAACACTGAGATCCGGCTCAACCTTGAGGATTTCTTTAAACCCTATCTCCTGTAATAGTTTTTGCCACGAGCGAGTAGGTAGCAAGGGATAGTCTGGTCGTAACTGATGGTCTGCAAACTTCCACCAACCTTCAAGTAACCCAAATGTCAGATCTATCCAGCGCACAGGAGCAGTTCCTTCCATCAACACCAGCATACCACCAGGAGCCAACAACTGCTGTACGTGTTGCAAAGAGGTACGTAAATTTCTCGTGGCATCCAGCACGTTTACCGCCACTACTAAATCGTACTGATGGCGTTTAAATCCTTGAGATTGTGGGTCTTTTTCAATATCCAAAACTTCATAGCGCACAAACGGGTAAGCTTTAAACTTCTCCTGCGCTTGCTCGACAAACAAAGCTCCAATATCGGTAAAGACATACTCAGTTCTTTCTGTAGATAGATGCGGTAGGATGTAATTCGTTGTACTGCCAGTGCCAGCACCAATTTCTAAAATTCGCCACCCGCGTCCTTGGGGCAAACGCTCCAGTGCTGCTATGACTGCTTTTTGCACCAGAACGTTCATTGTCCGCAACATGGGGGAGTGCTGATAGAGTTTGGATAAAGTTGTTGTGTCTCCTTCGGGGAATAATAACTGTAGCGGCTCGCATGCTCCCTGGAGTACCTGCGCTATTTTGAAACCGCAACGCGTTAGTAGGGTGATTTCGGCTTCGGCTTCTGGGCAGGATAAGGAATTTATTACCTTGCTTGGGTCTTGAATTTCAGGGGTTGAGTTTACTTGCCACTGTTTACCTATTTGTTGGAGGATTCCCTCGGAGGCTAGCATTTGAAGCAAACGACTCAACAATTGCCGATGTTGACTGACCACACCTAAGTACTGGGCTATTTGCTCTGTGGAAAAGCGCTCACCAAGCTGAAACTTCCATCCCATTTCCTGGAAAGCCACCAGAACATAAGCGACACTCAAAGCTTCGAGTTGAGTAAATATTTCCCCATAAACTGCCAGACTGGGGTGGGTCAATAAATCAGTGAATTGGGGCAGGAGGCGATCGCTAATTTCATTGGCAGTAGGCATATAATCCACTGGGAGACCATAACGCACCTGAGGTATCCACTTTACCTCATAAAGCCAGTTCTCCCAGGATTCTTGTGGGATGCCTAACATGGCTTCGCGACGGACAGGCTTAAGTTGAACGCCTTCTAAAACAGCAATGAGTTCTCCAGAATCAGCAAACAACTCTATATCAGCGTTCAGGATCTGTTGTTGTTGACCTTCGCCCTCTACTTTTCGCTTTCGTGCATAACTCCACATAGAGACGCTAGGACGACCGTAAACCCGCAGGCGTTCTAAACCCACTGGCACATAGGTATTTTGTTTTTCATCGTCAGGGGAGATGACATCTAAAACCTGTAAGGCAATGTCTAACAACACAGGGTGCAGCTGATAGTCTTCCAGTTGAGAAACCACTTCCTCCGCTAATTCTATCTTGCCCAGAGCCACTCCTTCATACCTAAAGAGCTGTTTAATCCCCTGGAAGCTTGACCCATAATCCAGTTTCTGCTGTTGAAACCGTCGGTACAACTGATCGATGGGAATCTCTTGGGTGCATTGCGCCTTTATTTCCGCCAAATCTACCGACTCAGCTACTAACTCTTTTTCTTCTTTAATAACTAGCTTGCCAGAAGTATGCAGCGTCCACGATGGGTGAGGATTGTTTTTATCTGTAGAAGGTTCAAGGCTGTAAACTTTAAATGAATAGACATTAGCTTCTTGGGGAGCCAAAATCACTTGAACGGTTTTGACTTCATCCTCCTGCCAGATCAGAGCTTGTTGGAAGACAACATCTTCTAAGCTAAGATTATCAGCTTTGGCTACAACAGACCCTGCTGCTAACGCCATTTCCAAGTAACCTGTTCCTGGCAAAATCGTTTTTCCAAAAAGACAATGGTCTTTTAGCCAGAATGGGAAGTCTTGGCTAATTTGGGATTGGAAACGAATTTCTTGGGTTGCTGCTAAATATAATTGTTGCCCTAGGAGAGGATGAAGGTTCTGGCTGCGGGCAGTATTATTCTGGGAAAGCGTTCTATTCGCACGCTCCCCGCCTGCTTCTACCCAATAGCGCTGTCGCTGGAAGGGATAAGTCGGCAGGTGTTGTCGGCGACGGGAATAGCCTTGGTCAAAGTTCAACCAATTTACAGAGGCTCCGCGCACATATAGTTCTGCCAAACTGGTCAATAGCACCTGCCAGTCGTCTCGATCCGGGTGCAAACTGGGGAGCCAAAGTGCTTTTTTATCGGGCAGGCAAAGGCTCGCCATTCCTAATAAAATTGGCTTTGGTCCAATCTCAACGAATACTTCCACTCCATGGCGCTCAAGGCTTTCCACACTTGCAGCAAATCTAACAGGTTGTAGAACATGGCGACACCAATATTCTGGAGTTGCTATCTCCTCTGTTGCCTCCGTACCAGTAACATTAGAAATTAGCTTAATCCGTGGTAAAGAAAAGCTTACTTGTCGTGCAACTCGCTCAAATTCTACCAACACCGATTTCATTAACGGTGAGTGAAAAGCATGAGAGACATTTAATTTTTTGGTCTTGATCCCCGAAGCTTCCAACGTAGCGCAGATGGAGTTAATCGCCTCACGCCTACCGGAAATTACGATGCTTTCTGGAGCGTTGATAGCAGCAATTGATACCTCTTGAACATAGGGTTGAATGGCCGCTAGTGCCTGTGCTTCATCTGTTAACAGCGCTACCATCTCGCCATCTTGAGGCAGCGCTTGCATTAAACGCCCCCTAGAGGCAATCAATTTCAAGCCATCTTCCAGGCTAAAAACTCCAGCTACACAGGCTGCTACGTATTCCCCAACACTATGGCCTGTGACGAAATTGGGTTCTATGCCCCAAGATTTCCACAACTGGAAGAGTGCGTATTCCAGGGCAAATAAAGCAGGTTGAGTGTAGGCAGTCTCATCTAATTTTGGATGAGACCGATCGCTGTTGGGATACAAGATTTCCAGCAAGGATACTTCTAGGTACGGACGCAGAATTTCATCGCAGCGATTGAGGGTTTCCCGGAAAATCGGTTGAGTCTGGTAAAGTTGGCGTCCCATATTCACGTACTGGGACCCTTGACCCGTGAAAAGGAAAGCGATTGCGTCTTTTGATTGGGAGTTGTTCGCGCTCCCTATCGCCACATCAGCACTCTCTTGTCCCAAATTACTCAGGCGATCGCAAAGCTGCTCTAAAGAGAAAGCCGTAACTGCGAAACGATGGTTAAAGTGCTTGCGCCCTGCATTCCCTGTGAAACAAATATCTGCAAGGGAAACATCTGGATGGGACTTTAGATAAACTACATAATTTTGTGCCAACTCTTCCAGAGCCTTCTGTGTTTTTGCCGCTAGTGTCAAAATATGTAGCGGACGTTCATTTGACTCTTGATTTTTGGTTTCTTGGGGTGCTTCTTCCAGAACTAAATGACAATTCGTCCCCCCCATGCCGAAAGCACTAACTCCAGCACGTCTTGGAGTCCCATTCGCTTTCCATTCAGATAGCG
Organism: Microseira wollei NIES-4236; assembly: GCF_020521235.1. Lineage (GTDB taxonomy): Bacteria > Cyanobacteriota > Cyanobacteriia > Cyanobacteriales > Aerosakkonemataceae > Microseira > Microseira wollei. Next base: position 26,298 of record NZ_BLAY01000052.1, on the reverse strand, counting down.
TTGTATTAACGTAAAAGGGGCTGTTAGCAAAATCAATATTGGGATTGGGTTGACTAAAGTGCAGACTAGGTGGTAATTCTTTATGTTTTAGTGCCAGGACTGTCTTGATCAAACCTGCGATACCTGCTGCTTCAGCGATATGTCCTATATTGGTTTTGACAGAGCCTATTGCACAAAAACCCTTTTTATTGGTACTTTGGCGAAAGGCTTTTGTCAGCGCTGCGATTTCAACGGGATCTCCCAGACTGGTAGCGGTTCCGTGGGTTTCTAAGTATGTGACCGTGCTTGGGTCAATTTGTGCTACTGCCAGCGCCTCAGAGATGACAGCGGCTTGACCCTCCACGGAAGGAGCTGTATAACCCACCTTCGCTGCACCATCGTTGTTAATAGCTGACCCTTTGATCACAGCGTGGATGCAATCCCCATCGGCGATTGCCTGACTGAGCAATTTCAGGACAACGATTCCGCCGCCATTGCCGAACACAGTTCCCTTCGCTTCAGCATCAAAGGCTCTACAATGTCCATCGGGAGACCAAATCATGTCTTCTTGGTACAAATACCCCATTTTTTGCGGAACGCATACGGCAACTCCTCCTGCCAGAACTATGTCGCATTCACCGTTGAGCAAACTTTGGCAGGCCATATGAACTGCTACCAGTGCTGTGGAACAAGCCGTTTGAATATTAACACTTGGTCCAGTTAAATTGAGCTTGTAAGAAACCCTTGTGGGCAGAAAATCTTTTTCATTCCCAAGCCTAACTTGTAAATCGTTGGTTGATTCTAAGAAGGTGCGAGCCGGAGAAAAGCCCCTGTTGGGATGAACGTTGTTGTGCAGGTAAGTGTTCATGCCCGAACCTGCGTAAACTCCTATCAACCCTTGATAAGTTTCTGGATTGTAACCAGCACTTTCAAGGGCTTCCCAGGCACATTCTAAAAAAATCCGTTGTTGCGGGTCCATGATTTCGGCTTCTCTGGTGCTGTAGCCGAAAAATTCTGCGTCAAACTCTTCAATGTTGGGTAAAACAGCGCCTGCTTTTACATACTTGGGATTGCGCAGTAAACTCTGGTCTCCTTGCTCCAATTCATCATTATAAAAAAAGGAAATTGATTCTATCCCATCTTGCAAGTTCTGCCAAAATGCATTAACATCCTTAGCGCCAGGGAAGCGGCATGATATACCGATGATGGCGATATCTGATTCTCTAATATTAATAGTCATAATTTTTTCTTTTCCCGATGGCTTTGCCTTAGATCTCTTTGTTGCTGCTGTCTTGGAAACTGCCGGTCAATTCTAGCACTTTGCTGGTGTTTAACTGTATAAAATTCTCCATTACTTTGACTTATCTGTTGGGCTAAAGTATGAATCGTAGGGTATTCAAACAGCGATACAATTGATACTTCTGAACCCACAATTTCGCCTAGTTTATTACGAACTTGGAGGAGGAGCAACGAATGTCCGCCTAAATCAAAAAAATTGTCATGAATTCCTACCACCTCCAATTGAAGGACTTCCCGCCAAACCTTAGCAATGAGTTGCTCAGCATCTGATTGAGGCATTACTAGAGCTGTTGATAATTCAGGTCTAGCCATTTCTGGGGCAGGTAGCGCACGACGGTCTACTTTTCCATTAGGTGTCAGAGGCATTTTATCGATTACAACAAAAGCTGGAGGCACCATATAGTCAGGTAGACGTTCTTTCAAATAACTTCGTAATACCGATCTGAGCTGGCCAGCCTTTTGTCTGTGAAGGGGATTATTAGCATAAGCTGTCCAAGGTTTTATCTGTTCATTGGACACCGAGTTCGACAAAGTAGGTGAAAATGTATTGCTTTGTTGAAAGATTATATCGTAGCAATCTAAAGCCTCTGCCCCAGAACAGTTAATGTAAATCGTATAAGATAACTCATCACTCAAAGCCCACCAATCTTCTGGTTCCACCCCATGTCCGTAAAACGGTTGCAAGGCTTCTCGCAATTCACCTACTGTAGCAGATCCTTCATTACAAGAAAGCAAATCTAGGAGCTTGATTTCTGCACTCAGACGGGCGTTGGGTACGTGTTTGATCCCTAAAATTTCTGGTTCGGTTTCTGTAAGTATCTGGCGGACAATTGGCACGCTGAGTTTATCTTTCTGCCAATCTAACCAATGTGCTTCTCCTGTGGGGCAAACCTCTTTTTCTATGTGAAGAATAACATCGTAGCGGAATTTAGTTAGTTCATTATGGTAGCGACCGCGCTTGATTTGAATTTGGACATGGCTGATTGACGGGATAAGTTGCTTTAGTGCCGTGAAAAAATTTGGCTCGACCACTAACTGCTCTTCCCGGTTCATGCTGTTTTGCACGTACTGCCGCAACTGGTCTCTGGATAGCTCGGCGGGAGCTTTATACAGTTCAACGTCGGCATAGAAAGCTTCTAGCAGTGGCAAGCTACGTACATCCCCGATAAAAACGATTCCTCCGGATTTTACTACCCGCACGGCTTTTTCCAAGACACTGACTAAGTAATTCATGCTGGGAAACAGCTCGATTACAGAATTGATCACCACAGTGTCAAATGACGAAGGTTCGATTCCCTCAAAATTATCTGCTGCTCTGTGCCAAAGGGAAACTTGCGACCAAGTGCCGTCTAACTTTTGCAACTGCTGCTCGACGTACTGCAAAGCCTCATGAGAAATGTCAGTGCCCAGGTAATAACTACAGTGAGGGGCAATCTTAAACAACAGCATTCCGGTTCCGCAGCCGATTTCCAATACGCGGTTTGGTTGCCAACAGAGAATACGCTCTACTGTAGTATCCAGCCATTCGCGCATCATGTGGGGGGAAATTGGCTGACCTGTATAACTATCTCTCCAACCTACAGTATTAAAGCTGGGATCGCCTTCAGCAGCTGGCAGGCTGTAATTTGTATCCCATATCAACTGCCACTGTGCAATTTGCTCAACATCAGATTCTTGGTTTAAAGCAAAAGCTGCGTTTGAGTTTGGAACTACATAGGCGACTAAGCGTTTGTCGCCGGGGACATCTTCGCGAGGAATGACTACGCTCTCTTTAACGATGGGATGTTGTGCCAGTATGGCTTCTATTTCCCCCAGTTCAATGCGGAAACCCCGCACCTTAACCTGATGGTCAGCACGACCAAGATACTGGATATTGCCATCTCTTAGGTAGCGGGCTATATCTCCAGTTTTATACAGGCGACCAGAACCGAAAGGATTGGAAATGAACTTCTGTTGAGTTAACTCTGGGCGGTTAATATAGCCCAAAGCCAGACAATTGCCACCAATGTAAAGTTCACCGGGAATCCCGATGGGAACTGGTTGCAGAAATTTATCGAGTATGTATATTTGTGTATTATTTATAGGACGACCGATAGGAGGAAGGGCAGACCAGCTGCTTACTTCTCCTGTCAGCTTATAAGCAGTGACCACATGGCTCTCTGTTGGTCCGTAATGATTGTACAGAATGCAATCTATTTGACTGAACAAGTTGGCGATCGCACTTGTAATCTGTAACTGTTCCCCAGCAGTAATTACTTCCCGCAATGTAGTAGGAACTGATGCTGAGTTTGCAGCAATAGCCAATTGTTGTAAAGCGACAAAGGGAAGAAATATTCTTTCAATTTCTTTGTCAGTCAGGAAATTTAACAAAGCTACCGGATTTCGTCGCACTTCCTCTTTTATCAAAACCAGCGTTCCCCCAGAACACCAAGTAGAGAAGATTTCTTGAAAGGAGACATCGAAGCTTAAGGGAGCGAATTGTAGAGTTCTCGCTGTGCTGGAAACTGTCGTATTTTGGAGTTGCCAGGAAATCAAATTACAAAGAGCAAAATGCGTCATGGCTACCCCTTTGGGTTGCCCTGTAGAACCTGACGTATAAATGACATAAGCCAAGTTGCCCGGTTGAATCTGACTGACTAGATTCTGCTCGCTTTGTTGAGAAATGACCTCCCAGTCTTTATCTAAGCAGATTATTTCATACCCTTGGGCTGCCTGAGCTAGCTGTGGTAATGCACTCAGTAACTTCTTAGTCGTCAGCAGTACCCCCACAGAGGAATCTGACAACATATAAGCTAAACGCTCTTGAGGATAAGCTGCGTCTAACGGAACATAAGCGCCACCAGCTTTGAGAATCCCCAACAGTCCCACTGCCATATCTAAGCAGCGATCAATACAGATACCCACCAGCATTTCTGATCCTACTAAGAGCGATTGCAGATAGCGCGCCAGTTGATTAGCTTTTTGATTCAGCTGTTGGTAGGTTAGCTGCTTTTCTTCATAGACTACAGCTTCTGCTTGGGGAGTTCGTTCCACCTGAGCTTCAAACAGTTCGTGGATACACTTATCTTGCGGAAAGTCTGTTTGGGTATCGTTCCATTCTACTAATAACTGATGTCGCTCTTGCTCTGTAAGCAGTGGCAAGGTGGAAATACACTGGTCTGGATTGGCGATGAGGTTTTCCAGTAGGGTCTGCAAATGCCCCAACATCCGCCTAATTGTGGCTGACTCAAACAACTCGGCGTTGTATTCACAGGTTATGATTAAGTTCCCTTCTTTTTGAGAAGCCAAAAAAACTAGATCGCACAAGGTGCTATGTTTCTGAATAGACACCATATTCTGTTCTTCTATTGGTGCTTCAGAAAGACAAAACGGTACACCGCACAGCACCAACATCACTTGAAAAATCGCTGCCGCACTTAAATTTTGCTTCCCATTAAGTGCCACAACCAGCTTTTCAAATGGGTAATCTCTATTCTGTGCAGCCTCCTCAACTGTTTTAGCAACGCGCCTTAAAACTTCTTTCGCAGTTAGCTCTTCGGTTATATTGGTTCGCAGGACTACTGGATTGATAAATTTCTCATGACTCGCTCCCTCTTTTTCCCGAATACTATCGGCGGATATGGCTCCTACAATTATATCATTCTGTCTCGTATAACGAAGCAAAATAACTTTAAACGCAGCCAGGAGCGTGGTAAAGGTAGTAAAGTTCTCATCTAGACAAAATTTATCTAATTTTAGGCAGATATTTTCATTAAGCTCAACTGCTTCCTTATCTCTAATAAATGATTTGATTACCGAGGAGCGTGGATAATCTGATGGTATTTCTAATAAAGGCAGCTCGCTATCAATCTGCTGTAGCCAATATTTCTGCTGCTGATTTAGACTATTTCTGCTATGCATCGCCTGTACATACCTCCATTAATCACAACCTATTACTAGCAATGCAACTTTGTCATATGTAACTTTTTATTTTTTATCTCATAAATAAATAAATAAATAAATAATTTCTGCTTTAAAAAAAGCAGCCCGAAATATTTGGTTTATATCCCTAATTTATAGCAATCCACAAAGCAAATAACAATAATATATTTATCATATTGTTAGCGCGTTGTCAATCTCCTTTGCAATAGGTTTTTGTCGCCAGTTTTCACAGTTAACTTAAAAAATTTTTTTCCGCTATATATATAATTTAAAATAATTAATCAACGGATGCGGAAAGCTTGCATTCCTCTGCTTGACGGTGAAACATATGCCAGAATTAATTTGACGCTCCCCATGCATAAATGCAAGGGGATTCTCTAAGAGTTTCTGCCGTATCTCTTAGATTTCCGACTGTCGGCAGTTGTGTACGCAGTTGTATCAAAGAGAGACAACTGAACACCCAACTGCTCAGAGGCATGGTTCCTACGCTCAGCACGTTGTACTGATAATCTCGTAGGCGTGACTTTCCGAGAGTCCCTCGGTAGAGTCTTTCTGATTTTTTTTGGGAAGACTAGCCCCACTCTCTTCCCGACCGTTCGAGAAGCTTTTGTGTCTGCGTGGTCTGTATAGTTGCAGTTTACACACAGAAATTTTTCGCCATCACGGTTGCTTTTGTCGATGTGATGGCACTTTGGACACTCTTGACTGCTGTGTTTGGGATTGACTTTGACTACTGGTTTTCCCGCTTTTAAGGCAAGCCAAGCAATCTTATTGAACAGGTCGTTCCATCCGCAGTCTAAAATGACTTTGTTTAAGCCTGTTTTGGCTTTGGCTCCATTCTTTTTGTAGCCACCTTTCCCATCATGTTTGGGCTGGGCACGCTTGACCATGTTGCGGACGTTAAGGTCTTCGTGTCCAATCACGTCTGCTGTGTTGACCATCTTTTGCGCTGCTTGCCAGTTGCGTCCATCCCGCTCTTGGGCTATTTCATGCTGCATCTTGGCAACACGTTGATATGCCTTTTTACGGTTCTTAGAGCCTTTGAGCTTCCGGCTTGCAGCACGTTGACGCATTTCTAGGCGTCGTGCAGTTCTCTTATTAGTAGCTGGACGGGTATTCTCGATGAAGCTACCATCCGACAGGGCAACTAGCTTGTTGACTCCGACATCAATGCCGACAACGGATTTAGCGTTTTCTAGCTTTTTGGTTTCTGGTAGGTCGGGAACCTCAAATATTGCTGATATGTACCAGTTGCCGCCTTCACGCTTGACAGTACATGTTCCAAATCTCTCAATGCCGCTTAAATCACGGCTATTATGAATCTTGACATCACCGATGCCAGGAAGATAGATGGTAGCATAGTTGTCTCTAGCGTCCCTGACGAGTACTCTGCCAGTTTTGAACTCGAAAGAATCAAGCCTCTTTATGTATTGAGGAAAGCCACGCCCATGCTTCCAGAAATTAGAGTACGCTGTATCTAGCTTAGCTAGATTGGTTTGCAATACACACGAATCTATCTCGGCAAAGTTAGCGCGAGTTTGTCTCAACTCGGTTGTGATTTTGGATTGGATGCCACTTGCTGAATCCCATCCAACAATGCCCGTCTTCTTGTTAGCCTTTTTGGCAACGTTCAAGTCTTGAGGAACTACGCCATGCTTGAGAACAGGGCAAGTTAAAGGGCAGCTTGACCCATACTCTGTTTTGGTTTCGATGTCGCAGAACGACCCAAAAGCATAAACAATTTGGGTATCAATGTTTTGGTTGTTGGTGTTGTAGCCTGTTTCTCGTTCCCGCAAGGCAAAGTTACGATGCTTCCTCAAAGTGTCAAGGTGACGTGACATCATTTGGTCTTGCGTCTTGGTTGCCTTGATGCAAGAAGTTCCATCTTACTTGCACTTGCCTGAACCTCCTTGTTATTTGCTAGACTTGATATAGTATATACACAATATCTAAAAATGGCAACTAAAAAGCGATTAAGAAATGTACCAATTTTGCATGATGAAGTAAAGGAAAGGCATCAAATAGTGGTAACGCCTACGGCTTGGGAGAATATGAGGCGAGAAGCCGAAAAGCGGAAAATTAGTATCAGCGAACTAATTGAGGAGTTTGCACGGGGAATAAATTCCCCTACGGGCTTACCCCATCCCTAAAGGGTAGGGGCTTGCGCCCTATGATTTTCGGTCATTACGCTTCTGCCACTGTATATGCGACGGTTGAGGGTGCGGAATGTGCGTTAGAATCCCGGTTTCTTAAAGAAACCGGGATTCTGCTGCTGAGAATCCCGGTTTCTCTAAGAAACCGGGATTCTGCTGACCATTCTTAAACTTGAGTAATGCTAATATGTCGAGGTTGCGCTTGCACTCGTTTAATCCAAGCTTGGATAGCCGGAAATTGAGTTAGCTCGAATCCGCCTTCATCGGCGACATGAGTGTAAGCAAACAAGCCAATATCGGCAATCGTGTATCGCTCTGCAACGAAAAAATTATGATGGGTTAAATGCTTCTCCATCACGGCGAGTGCTGCATATCCGGGTTCGCGTTTTTGCTTGAGTGATTCCCGGTATTCCTCAGCCTTTTTTAAGATAGAAATCCAATATCTGGAAGTCGCAATAAAAGGCTCGTGGCTGTACTGTTCAAAAAATAACCATTGCAGCACTTGCGACTGCTCAAAAACATCGTTAGGGAAAAAGTCTGTATCCGCACTGAGATAAAATAGGATAGCGTTTGATTCGGCGAGGAATTGCCCTGAGTCTGTTTCTAAAACCGGAACGCGCCCGTTGGGATTTTTGCTTAAAAATTCTGCCGTCCGGCTTTCTCCTTTGAGGATATCAACGTCTATCCTTTCAAAAGGAATGCCAAGTTGGGTTAACAAAAGGCGCACTTTGTAGCAGTTACCGGAGGGCAAAAAGTCGTAGAATTTAAACATGGCAATTTTGGCAGCAGATCGTTAGTTTACAGCGGATTGTAGCCGTATGAGGTAAACCTTCGTTTGTATAGCGGCTGCCATTTTTGCTGCCGCTATACAAACTAAGCCATAAGGCTTTCCTTCACTCGAAAAGCAATCCTCTGTAACATTTTAAACTCTGGAGAAATGGGAGGATAAAAAGATGTGCGGACGATTTAGCTTTACTCAGTTAGCGCAAGCGATCGCTGAATCATTCAACCTCACCTCAGTTCCTGAACTCTCGCCGCGTTACAACATTTCCCCAACCCAGCCAGTAGCCACAATATTGCAAAATTCTCAGGATAGCGCTCGCGAGTTTAAATTATTGTACTGGGGTTTAATTCCATCTTGGGCAAAAGACCGCAAAATGGGCGCTAAACTGATTAACGCCAGGGCAGAAACAGTCGAGGAAAAGCCAGCTTTTCGTTCGGCTTTTAAGAAACGGCGGTGTTTGATTTTAGCGGATGGTTTTTACGAATGGCAGCAGCAAAACGGCAAAAAGCAACCCTATTATTTCCGGGTGGAAGATGGTAAAATGTTTGCTTTTGCCGGACTGTGGGAACATTGGGAAAGTCCTGAAGGTGAGGGGATTGATTCTTGTACGATTATAACGACTGAAGCCAACGATATTTTACGTCCAATTCACGACAGAATGCCAGGGATTCTCGACCCAAAAAACTACGAACAATGGTTAGATACAAAGCAAAAACCTGAAGCGCTGAAAGCTTTGTTGCAACCTTATCGCTCGGATGTGATGACTGCCTATCCGGTAAGCGCAAAAGTGAATAATCCTAAAAATGATAGTAGGGATTGTATTGAGGCGATTTGAAGGGAAAGTAAATACTAACATTATGAGAAAAATACGCTTGTTCATTGCTTCTAGTCTCGATGGATACATCGCCAGGACATCAGGAGAAGTAGATTGGCTATTTACCGACGCTGACTACGGTTACGCTGAGTTTTTTGACTCGATTGACACCGTAGTCATGGGTGGTAAGACATATCGCCAAATTCAAGAATTTGGGGAATATCCATACAAAGGGAAGAAGGGTTTTGTTTTCTCCAAAACTATGCAAGGTAAAAATGACGACGTGGAATTTGTGGGGGAAGATATAAAAAACTTTACCAACAAGCTGCGCCAGCAGTCCGGTGGTGATATTTGGTTAGTTGGGGGAGCAGAGATTATTCATTATTTCATCAAAGCTGGTTTGCTGGATGAACTGATTCTTTCAATTCACCCAATTATTTTAGGGGATGGCATTCCATTGATTGTGAGAGATGCAAGTTTGGAGACAAAACTTGAGTTGAAAGAAGTTAAAAGATTTGACTCTGGACTGTTGCAAGTGTCTTACAATTTCACGAAGTACACAAAGATTATAGATGTAGGGTGCGTTAACCCAGTGTAACGCACCGCCACCACCATATATGGAGTTGCGGCGTAAGATGCGTACAGATGTTTTGTCGTAGGGGCACGGCACCGAAAGTCTTTTGGATAGTGGGAAATATTGTCTATGCCGTGCCCCTACGGCTGCGTATTTTATATTACAGCGGAGCAAGCGAGTGAAGGAAAGCCAAAAGGCTGAGTTTGTATAGCGGCAGCAAAAATGGCAGCCGCTATACAAACTCAGGTGTACCTCATGCGCCTGCAATCCGCTGTAAAATGTTTCCAGCATTGACGAGGGATTTAAAATTAAGTTAATGCAGGCAATATGACAAAGCTCTTACTAATCGAATCTCCCGGTAAATTAAAAAAGTTAGGCCAAATTCTCGGAACAGGTTGGATTGTCAAAGCTAGCATGGGTCATATTCGAGAGTTAGCTGACGATGGGGAAGATGCTTTAGGGTTTGATTTAGAGGGCGATCGCATTCACTGTCGCTACACTCCCAGAAGCGATCGCGCTCGTTCTATCCTCAAGGAACTGCGGCAAGTTGTCCAGCAAGTAACAGAAGTTTACATCGCCACCGACCCCGACCGGGAAGGGGAAACTATTGGTTGGCACTTAGCGCAAGAATTGCGATTAAACCAACCTTTTCGCATCACTTACAACGAGATTAGCAAACCTGCCGTCATGGCAGCGCTTGCCAATCCAAAAACCCTCGACCAAAATTTAATCGCTGCCGGACGTGCTAGAGATTGTTTAGATAAATTGGTCGGATATAAAGGCAGCAAGCATTTAGTATGGGCGCTGAATAATGGTGCAAAATCAATGGGAAGGGTGCAAAGTGCTACCCTGCATTTACTGTGCCAAAGAGAAACAGAAATTATTACGTTCGTCCCTCAAGATTACTGGTCGGTTTGGGTTGAATATGTAGAAGGATTTAAAGCTTTTTATCGGGCAAAAGGGAACGAAAAGAAAGATGAAACATCCTCAGAACCCGATGATGCAGCGACTAAAACCGATGTCTTACCGGAATCAGACTGGGTAACTTCCCAAGCGGAAGCAGATCGCTTGGTTGCGATCGCTAAATCGAATCCGCATCAAATCGTTCAAGTTGAAAAGAAGACGATAAACCAATCGCCACCTGCACCATTTACGACTTCTAGCTTGCAGCAAGCGGCGGGAGCAAAATTGCGCTTTGCCCCAGAATTTACGATGAAGGTCGCCCAATCTTTGTTCGAGGCGGGTTATATTACCTACATGCGAACCGACTCGGTAATGTTATCTGACCAATTTTGCGCTGCGGTGCGTCAGTATTTAGAGCAAAACGACCCAGATAACGTACCCGCTAAAGTAACCAGACATCGTTCTAAAGCTGGCGCACAGGAAGCGCACGAAGCGATTCGTCCGACGGATGTGTATCTCACACCAGAGCAACTTTCCTCGCGGGTGAATGGGGACGAAGCTAATCTTTATCAATTGATTTGGAATCGTACCGTCGCTTCCCAATGTCGTGCAGCACAAGTCGCGAAAACTAGAATTATTACCCAATCTGGAACGGCGTTTTGGGAAGCTAGGGGACAAGTTTTAATCTTTCCCGGTTATACCGTTTATTGGAACAATATCAGCGATGATAGCGAGTTACCAAACGTGCAGCAAGGACAGGTGGTAAATCTTAAACAAGCAGCATCCGAGAAGAAACAAACCCAGCCACCGCCTCGCTATACCGAACCTAAATTAGTGCAGTTGATGGAGCGTAAAGGCATCGGTAGACCTAGTACTTATTCTCCCACAATTAAGACTTTAAAAGATCGTCAATATGTGGAATTAGTTAAGGGTAAATTGCAACCGACTCAATTAGGGATGGAGTTGGATGCTTTTTTAGCGCAGGTTTTACCGGACTTAATTGCAGCGGAATTTACTGCCAAGATGGAGCAGGAATTAGATGCTATCGCACAAGGAAAACTCAACTGGGAGCGCTATCTAACCAGTTGGAACCGCGATTATTTTGCCCCAGCTTTAGCAAAAGCTGTGGGAGAAGTTGCCAAGGTAAAACGCAGCTTACCTAATCAAAATCGTGGAAAAGGTTCAGCACCATCTTCCCAAAAGCAAGCAGATATTCAATGTCCCAACTGCGGGTGTCAAATGACCAAAGTTTCCTCCAAGTCTCAAAAGCTAAAAGCCGACCATTTCCTCAGCTGCGATCGCCAGACAGGCGGTTGTGGAACGGTGATGTTTTTAAATGTTAAAAGTGGGAATTACGAACTACCATTATCCGAGGGGAAATCTGGATCTAGTCCTAAATCGCTTAGCGAGTATTCTTGCCCGGTTTGTCACAATCCTCTGGAACGTTACGAGTATAGTAAAGACGGTCAAGCAAAGGTGATGTTGCGATGTTGTAATCCCAAAACTAGACCGAGTAAGTGTAAAGATGTAGCATTCTTTAAAACGAAGCAAGGCAACTGGTGGTCGCCTAAATTTGGGGAGTTGAAACTACCTAAATGAACTGATGTCAGTCAAATCAATCGGGGGTAGTAGGGAACATGAGTAAGTTTTGTCGTCAGCTCAAAGGTTTTCTCTTGCCGTGCCCCTACCATGTTGTGTTACTCTTAGCGATCGCTATCCAAATACCGATCGATTAGGGTAATGAGTTGAGCGATTGCTTGGTGTTCTTCTAACAGCAATTCCTTCATCTGACGCATCTGTTCGGTATTAGGAGGGCGATGCACCAAATCGTCAACGAAGTCCAGCAAAGGAGATCTCAGGTTGCGCGAGAGAGCATTTTCGGTGTTAAGTATTTCCCAGCGCTGCTTGGTAACCTCAAATCTCTCCTTCATTAAGATGGCTTTTTCTTGCTGTTGCTTGGCTTTTGCGAGACGCCTTTCGGTGAGAAGTTTGAGTCTTTGACATTTTTCTTCTTCAGTCATCTTCCTGTTTGCGAATTTCTCTTAGTTGCCGTTTTAACTCGTTTATTTCCTCAGTCAATCTGCCAACTTGAGCTTCAAGAGAGTTAGTTTTGTCCTCTAGATCGTCGGTTCTGTTTTCCAGAATGTCAACAGATATATCCAAAGCTTCAACGAAACCCTCTAACGTATCCATCCGATCTGGTTGAGGCGTGTCGCCGTTGGGTTGGTTACCGTTGCTTCCATTGGTCATTGATTTTCCTCCTTGATGGGAGAAACAGGCGATCGCAAGTCTTGCAACTCATGTAGGTAAGCGATATGCACACCCCTAGCACTCGCGGAAAGCATCTGGTGTTACTCTTAGCGATCGCTATCCAAATACCGATCGATTAGGGTAATCAGTTGAGCTATGCTTTGCTGTTCTTGTAATAGCAGTTCCTTGAGTTGGCGCATCTGTTCGGTATTGGGAGGACGATGCACCAAATCGTCAACGAAATCCAGCAGGGGAGAGCGAAGGTTGCGCGAGAGAGCGAATTCGGTGTTAAGTTTCTCCCTACGCTCCTTAGAAGCTTTTGTCCTTTCTTCGGTTTTTGCAAGGCGCTGCGCGGTGCGCTCAGGTGATAGACATTTTTTTCCAGTCATCTTCATCTCCATAAGCTTGCTTTTCTAACTCTGTTACCCGCTGTTTCAGCTGGGCAATTTCATCTTCACTCGAATCAGCTCTGCTTTCCAAATTTTCGATCGATATATCTAAAGCTTCAACGAAACCCTCTAATGTATCTATCCGATCTGGTTGAGGCGTGTCGCCGTTGGGTTGGTTACCGTTGGTCATGGTATTTCCTCACTGGTTGATGGGAGAAACAGGCGTTTGCGTAGATTGCGTGCAAAGAAACCCGGTTTCTGCTGTAAATACCTTCGCCAAACCGAAAAATGGACTATTTTGTAGGTTGGGTTGAGGTACGAAACCCAACGCAAAATTTGGGTTGCGCTTCACCTAAAACCTCCGGGAGTTGGAGAGCAACCGAGTTTTAACCGGGGGATGAAATAAGACACGAGCGGTTTTAACCGCCGTGAAAATTCATGCCGCATAAGTATAACCGTCTTTTTTGTGAATTGACTTGCAATATTTGTGACTTATACCAGCCACTCGTCCTGACTTGGTTGCAATATCGAAACTGCCACTGGCTCGACACAAAACACGACCAACATAAGTGCCGATTTTCTTACCGTTGCTGACCACAGCTTTAACAATGTCGCCAGTTTGAAACCCTTTGTGAATTTGGATTCTAGACCGATGACGATAGGGGAAGCCGTATCTATCCGTGCCACAGATCTGGCGATTACCATGCCCTGTAGCTTTGATTAGTAGCGATCGTTGAGTTAAAACCGTTAACTGCTCAACTTTCCCAACACAAGCCGCATCAATATAGTGCTGCTTCGCTAACTCCAAGCGACATCGGTTATACTTGGTTCTTCCACCACTACCTGCCTCAACAGGCAAGCCAGTTTGTTTGAGCCTCTGAAACAATGCCCAGCGGGTTGAATTGACTGCTGCTGCATCTTTTAATGGACGCTTAGCTTGAGCCAAAATTTGCTTTAAAATCTCAGGCTTTTTCTGAAGAAATACCTCAATGCTTTGAGTGCCTTTCTTGATGTTGCAGGGTGAGCAAGCTAGGCATAGGTTGGTAATTCTGTTTGTTCCTCCCTTAGATTTGGGGTGAATATGCTCGACTTGTAGCGGTACATTTTCCTCACCACAATAAGCACATTTCCGCTCGCATTTAGCTAATAAATATTCACCTACTTCGTAGCCAAACAAGCAGCCTTGCTGGCTGGTACTCAACGCCTGCTATTTCTGGGTTTTCCATTTGCTGCAAATCAAATCGAACAAGTTCTTGAGATCTGCCTGTAATTGGGGCATAACGACGCAACCGATTAACCCAAGTCAAAATTGTTTCAACCCGATGTTGAAGACTGGGGGCTAACCAGCCTGACTTACGAGTACGGTTCAAAAATCGCGGTTGACGATAGCGAGTCTTGCGATTTCTCCTTCCTCTTCTTAACAAGCTTCGTGCCTCAAGAGCATTCTTAATCTGTTGTCCACGATGCGTAAGTTCTGCCCCCCAAACAACTTTTTCTCCTTGAAGTAAGGCTATCCCTGTGGTCTTTGAACCAGGGTCTAGTTTCAGTTGCATTGATTGGGGAGTATCATCAACAGTTTTATTCAAGATAATCGTGAACAGAAACATTCGAAACAATCAAGCTTTCCCTGATTTGAGTAAACCTCTGGCAACTCCTGGAGTACAGGGGTTGAGTGGTTTTCGGTTGGGATCTAGAACCAGAACAAAGTTAGACATTGTTGCGTCTCTCCTGATTTCTCGTAACGTTAGCTAATGCCTCCGGCACGCTGCGCGAACGCCAATGTTCAGAGTCGGTACTTTCCAAAACGCACTTCCTTAAACCCCTTAAAGATGTTTAACGTTTTGGTTCTAGGGCGTGGGTCTAGCTACGCAACCCAAGGTAGGAACTTAAACTCACAGCGAAGAACGTAGCCCAAGGGCTTAGGCTGGTCAGCTACCTGAAGTTAGGCGCCAGAAGCCCCCGTGCTTCAGCCGGGGGTGCTGACTCAAACCAATCTACAAAGAAATGGCGTGTTGTACTTGGAAACCGGGTTTCTGCCTAGACAGTGGGACCAGCAATCCTCCGGATCAAAATGCTCATCACTTCGCCTGGAGTAGGCGCAGGTAGCAGCCGACTCCATTGACCAACATCAGCAAAACGTAACACGTGCAGGGTGTGGATAGTCAAAGTGACCCCATAGCGAGATCCAATGACTAGAACCTTCACTTGTTCAAAGCTGCCGTTGCTATGACCAGGCAAACTGTCTGCAAAGGGTGTTGCAGTCAGAATTTCCAACGGAAGAAAGCATTTTAATTTGCCAATTTCTGCCATGATAAAATGAGCCTCCTAGTCCTGATAGGGGGAAGTCGTCGTATCGTTGGTCTGCTACACCAGCGATGCGGCGCACTATTTGGTTAATGCAAACTCTACCACAAGTCTGCGAAATAGGATAGACCTAGCGCGCAATCGTCCAATACGTGGTCGCAGTAGCTAAGTGTAAATCAGATGCGACAATGCAAGTATGCGCGTATGGAAGAGACAGTGGCTAAAAAGATTCCACAAGGAAGCACAGAGTTGAGCCTTTATATCAACAAAGAGCTAAAACGAAAATTCAAACTGGCCTGCACGGCTGAAGAAAAGCCGATGAGTGAGGTCGTCACCGCACTGATCGATCAGTGGCTGACGCAAAAAGAAACTGACTCAGCACGCCCGGTCAGCGAGGACTCACCAGGCGAGGTCAGCGAGCAGGTCAGCGAGAAGGATAATGGGGATAAAGGTGGCTAGAGCGCGTATAGCGCAGCGTCTAGCAGCGATGGGGAGCTTACGCTCTCCCATCCCCTAAAAAAACCGCCCCAATCCTGGGGCGGTTCGTGTTTTTCAGTCTTTGCACGGCTATAGTACCCAGTCCAGCGGACAAGTTGAGTTTTTAGGCGATCGCAAGCAAGTCTTAGCGGTAGTGTGGCGATTGCGTAAAAACTCAGTAAAAACACCGTTATATCTTTCGGTGTGAGTTAAGTATCTTAAACTTACATCTTGCACCACGGGAGGCTCTGCCTCCAGGATCTCGTTCCCAGGTTCAACCTGGGAACGAGATCCTGTGGGCTGCTGCCTCAAGGTGCAAGATGTGAGTTAAAAAAAGGGCACCAAGCAACCATATTTAGTATCACTGCGTCAGTCCTGCATTAGTTAAATGTTAGAAAAATAGGAAAAATTACCAATGGTACCACGCTTTCTGCAAAAGGCTGCTAAAAATATAGTCAAAGAGGCTATCAAAGAAATCCAAAAAACTTTACTCGATACCTTTAAAGACATCATCCTCGGACAAGGAACTCTAGACAGAAAGGAACTCGGTCAGCTTGTTGGTCAAATTGACAAGATGACTGGGGAAGAATTTGAAGAATTTCTGTCTATTTGTTTTAAAAGGCTCGGTTATGTTGTCAAAACAACCCCAAAGTCTAACGATTTTGGAGCCGACTTAATTTTAATCAATCAGGGTAATAAAACAGTAGTTCAGGCAAAAAGATATAAAAAGACAGTTGGCAGCGCAGCAGTTCAAGAAGTAGTAGGTGCAATTAAATACTATGGAGCTAACAACGCCATAGTCATTACTAATAGTAAATTTACTTCAAGTGCTTATGCTTTAGCCCGTCCAAATGGAGTGGAGCTTTGGGATAGAGAGAAATTAATTGATTTGATCCTTCGCGCTAAAACAATGAATCAACAATAAACTACGGCGATCGCTTTGCCCGTGTTTTTCCAGTCCTGTTGGTTGAGAGCGAGAAAAGCGATTGCCTACCTCAAACACCAGTCAATTTCCCCATTCCCGGAGAATAAGCGGGAATCGAATATCTTTTCGCAGTTTCTATAAATGCCACTACATCTTCTTCCTTTGTATTAAAAGCAGTCACTAAACGCACAATGGTCGAACCTTCTCCTTCCCAGCGATAAAATTGAAAACCCTCATCATACAATCCTTGAATTACTGCTTCTGGCAATTCCGCGAAAATTTCATTAGCTTGAACGGGATGAAGTAACTTTACTCCTGGTATAGAAGTTAATCCATCTGCTAATTTAGCAGCCATTTTGTTAGCATGAATAGCATTTTGCCGCCATAAATTATCTGTAATGTAAGCTTCTAACTGCGCCGATAAGAAACGCATTTTCGAGAATAAATGTCCGCCACGCTTGCGCCGGAAGTGAAATGTTTCGGCTAAATTGCGGTTAAAAAAGACCGCCGCTTCTGCTGCCATTGCGCCGTTTTTAGTGGCGCCAAAAGATAGGATATCCACACCGGCACGCCAAGTAATATCGGCAGGAGTACAACCCAAACTTACAACTGCATTGGCAAAGCGCGCGCCATCCATATGTAAGGTTAAATTGTGGGCGCGAGTTACTTCAGAAATGGCGCGAATTTCATCGGGAGTATAAACAGTTCCCGCCTCGGTTGCTTGGGTTAAACTAACAGCAGCAGGTTGGACGTGATGCACGACGCCAGCACCGGCTTTTTTTAGTTTTATATCCAAGTCGGCGGCAGTTATTTTGCCGCTTTCTCCGGGAAGGGAAACTAATTTTGCGCCACCTGTATAGAATTCGGGTGCGCCGCATTCATCGAGGTTGATATGGGAGTCGGCGTGACAGTATATTGCACCATAAGAAGGTGTGATGACGGAAAGTGCGATCGCATTCGCCGCCGATCCAGTTGCCACGGGAAAAACCGTTACCTCTGTCTCGAATAATTGGGAAAATTTAGTTTGCAGTCGTGCCGTATATTCGTCGTTTCCATAAGGCATCGCCGCGCCTGAGTTGGCGGCAATTAATGCTGCTATAATTTCCGGTGAGATGCCTGTGACGTTATCGCTACAGAAGTTCATATTTTGGTAATTGGTAATTGGTAATTGCTAATTGCTAATTGCTAATTGCTAATTGCTAATTGCTAATTGGTTTTCTATTAGCTATTAGCTATTAGCAAATTGGATGACTCCCCATCGTCCGTTAGTTAACCATTGGGGATCTTCGCGGTTGAGGGTTTCTATCTGCTCTAATTGTAACCCAGATGCTAATTCTGCTTTGAGGGTACGTAACGCTACCATTGGAGCGGGGAAGTAGGTTACGATATCTTCAAAGCGAGTGGTAAAAGGCCAGTGGCGATCGCCTAACAGTCGTCGATAGTTGGCATCCCCTTTAATCAAGATTAAATCCGACTCGGATAACTCTTGGCGCAAAGCATCGGGCATTTCCCAAAACGCGAGGGGTGATGTCCAGAATAGATCGTGACAGAGACGCAAGCGATCGCTTTCAATATACCATCGCCACCGCGACGCTAGCATCTGCACCTGAGTGTCGCTATCTTTCCCTAAGAATTCTATCGTTTGGTGAATATCTTTTATCATCGCATCGGATACAAAAGTCGGATGCGCTTTCAATTGTAGGTAAATTGTTTTAGCCGCATTCGTTGCTAGCAGGAAGTCTACGAGACACAAATCGCCAAATAGTTCAAAACCGGCATTATCAATGATAAAATCGATTCTGGCGTCTTTAAAACGGGAAATTTGATTGGCGATCGCATCAGTATTATCTGCCAAAACATAAGCTTTTTGCTGATGAATATCTATACTCGAGCGATCGCCTGATTCCGCAGGCCATAAGCTCAAATCAGCGCGATTGCCCCATAAAGAAATATACAACAAAGCAATCAAATTATCTGGATGGCTATCTTGCCCTGAATTAACCCATTTGTTGAGGAGGGGGCTTAATGCTTGGATAGACTTACTTGAAGTTAAAATTCCCAGGCGTTTTTGATTTTCAAACGGATCGAAACCCTGCCAGTCTCCGGGGATGAAATAATTTGTCGCTTCTAAAATCCGGCGGTAAAAATACGCCTCGGCAAAATACCAGGGAATATCCAACCAGTTGTTTCCCTGGTAAGGTTCTAAATAGTTATTCCACGCAGCAATATCCGGCGCTTCAATATCTTTTAGAAATCGCACTTTTCCGTAGGGCAATTCCTGAATCAGAGTTTGCAGGTTCTCAACAATAGAATTCTCCAAAAACTCTTGTGGGGTAGGCGTCTCGCCTGCCCTAGACTTGATGTTCTGGAGAGGTTTAATAGCAAGCGGAAATTTATTGTCATCGATTACCCTTTGGGCAATATCCGGTAAGCGATGAGCGACGGTATTGTAAGCGAAAGAACCGATCTCCGATCCCATTATCTGGGGAGGGAGAGGAAGTTTAGGAAAGCGAGATTGAGAGAGAGAATTTTCCTGTGCCATCATTCAATGCCTTTATCGGATTTCGCATCCGATGTGTAAAGGTTATAGCGGATTGCAGCCGCATGAGGTACACCGACAGCGGTGTGCGGGCACCCTTAATGCTGCCGCTACACAAAGGAAGCCTTTTGGCTGTACCTTACACGAAAAGCAATCTGCTGTATGAATCAAGATTACACCAATATCATCCAAAAAAACGTTCCTTAAAAGCTAACTCTGTAAGCGTGAAGGGCTTTATAGTCATTTTCAAACTGTTGTGATAGCAATTTCATCAATGTATTTCGCAGTGCCACAACAACGGGATTCTCTATTCGAGCAACTTTACCAATTAGTAATGATTGTTCGAAAATCTTTTTGGTGCGAATCAGGCGCAGGGATTCATACTGACGGAAAGCTGTTGCGGCATCTGACTGTTCGAGCAAACATTTGGTGACGACAAGGGCATCTTCAATTGCCATGCAAGCACCTTGTCCCATTGTTGGCAGAGTTGGGTGTGCGGCATCACCGAGCAATGTAATGTTTGAAAAGCTCCATTTTTGCAGCGGTACGCGGTCATAGAGATCGGTTTTGATAATATTGGCTTCATCAGTTGCAGCAATCATTTCCGGAATAGGTGAAGGCCAATTTTGAAACATTTCTTGAAGCTCTCGCTTACGACCAATGGGTGCGTCGGGTTGTGCTTCTGATGCTTTAGATGCGACATACCAATACATTCGCCCTTTGCCAATTGTGACAAATCCGAAGGCTTTTCCTGCACCCAGAAATTCACAGATGTATCCACGTTTGTAGGTGTCAGGTATGTAATTTGTTATTCCTCGATATGATGTCATGCCGCGATAAATTGGTTTCGCTTCACCAAACAGTTGCGCTCGCACGCGCGAGCGCAACCCATCAGCTCCAATCAACCCATCTCCTTCGTCTGCTAAACCAGCAGAGAAATGGGCAATAACTTTGTTTCCGACTTGCTCGAACCGCTCAAACACCTGACCTAAAACACACCGATCCAACGGGAGTTTTTGCCAAAGCAACGCCTGCAAATCAGCACGATGGATAGCTACCGCTGGCACTTCAAAACCATCGACGCGGAGGTCGATCAATTGTTTGCCCCTATGGGAAAAGAACTGATAGTTCGTAATCGGATCGCTGGCGCGTAACACATCTTCTAAAACACCTAACTCTTGCAAAACACGAGTGGCATTCGCCCAAAGCGCGACTCCAGCACCGACTTCTCTCAAAGTTTCGCTGCGCTCGTAAACAATCGGTTTAAATCCAACGCGATGAAGTGCTAGTGCAGTTGCAGCGCCACCAATTCCACCACCAATCGCCAGAATTTTCTTCCCCGTTTCCATCGTGTATACACTTGTGTTGAAAGGTTATATTTGCTAATGGCTAATGGCTAATGGCTAATGGCTAATTGCTAATTGCTAATGGCTGTTAGCAAAAATATTATATTAACGCAAGTTGCTAGTTATAAGTTGTGAGATTGGTAATAGGTAATAGGTAATTGGTAATTGGTAATTGGTGGTGGAATCGTGACAATTATAGCGGATTGCTTTCTTAGTGAGGTACACCTTCGTTTGTGTAGCGGCACCCTTAAGGGTGCCGCTACACAAACGAAGCGAAAACGCTGTACCTCACAAGGGCTGCAAGCCGCTGTACCGATTACCCTCGTGACCACGGCAGAGCCTAGTAGTCAGAAACCCGGTTTCTTTGGCTCGATGTAACTAGCAACTTGAGTTATTAGCAATTAGCAATTAGCAATTAGCCATTAGCAACTTTAGTTATATTCTGGCGCGAATTGCGGGATATCTGAAGAGATTTTGAAATGCAGCTTGTCGCTCTGCAACTGGTTCTGGCGCACGCTCCCAAAGGCTTTCATAATAAAAGAAGGTGACGCCCAAACCGCGTTCTTGAGCAGCTTGTACTTGGGACTGAATTTGTTGCATGGAAACGGGACGATTTCGCAATCCTGCCATAATACCAATTCCGGTTGGAATCCTTTGTTGGCTTTCTTGAATTTCTGGGAAGTCAATCTTTGCAGTAAACGAGTTCAGTTCGTGACGATAAACTTGCACAATTAGCTCGTCTACGATATTCATTCTTACCCAGGTGAGCCAGTCTTGCAAGTGCAACTTATAAGCAAAGTCGTAATAGTTGGGGGAAACCGAGAAAATGGCTTTGGGTTTTTGTGCTTTTACCGCTTGGTTGAGTTGTAACATAAACGCGGTGATTTTATCGGATCGCCATTGCATCCATGCTGGATCGTCGGGATCGGTTGGCGGATTGTTATTGGTTTCCCGTGCGTACAATGCAACCGTGTACCGATCGTAGCCAAATTCGCGGGGCAAACTCATGTGATCGTCAAATTGAATCCCATCCACATCGTATTTAGTGACGACTTCCAACACGAGATCGGTAATAAATTTCTGCACTTCGGGATGGAAAGGATTGAGCCAACTAACCTCTCCCGCCGCGCTAATTGATGTTTGGCTACCATCTTGCTTTTGCGTCAGCCAATCTGGATGATTTAATGCCAATTCCGAAGTTGGAGGTGCCATGAAACCAAACTCAAACCAGGGAATTACCAGTAAGTTTTGGCGATGGGATTGGACAATTAAGTCAGCTAAAATATCGTGTCCATCTGAACCTTTGTAAACAAAGGGTTGGATACCTTTCCTTTGTGCGACGGGACTGGGATACATGACATAGCCAGAATTCCACACCACAGGATAGAGGGTGTTGAAATTCAGCCGTCGCAGTTGACTGGTAGCATCCTGGACTTTGGCACGATCTTTGAGAATGTCCAGATCGTTGCTGGTAATCCAAACTCCGCGAATTTCCTGGCGGGGTATTTCCGGAGTCGGTAGCTGGGCGCGCGCTGGGGCGAAGTTGTTCGCCAGTAATACCGTCAAGAACGATATCAGTGCCAGGATAGGAAAAAAACGTTTAAGCGATCGCTGCATCGAATGATGGTTTAATTCTACGCAAAATCCTTAACAGATTTTAATATAACCGCCGCCCATGAATTTTTCTATCCTCGTAGCGAGGTTGATTACCGCAGTCCAGACAAGCTTCCATCAGTAGGATGAGAGGTTTACGACAAAAAACGCATTTCCTTTCGCCAGATTGGTCATCAGTATCCACAGGTAATTCTCGACACTTCAAACATCCCCAAAATCCATCTACGCTCATTACGGCAAAACGGCTGCATTTCTCGCAGTGTTTGACTTCCCACATGACATTTTTCATTTAACCACCAGCCGGAACTATGACGCAGCACCGGGTAGAGCCAGCGAATTATAGCGGTTTGCAGCCTTAGATGGTATACCTTCGTTTGTGTAGCGGCAGCATTAATGCTGCCGCTACACAAACGAAGCCAAAGTGGCTGTACTTCATTCGCTGGCAATCCGCTGTGTTACTTTTTCTCTCGGACACCACAAGAGTGCTGTTTTAAAAGCATATCACCAATTGCACCTCATCTATCCAAAGATATACTTTTTAGCCATGTCTTCTTCAACGTTGAAGCTACGCCAAAGCCAGTGCCATATTAGGAAGAGATAAATTTTTCTGGCGGATATTATCTTATGTCGGAATGGCTGGTTGTTTGGGGCGTGGCGCAAGCAGCGGGGTTGGTATTTAAACCAATCTTAGAAGACTTGGCTAAGGAATCGGCGAAGGATTATGCGAAGGATTTCTTTAAAGACTGCCTGAAAAAGGTGATTCACCTGCCGGAAAAAGACCCCCTCAAGGAAGCTTATGGTAAGGCGTTAACTCAATTTTTGCTATTGGTACAGCAGGAATTAGAACGGGCTGATTATGATGAAATTCTGATTAAACAGTACGTTAAACCGTTGCAGGATTTTGTCAATCAAGAAAAAATTGCGGCGACTTTGGGGAGTGCTTTTAATAGCGATTCTCAGGGACTCGATATTCAAATTATGGCGCGAACTTGGCGCGAGATGAATTTGCCTTTTTTGCCGGAGGAGTTTGATTGGGGACAGATTAGCAAGCGCTATCTCAAACGAGTAAAAAATATTATTAAAGATGCCGATAAACTGCAAGCTATTTTTGCGGCGCAGGCGCAGGAAGCTGCTGCGGAACAGTTGAAAGAAATGGCTGGGATTCCGATTGAATTTGATTTGAGGCGGTATCGGGAAGCGCTGCGGGAACAGTATGGTAATCTGCGGTTGGAATCGATGGATGCCATTGCATACGCTTACAACGAGTTAAAGCTGTGGAACGTCTTCGTGCCGCAAAATGCGCGGGAGTGCCAGGAATTTTTACCCCAGGTTTATGAGATTCCCAAAGAACTGTTGCGGGAATTGCGATCGCAAAACCAATTAGATGCAGAAATTGCCGAATTCGAGGTGGAACGCTACCGCAAAGCCTACGTAGAACAGCCAATTCGCTCGGTGTTTGAAATTGTAGGCGATCCGGGTTCTCCAGAGCCGCAAAGTCGCGTATTGTCTCAGTATACGGTTATTTTAGGCGATCCGGGGGCGGGAAAATCAACGCTGCTGCAATATATTGCTTTGAAATGGGCAGAAAGACCGTTGAAGGATTTGCCTGTTTACCCAATTCCCCTGTTAATTGAATTACGCACTTATGCCCGCAATCGCCATAGCGGGAAATGCAATGGCATTCTGGAATTTTTACATGCTGGCGATATTTTGGAGCGATTGAACCAACATCAATTGGAAGAATGGTTAAAACGGGGACATGCAATTGCGATGTTTGATGGGTTGGATGAAGTATTCGATCCGGCACTGCGGGAAGTCGTCGTTACCGATATTCACAGCTTTACTAATAAGTATCCGAAAGTGCAGGCGATATGCCTCCGGCACGCTACGCGAACGCCACATCTCGCTGGCTGGGTTACAAAGCGCAACGCCTGCGAGATGCAGGGTTTCGCCACTTCATGCTGCAAGATTTGACCCCAGAACAAATAGAAGACTTTATCCAGCGCTGGCACGATCAAACCTTCCCAGAAGGAGAAGATAAAATCAGAAAACGGCAGCGACTGCGAACGGGAATTACCAATTCCAAAGCGATTCGGGAACTAGCAGGAAACCCCTTGCTGCTGACGATGATGGCAATTCTCAACCGCAGTCAGGAACTTCCTAGAGACCGCGCTACCCTCTACGAAAAGGCATCGGGGTTATTATTGCACCAGTGGGATGTGGAAGCCAAGGTTTTAGAAGACCCCGAATTAAAAAAATTTCCCGTGGTCATCGATTTGAAAGACAAACAGGCAATGTTGCGCCAAGTTGCCTACCAGATGCAAGGGAAAGAAAAGGGTTTGGCTGGGAATTTGATTGGCGAAACGCAGTTAGAAGATATCCTGACCAACTATTTGAAAACAATTAAAGAGGTGCCGCAAGCAAGAGATATCGCCCGCTTGACGATCAAGCAATTGCGAATCCGCAATTTTATTTTGTGCTATCTGGGTGCGAATAGTTATGCTTTTGTCCATCGCACGTTTCTGGAATATTTCTGTGCCTGGGAGTTTGTCTGGCAGTTTAAAGAGACGCAAACGCTGGCGCTGGAGGGGCTAATTAATGATGTTTTTGGTAAGCACTGGCAAGATGAATCTTGGCATGAAGTGTTGTTGCTGATTTGCGGGATGATTGATGCCAAGTTCGTTGGGGAAATTATTGAGTATCTGTTGGAGCAGAAAATTGATCGGCGTGATTTTCTGGATTGGAATGGACTACTGAAAAAGGAAGGGATTAGCAACCTTTTACTGGCAGCGAATTGTTTGGCAGAAGTGAGGAATAGAAGCGCGATCGCTCCTGTTGCAACTCGACTGCTACAAGTGTTGAAAAAAGAAGTTGAAGCGGAATATCCGTACAGGTTTAATGAAGAAGCGGCTACTGCAATTTTGATGGCGATCGCCATTAACTGGAAAGATGATCCAGAAACCCTGCCCTGGCTAAAATCCTGTATGCAATTTGATTCCGAGTCTTATGTACCACATTCAGCCGTGCGGGCGATCGCGCGGAACTGGAAAGATGACCCGGATACCTTAATTCTGCTTAAAGACCGGGTGCAAAACGATGCGAATGGTCTTGTGCGCTGTGCGGCGGTGCAAGGACTCGCCCGTGGTTGGAAAGATGATCCGGATACCTTGATTCTGCTTAAAGACCGGGCGCAAAACGATGTGTATTGGATTGTGCGCGTTTTCGCGGTCGCAGAACTCGCCAGTGGTTGGAAAGATGACCCGGATACCTTGATTCTGCTTAAAGACCGGGCGCAAAACGATGCGAAATACGCTGTACGCAATACAGCGGTGCAAGGACTCGCCCGTGGTTGGAAAGATGACCCGGATACCTTGATTCTGCTTAAAGACCGGGCGCAAAACGATGTGGATTGGATTGTGCGCGGTGCGGCGGTGGAAGCACTTGCCCGTAGTTGGAAAGATGACCCGGATACCTTGATTCTGCTGAAAGACTGGGCGGAAAACCATGCGGATCATTGGGTGCGCCATGTGGCGGTGGAAGAACTCGCCCGTGGTTGGAAAGATACGCCTGGGATGTTTGAGTTGTTGTGCGATCGCGCCCTAAACGATCCTTTTACAAGCGATGATGAGCGTCTAACCAATCCCCGGAAAACCGCTCTGGAGGCAATTGTCAGATACTATCACGACCATCCCCAAACCTTAGACTTGTTACGCGATCGCGCAGACAACGATCCAGATGAGCAGGTGAGGAAATTCGCCAAGAATCTATTAGAAAGGAGGAAACGAGCGGAATAGGTGGGTGTTATATCGTTTCCAATTGCATCTATTTGATCAACATCGATCGTAGGGGCACGGCGGCAGAAAACCTTCGAGTTTAGCGCAAAGTCTATTGATGCCGTGCCCCTACCAGGATCGTTGATATCATATCGTTTCCAATTGCATCTTTTCGAGCAACATTGATTGTAGGGAACAGCAAAAAAGCTTCTCGTTCAGCGCCAAGGTTATTGATGTTCCCTACCAGGATCGTT